>DASQDT010000019.1:0-6552 GCA_035634035.1 Pyrinomonadaceae bacterium | reverse complement strand
CCGCGCGAGCCGAGTGGTTCGCGCGGGCGCCCTTCTTTAACCCGCACTCCGCGAGCCGGAATGCGCAATCGGGTCAGCCCGTCCGCTTGAGCTTGCCCGTCCGCTTGGCCCACGCCTCGACGACGCCGAAGACGTAGAGGCCGAGCGGCACCATCACCAACCCCATCACGGCGAGCACGACGAGCTCGGGGACGACGGCCGACAGCGGCGCGCCCTCCGACGGCTCGAAGCTGCCGCCCTGCGCCGTCACCGCGTCGCCGATGCCGATGAGCTTGCGGCAGGCCGACAGGGCGTAGGTCGCGGGCGAGATGGCCGCGAGCGGTTGCAGCCAGCCGGGCAGAACCTCGACGGGGTAGTAAACGCCCGAGACCAAGAGCAGGATGCCCTGAAAAATGTTCGTCGCCTCGGCCCCGCGCTCGGGGCTGAAGACGGGCAGCACCGCCGCCATCAGTCCCAGACCGATGAAGGCGACGCTGCTGACGACGAGCACGACGAGCAGGCCCGCGACGTTGGCGCGCGACAGGTCGAGGTCGATGAAGAGCATCAAGCCCACGACGATGATGATCGTGCGCACGACGCTGTAGGCCGTCGTGAAGAGGCTGACGCCCGCCAAGTGCGTGAGCCGCGAGACCGGGGCCATGAAGGTGTACTCCAGAGTCCCCTCCCAGCGCTCGTACGTGATCGAGTTGGCGATCTCGCTGAACAGCACCGAGAGGAAGTTCCACAGCAGCACGCCGACCAGCAGCGTCAAGGTCAGGCGACGGTCGCCGGCCGCGACGCCGATGAGCGCGATGGTCGCCGAGTTCACGATGGCGTAGAAGGTGAAGACGATGACCCACGACATATAGCGACGCGTCAGCGTGTAGTCGCGGAAGAAGAACGCCCAAGTCTGTCTCAGAACCCTTTCCATCACCTGTTCTCCTGCAAAACTTCCTCGCCGTCGAAGGCCGCGGCCGACGCCGACTCGGCTTCGCCCCCGGCGTCCGCCCCGCCGCGCGAGGTCTTATCTTTCGTCTTGGCCGGCGCGCCTTCGCCGCCGTCCTCTTCGAGCTTCTCGCCGGCGAGCGCGATGAAGGCGTCGTCGAGCGAGGCGGTGCCCGACCGGCGCTTCAGCTCCTCGGCCGTCCCTTCGGCGATGAGACTGCCCTTGGCGATGAAGCCGATGCGCGCGCACAGGCGCTCGGTCTCGGCCATGTCGTGCGAGGTCAGGAGGATGGTCGTCCCCTGCTCGCGCCGGAGGTTCTCCAAAAACGTCTGCACGTCGCGTCGGCTCTTCGGGTCGAGGCCCGTCGTCGGCTCGTCCAGAAGAAGGAGCGGCGGGTTGACCAGCAGCGCGCGCGTGATGGCGACCTTCTGCTGCATCCCGCGGCTCATCTCTTCGAGCGGGTCGGTGAACTTCTCCTGCTCCAGCCCCAACGCTTCGAGAATCTCCATCGAGCGGCGCTCGGCCTCGCGGCGTTCGAGCCCGTAGAGGAAGGCCGAGTAGAGCAAGTTCTCGCGCGCCGACAGCTTCTTGTAGAAGGCCGCGTCGACGCTCACGCGCCCGATCTTTTGGCGCACCTCGCGCTCCTCGCCGGGCAGTCGGTGGCCGAGCAGGCGCACCTCGCCCGCGTCGGGGACGAGCAAAGTCGCCAAGACGCGAATCAAGGTCGACTTGCCCGACCCGTTCGGCCCGAGCAGGCCGTAGGTCTCGCCCAGAGCGACCTCGAAGGAGACGTCTTTGAGCGCGTGCGTCTCCTTGTGTCGCGAGCGCAGGAAGCCCTCGCGCTTGCGGAAAGACTTGTAGAGATTCCGGACTTCGACTCCGAGAATAGACATGAGAGCACCTACTTTTGTAAGTAAACGGGTAGCGGCTTTCCGTTGTGGAAAGAGAGGGACGGCGCGGGTGGCGAGGGCCAGTTAGGCTCTAATAAAGAGGAGGAGATTCATCATCATCGTGACCTCACAAGTGACGACAGCATACGCCCGGCCCGCGCGTTTGGCAAGAAAAACGTTCGCCGCAGAGCGCGCGCGGAGAGTCGTGGCGGTCGGCCTCGGAGTTACAGTCAACGAACTGTGCGCTAGAATTGTTCCCATGAAACTTACGAGAGCCCTTCTCGCTTGCCTGTTGCTGACCACGGCCGTCACTTGCGTCGCCGCACAAGACGAGACGCGGCCGTTTCAGACGCCCGCCATCGCGGAGGCGGCCGACGCCGCGCAGGGCTTCGTCCCCGCGGGCTGGCGTCTGCTCGGCTCGGCCGACGGAGACTTGAACGGCGACGGGCGCGCCGACACCGCCCTCGCCCTCGCGCACGACCCCGAGCAGTCCGAGCCGGGCGACATCTGGCAGGAGCCGCGCCTGCTCGTCATCGCGCTGCGCGACGCGTCGGGGAAGCTGCGCCGCGAGGCCGTAAGCTCTGAGGTCGTCATGTGTCGCGGCTGCGGCGGCGTCTTCGGCGACCCGTTCGAGGGGCTTTCGATTGAGCGCGGCGCGGTCGTCGTCACCCACTACGGCGGCTCGCGCGACCGCTGGTCTTTCGTCGACCGCTTCCGCCACGACGCCGGCCGCTGGACGCACATCGGCGCGACCGAGCGCCACATGGACTCGTTCAACCCAGACCTTTTGGAGGAGCGCGACGCGAACCTCTCGACGGGGCTCGTCATCGAAAGCCTCGCGGGCGCGGGCAGGAAAAACTACCGGCGCGTCTTCTACGAGCTGCGCGCCGGGCGCATCGCGCGCGCGCCCGCGCTCGACGGGCGCGTCTCGGCGGACGAGTGGCCGGGCGCGACCGTCAGACTCGAAGGCAAGGACAACGTCACGGCGGGCGCGGCCTCTTGGACGGGCGCGGCGGACGCCTCGGCGCGCGTCGGCGCGGTTCACGCGGGCGAAGAGCTTTACGTCCGCGCGGAGGTGACGGACGACTCCGTGACGGCGGGCGACGAGCTCCGGCTCGTCACCAAGACGGGTCAGGTCGTGAAGCCTTTGGAGGTGAAGGTCGCGCCCGCGCCGGGCGGCTACGTCGTCGAGGCGCGGTATGCCACGCGCGCGCTCGGCATCGGCGAGATAGAGGCGCGCATCAAGGAGATGACCGGCTACGGCGCGACGGACGAAACGCTGCCGACCGACCGCCTGCTCCGCGTCTCAATCGAGGTGGCCGACTCGGACGCCGGCCAGAAAATCCCGAGCGTGCTTTCGACGAGCCGCGGCGGCCGCAAGTACCCGGCCATGATTCGACTCACCGCGCACCACGGCCCGCCGACCCTCTCGACCTTCGACCGCGACGCCGCGACGGACGTGATGCAGCGGTAGGCTGCTGACTGCCGACTGTTTTGGTGATATAAAGGGCGCGCTCCTTCAAACCGGCCTCCGAAGAAAACGATATGCGCCCACGCAAGACCCTTTCGCTCGCGCTCCTGCTCTGTCTCCTCACGACGCTCCTGCCCGCCGACGCCTCGGCGCAGCGCGGGCGGACGGTCAGCCTGCTTCTCGTCAACGGAAAAGTCTTCACCGCCGACGAGCGGGGCGGCGTGGCCGAGGCGGTCGCGATTGACGGCTCGCGCGTCGTCGCCGTCGGCACGACGCGGGCCTTGCGCGCTCGCTTCCGCGCGCGCCGCACCGTCGACCTGTCGGGCCGCCTCGTCACGCCCGGCTTCAACGACGCGCACATACACTTTCTCGGCGGCGGGCTGTCGCTCCTGCGCGTCGAGCTGCTCGGCGCCCCGACGCTGGCCGAGGCGAAGCGGCGCGTGGCCGAGCGCGCGGCACGCTCGCGCCCCGGCGAGTGGATTCTCGGCCGCGGCTGGGATCACACGCTGTGGGGCGGCGAGTGGCCGGACAAAAAAGATTTGGACGAGGCCGCGCCGAACAACCCCGTCTTTCTGCAGCGCGTGGACGGCCACGTCAGTTGGGCGAACACGGCGGCGCTGCGCGCGTCGGGCGTCGGGCGCGAGACGCGAGCGCCGGAGGGCGGCGAAATCTTGCGCGACGCTTCGGGCGAGCCGACCGGCATCCTCAAGGAGACGGCCGCGCAGCTCGTCGCGCGCGTCATCCCTCAGCCGACCGAGGCGCAGAACTTGGAGGCGCTCGAACGCGCGCTCGAAGAGGCGCGCCGCCACGGCATCACGTCCGTCCAAGACAACTCGCGTTACGAGACGACGAAGCTCTACCGCCGTCTCTTGGCCGCGGGCAAGCTCACCGTCCGCGTCTCCGAGTGGCAGGACTTCGAAGATTCGGTTGACGAGTTGAAGCGTCAACGCGCCGAGTTCGCGTCGTTCAAAGACGACCCCATGCGCCTGCGCCTCGGCGCGCTCAAAGGCTACGTCGACGGGACGCTCGGGTCGCGCACGGCCGCCATGCTCGCGCCCTTCGCGGACGACCCCGCGAACAGCGGCATCCCGCGCCGCCCGGCGGAAGAGTTGACGCGCATGATCGTCGAGCGCGACAAGGCCGGTTTTCAAATCGCGCTCCACGCCATCGGCGACCGCGCCAACCGCATGGCCCTCGACGGCTTCGCGGCGGCCGCGAAGGCGAATCCGCGGCCCGCGCCGGTCGCCAGCACCACCAAGCTGCTAGGCGACCACGACGAGCGGCGCGAGCCGCGCCACCGCGTCGAGCACGCGCAGGTCGTCGCGCCCACGGACTTCGCGCGCTACCGCGACTTGGGCGTCGTCGCCTCGATGCAGCCGTCGCACGCCATCACGGACAAGCGTTGGGCGCAAGACCGGCTCGGCGAGTACCGCGTGCTCGGCGCTTACGCGTGGCACGCGATGAAGTCGTTCGGAGTGCCCGTCGCCTTCGGCACGGACTGGCCGGTCGAGCCCATCAGCCCTTACGTCGGACTCTACGCGGCCGTCACGCGCCGGAGCACGGAGGGCGACCCGCCGGGCGGCTGGTGGCCGCAGGAGCGCGTCTCCATCGAGGACGCGATTCGGTTCTACACGGCGGGCGCGGCCTACGCCTCTTTCGAGGAGCGCGGGAAGGGGCAGATTAAAGAAGGAATGCTCGCAGACCTCGTCGTCCACACGCGCGACCTTCTGACCGTCGAGCCCGAAGAGATTTTAAAGACCGAGGCCGCCATCACCATCTTCGACGGGCGCGTCGTCTACGAACGCGCCGCGCGCTGAGGAGACCGAACACGGACGGGGTGAACCGAAATGTTTGATTCGCGATTCCTGACGGGCGCTCTGCCGCTACTCTTCCTCATCCTCGCCGCCTCGGGCGCAGCCGCCCAAGACCTCAAGTCGCCGAACGGCAGACTCTCGCTCACCTTCGCCCTGACGGCCGACGGCGAGCCGACCTACGAGCTCTCGTTCGCCGGACGCCCCGTCATCCGGCGCAGCAAGCTCGGCCTCGTCTTGAAGGACAGGCCGCCGCTCACGAGCGCCCTCGTCGCGGCCGACGTGAAGGAGACGGCGAAGGACGAGACGTGGGAGACGGTGTGGGGCGAGGAGCGGCGCGTGCGCAACAACTACCGCGAGCTGGCCGTCACGCTCGAACAGCGGGCCGCCGCCGCGGGAGCGCAGAAGACGACGGTCGTCGTCCGCTTCCGACTCTTCGACGACGGCCTCGGCTTCCGCTACGAGTTCCCCGGGCAGGAAGCCTTGCGCCACTTCACCGTCACGGACGAGCGCACCGAGTTCCGGCTCGCGGGCGACCACAAGGCGTTCTGGATTCCCGGCGACTTCGACACGAACGAGTACTTCTACTCGACGACGCGCCTGAGCGAGGTGGACGCCGAGCGCGGCAAACAGTCGCAGGAGATATCGACGCGCACCTTCTTCTCGGCCAACCTCGTCCAGACGCCTTTGATGATGAAGACGGACGACGGCCTCTACGTCAACATCCACGAGGCCGCGCTCGTCGACTACCCGGCGATGCTGCTCGCCGTCGACAAGCCCGCGCACGCGCTCACCTCCGCGCTCGCGCCCGACCCCATCGGCAACAAGGCGTACCTGCAAGCGCCCGCGCGCACGCCGTGGCGCACCGTGGTCGTCAGCGACCGCGCCGCGGACATCCTCGCTTCGAGACTCATCCTCAACCTCAACGAGCCGTCGAAGCTCGCGGACGTGAGCTGGATTCGGCCGATGAAGTACGTCGGCATCTGGTGGGAGATGCACGTCGGGAAGGCCACTTGGAACTACGCCGACAACGTCACGGTGCGGCTCGGCGAGACCGACTGGAATTCGCTCAAGCCGAACGGGAAGCACGGCGCGACGACCGCCAACACGAAACGTTATATAGATTTCGCCGCCCGCCACGGCTTTCAGGGCGTCCTCGTCGAGGGCTGGAACGTCGGTTGGGAGGATTGGTTCGGCAACTACAAGGAGGAGGTCTTCGACTTCGTCACGCCCTACCCCGATTTTAACGTCGAAGAGCTTCACGCCTACGCCGCGTCGAAAGGCGTCAAGCTCATCATGCACCACGAGACCTCTTCGTCCGTGACGAACTACGAGCGGCGCATGGACGAGGCTTATCAGTTCATGAAGCGGCACGGCTACGACGCCGTCAAGACCGGCTACGTCGGCCGCATCATCCCGCGCGGCGAGTGGCACGACGGCCAGTGGATGGTCAAC
>DASQDT010000018.1:0-13359 GCA_035634035.1 Pyrinomonadaceae bacterium | reverse complement strand
CCGAGCCGCTTTGGAACAACACCATGATTTCGCGCATATTGAATGACGAAGCCTATACAGGTAAGACCTACGTAAATATCTACCGAACGACTGACGTGCGCCGTAAGACCGGCAAAATGAAAACCGCACTCGCGCCGCGTGACCAGTGGGTTCTCTTGCCGGATGGCGTCACCCCGCCGATTATCACAGAGGAAATGTTTACGGAAGCGCGCCGGATTGTGGAAGCTAACAAAAAGACTGCGAACTATACCCGCAACTCTAACAGGCCGTACTTGCTGCGCGGCATGATCTTTTGCTCAATCTGTAATAATCCGTTGTACCCTGAAGCCGAGCAAATCAGGGTGATGAAAAACCGCGTGCGGAGCGTTACCGGGCATACCGGCATCTATCGTTGCTCGCACGGAAGGAGAAAAATTAACCGTCTCAATCCTGAAATAAAGTGTACGGGCGGGCGAGTGTACGCAACGAAAGTGGAGGAAGCTGTCTGGAATAAGGTGCTGGCATTCCTCGCCGCCCCTGAAGTAGTGGCCGCCGAAGTAGAAAAGGTGCTCTCCGAGTCGGCTTATGAGCCGCTATGTACTGACCTCAAAAGCGCCGAAGCCGAGCTTGCCAAGATTAACCGCATACGGGCCGCCATGCTCGGAAAGTACCAAGAAGCAATCGGTGACGGTGACACCGAACTCGCGGAGCAAATAGATTCCAACATTAAGCAGATGGCCGATGACATCAAGGCGTATAAAGCCTTGACCGAAGATTTAAGGTCGAGGATTGCTGCCTATGATGACATTCGGCAGACGGCCAACAGGTTTGCGGAGTATTGCGGTTTAGTCGCTGACGGAGCGAAGCGCGAATTTACCTTCGAGGAAAAACGGGCCGCATTGCAAGCCTTCAGAATCAAGGTGTTCACAGCCCACGGGCAGAAAATACGGATACAGATGAATACCGGGGCTGTGTTACAAACCCCTCGCGGTTCTGCTCCATCGCCAGCCGCGCCGTAATCAGCGAGCCGCTCTTCTCCGACGCCTCGACGACGCAGACGCCCAAAGAGAGCCCGCTGATGACGCGGTTGCGGTAGGGAAAGTTTTCGGAGATGGGAGGAGTCGAGAGCGGGAACTGCGTGACGTGCGCGCCGCCGCCCGCGAGAATTTCCTCGGCGAGCTTTTTATGGTCGCGCGGGTAGACCTCGTCGAGCCCCGTCCCCAAAACGGCGACGGTGCGCCCGCCCGCTTCGAGCGCCCCGCGGTGCGCGGCCGCGTCGATGCCGCGCGCGAGGCCCGAGACGATCGTCACGCCGCGCGAGGCCAAGTCGCGCGCGAGCATCGTGGCGACGTTCTGCCCGTAGGTCGAGCAGCGCCGCGAGCCGACGATGGCGACGCACGGCGCGTCCGAAGACTCCTGCCAGCGCCCGCGCACGTAGAGCGTGACGGGCGGGTCTGGAATCTCGCGAAGGAGTGCCGGGTATGTCCCGTCGTCTAAGACGAGCACGTCGGCGTCCGCCATCGAGCGCACGCGCTCAAGCTCGCGCGCGGCCTCCTCGTGTCTATCCTTCAAGACGATTGACTCGACGGTTTCGGGACGCAGGCGCAGGCGCTCAAGCTCCGCGCGCAGGGCCGAGTAGACGCCCTCGGCCGACCCGAAACGCTCAAGAAGCTTCGCCGCCACGCGCGGGCCGACGCCCGGCGTCATGTTCAGGGCAATCCAGTCCTTCATAAAGAGTCGCGGCGGGTGGGCGCGAAACGAAGAGGGCGGGCGGGTGACCGAAAGGGTGCGGACGTCGAGCGACAAGTCTCTCGCTCGTCGCTCGTCACTGCTTTTGTGGCGGAGGCGTGTGGGAATCGAACCCACCCGAGCCTGCTCTCACAGGCTCACTGACGGTTTTGAAGACCGCGCCCGTCACCAGACGAGATGCGCCTCCCTCGGCCCGAAAGCGAACAAGAACCTACGCGCCGCGCACGCCGCTGTCAAGCCTGCCAGACGCCCCGCCGCGCGCCCGCTTGACTCGCCCGCCCCCGCTGAATATCATGCTTTCTCGAACGAACGTTCGAACGGCCGCCGTCATCAAAGTTATCACGGGTGGAACGGCCGGAAAAGCCGTAAGTTATTAAAACCTAAGCCGATAGAGATTCCCAACATGGTCAATTTCGAGACATCGCCGGAGCGTTACCGCCACTGGAAGCTCGCCATCGACGGCCCCGTGGCGCGTCTTACGATGGACGTGCAGGAGGACGAGACGCTCGCCGAAGGCTACAAGCTCAAGCTCAACTCTTACGATTTGGGCGTCGACATCGAGCTGGCCGACGCCGTCCAGCGCCTGCGCTTCGAGCACCCGGAGGTGCGCGTCGTCGTCGTCACGAGCCTCAAGCCGCGAATCTTCTGCGCGGGCGCGAACATCTATATGCTCGGCACCAGCTCGCACGCCTTCAAGGTCAACTTCTGCAAGTTCACCAACGAGACGCGCTGCGCCATCGAGGACGCCTCGCAGAACTCCGGCCAGCGCTACGTCGCCGCCTTGAACGGCACGGCCTCGGGCGGCGGCTACGAGTTGGCCATCGCCTGCGACGAAATCTATCTCGTAGACGACGGCAACTCGGCCGTCTCGCTTCCCGAAGTCCCCCTGCTCGGCGTGCTGCCCGGCACGGGCGGCCTAACGCGCCTCGTCGACAAGCGCAAAGTCCGTCGCGACCGCGCCGACGTTTTCTCCACGCTCGCCGAGGGCCTGAAGGCGAAGCGCGCGAAGGATTGGGGCTTGATCGACGGCCACTTCCCGACGAGCAAGTTTGACGAATCCGTCAGCGCGCTCGTCAAAGAGCTCGCCGAGTCGGGCGACGCGAAGAAGGACGGGGCCGGCGTCCGGCTCAACCCCCTGCGCGTCGAGGCGACGGACTCAGGGCGCGAGTACGAGTACGTCTCCGTGCGCTACGACCGCGAGGGGCGCTACGCCGACTTGACCGTGCGCGGCCCGCGCGGCGCGCAGCCTTCGACGCCCGAAGAAATGCACGAGCTCGGCGACTCGTACTGGCCGCTTCAGGCTTACCGCGAGTTGGACGACGCGCTCTTGCATTTGAGAGTCAACGAGTTGGAGATCGGCCTCGTCTGCCTGCGCACAGAGGGGGACATCGACGAAGTGCTCGCGGTCGATAAAACTCTCGTCGAGCACCGCGACCATTGGCTCGTCCGCGAAATCGTCCTCCACATGGCGCGCGTCCTGCGCCGGCTCGACCTGACGGCCAAGAGCTTCTTCGCGCTCGTCGAGCCGGGGAGCTGCTTCGCCGGAAACCTTCTTGAGCTGGCGCTCTCGGCCGACCGCACCTACATGCTCAACGACCCCGACGCGCGCGTCGAGCTGGCGACGAGCGAGATGAACGCGGGCGCGCTGCCGATGTCGAACGGGCTGACGCGCCTCCGTTCGCGATTCCTCGCGACGCCCGAGGCGGCCGAAGAGGTTTTAAGTCGCGGCGGGCGCTTCGACGCCGACGCGGCCGACGAGTTGGGCCTCGTCACCTTCGCGCCCGACGACCTCGACTGGGAGGACGAGGTGCGCGTCGCCATCGAGGAGCGCACGTCGCTCTCGCCCGACGCGCTCACCGGCATGGAAGCGTCTTTACGCTTCGCCGGCCCCGAAACGCTCGACACGAAGATCTACGGCCGGCTGACCGCGTGGCAGAACTGGATTTTCCAGCGCCCCAACGCCGTCGGCCCGCAGGGCGCGCTCACGAACTACGGCAAGCCGACGCAGCCGCAGTTCGACTACAAGAGGACTTAAGGGGGCATCATGGAACTTTACGAACGCATACCAAACAACGTGAACCTGTCGGAGGACAAGCGCCTCCAGCGCGCGCTCGAAAAGTGGCTGCCCGACTACCTGAACTGGTGGCGCGAGATGGGCCCCGAGGGCTTTCAGGAGAAGGACGTGTGGCTGCGCACGGCCATCGGCGTCGACGCCGACGGGTGGGCGAATTTCGACTACGTGAAGATGCCCGACTACCGCTGGGGCATCTTCCTGAAGCCCGCGGAGGCGGACGCGCGCGTCGGCTTCGGCGACAACTTCGGCGCGCCCGCCTATCAGGAGGTGCCCGGCGAGTTCCGCAACGCCCTGCGCCGCATCATCGTCACGCAGGGCGACACCGAGCCCGCCTCGGTCGAGCAGCAGCGACAGCTCGGCAAGACCTGCCCGTCGCTCTACGACCTGCGCAACCTCTTTCAGGTCAACGTCGAGGAGGGCCGCCACCTCTGGGCGATGGTCTACCTCCTGCACAAGTACTTCGGGCGCGACGGCCGCGAGGAGGCCGACGAGATGTTGGCGCGACGCTCGGGGAACCCCGACAAGCCGCGCATCCTCGAAGCCTTCAACCAGCCGTGCGACGACTGGCTCAACTTCTACTGCTTCACGATGTTCACCGACCGCGACGGCAAGTATCAGCTCGCCGCGCTGGCCGAGTCGGGCTTCGAGCCGCTGGCGCGCACCTGCCAATTCATGCTCACCGAAGAGGCGCATCACCTGTTCGTCGGCGAGACGGGCGTCGGGCGCGTCGTCAAGCGGACGGCCGAGCTGATGAAGCAGAACGCGGACGTGCGGCAGTTGGGCGGCATCCCGCTCGACATCATCCAGAAGTACATCAACTTCTGGTTCTCCTACTCGCTCGACCTCTTCGGCGGCGAGATCAGCTCGAACGCGGCCGACTTCTTCGCCGCCGGGCTCAAAGGGCGCTTCAAGGAGCAGGAGCAGTACGACGAGCACGTCGTGCGCGAGGGCTCCTTCCGCTTGACGGTCGTCGAGGACGGCCGCCTCTCGGAGCGCGAGGTGCCGATGAGAAACGCTCTGAACGAAGTCCTGCGCGGCGAGTACGTCGCCGACTGCGAGCGCGCGATGAAGCGCTGGAACAAGTATCTGGCGGACGAGGGGCACGCGGCGCAACTCTACTTGCCGAGCACGCGCTTCCACCGCCACGTCGGCGAGTTCGCCGGACACCACTTCGACGTCGAAGGCAATCTCATCACGCGCGAGGAGTTCGAGCGGCGTCGCGACGAGTGGCTGCCCGTCATGGACGACCGCGAGTACGTGCGCTCCTTGATGCACCCCGTCACCGAGCCGGGCAAGATGGCTAATTGGATCGCGCCGCCGGCGGCGGGCGTCAAGGGCAAGCCGATTGATTTCGAGTACGTCAGACTTTAAGAAGCGATGGCCGCGAACCTGACAGAGGACTTCACGCGCTACGACCAGAAGCTCGAATTCATCCTGCGGACGGCGGCGCGCATCTTCGCCGAGAAGGGCTACCACCCGACCTCGATGCGCGACATCTCGCGCGCGACCGGCGTGAGCCTCGCCGGTCTCTACTACTACTGCAAGTCGAAGGACGAGCTCCTCTTCCTCATCCAAGACAACTGCTTCGGCCGCGTCCTCGAACGTCTCGAAGAGCGTCTGGGCGAGACCGCCGACGCGGTCGAGCGCCTGCGTCTGGTCATCGAAAACCACCTCTCGTTCTTCGCCGCCAACATGGCCGAGATGAAGGTGCTCTCGCACGAGGCCGACTCGCTGGCGGGCGAGATGCACGAGCGCGTCTCCGGAAAGAAGCAGCAGTACACGCGCACCGTCCGGCGCATTCTCGCCGAGGTGCAGGCCGCGCGCGGCGGCTCCGTCGACCTCACCGTCGCGACTTACGCGCTCTTCGGCATGATGAACTGGATTTATAATTGGTACGACCCGCGCGGGCCTCTCTCCGTCGGCGACCTCGTCGACAACGTCACGCGCCTGTTCCTCAGAGGCTTCGTCGCGGGCGACGCCGACGCCGAGGCGCGGCCGAGCGCGCGCACCCTCGACGCCGAGCGCCCGAGCGTCTGGCGTGGCAACTGACAACGCCCACACCTCCCCGCGCGTCTACCGCGGGCGGCTCGCGCCGTCGCCCACCGGCCTCCTCCACCTCGGACACGCGCGCACCTTCTGGACGGCCCACGAGCGCGCACGCGCTCACGACGGCACGCTCATCCTCCGCAACGAAGACCTCGACCCGCAACGCTCGCGCGCGGAGTTCGTCGCGGCGATGATTGACGACTTGCGCTGGCTCGGCATCACTTGGCAGGAGGGGCCGGACGTGGGCGGCGCGTTCGCGCCTTACGCGCAGAGCGGGCGGCGCTCGTCGCACCTCGAAGCGTGGCGTCGCCTCGTCGCCGCGGGCCACGTCTACCCGTGCGCCTGCTCGCGCAGAGACCTCGCGCGCTCGGCGCAAGCGCCGCACGAGGGCGCGCACGCCGACGACGAGCCGCTCTATCCGGGCACTTGCCGGCGGCGCGCGGGCGAGGCCGCCGCGCCGCCCGAGACTCCGGCCGGAGTCAACTGGCGCTTCCGCGTGCCCGACGGCGAGGCCGTCGTGTTTGACGACCTTCGTCAGGGCCGTCAAGTGTTCGTCGCGGGGCGCGACTTCGGAGACTTCCTCGTCTGGCGTCGCGACGACGTGCCCGCCTACCAGCTCGCCGTAGTCTGCGACGACTCCGCGATGCGCGTCACCGAAGTCGTGCGCGGCGGCGACCTGCTGAAGTCGACCGCGCGTCAGCTCTTACTCCAACGCGCGCTCTCATTCGAGACGCCCCGTTACTACCACTGCGAGCTGATGACGGACGAGCGCGGCGAGCGTCTCGCCAAGCGTCACGCCGCGCTCTCGCTGCGCGCGCTGCGCGAGCGCGGGCTGACGGCCGCAGAGGTTCGCGCCGCGTTCGACGAGCGGTCAACCCGCGTCTAGCCCGCGCGGGTTTGGCGTTCGCGCCCGGCCGCGTGTATTGTTACCGCAGACCGGGGCAGTCACCTTCTACACACACACAAACAGAGGAGAGGCGAGCGCACGATGGCCGAAGCAGAGGCGCAAGGGGTCGGGGTCGCGGAGACGCAGGGGCGGAGTCTCGTCCGCTACGAGGCGCGCGACGGCGTCGCCGTCTTGACGCTCAACGACCCGCCCGCCAACACCTACAGCTACGACATGATGCGCGAGCTCGACCGCGCCATGCTCGACGCGCGCATGGACGAGTCCGTTCAGGTCATCGTCATCACGGGCGAGGGCGAGAAGTTCTTCTGCGCGGGCGCCGACATCTCGATGCTCCAGAGCGTCACGCCGACCTTCAAATACTACTTCTGCCTCCACGCCAACGAGACGCTCCTGCGGCTCGAACAGACGCCGAAGCTCGTCATCGCGGCCGTCAACGGCCACTGCGTCGGCGGCGGCCTCGAAGTCGCGCTCGCGGCCGACATCCGGGTCGCGCGCCGCAACGGGGGCAAGATGGGCCTGCCCGAAGTCAACCTCGGCGTGCTTCCCGGAACGGGCGGGACGCAGCGACTCGCGCGCCTCGTCGGCAAGTCGCGCGCGATTGAGCTGATGGCGACGGGCGAGTTGTTCGACTTCGAGCGCGGGCAGGAACTCGGCCTCGTCAACAAAGTCGTCGACGCCGACTCGGGCGCGTCCTTCATGGAGCAGGTGCTCGCCTACGCGCGGCAGTTCACGACGCCGGGCCGCGCCGCGCGCGCCGTCGGCCTCATCAAGCGCGGCGTCCAGACCGGCGCGGAGGTTCCGCTGGAGTCGGGCCTCGCGCTCGAACGCGAGCTGCAACAACAACTCTTCCAGTCCGAGGACGCGCGCGAGGGACTCGACGCCTACGTCGCCAAGCGCAAGCCGCAGTTCAGGGGGAAGTGATGTACGAAAACATCGAAGTCACGACGGAGGCGGGCGTCGCCACCGTCACGCTGAACCGCCCCGAAAAGCTGAACGCGTTCGCCGGACACATGCGGCGCGATCTGGCCGAGGCGCTTGAGCGCGCCGGCAGCGACCGCGCCGTCAGGGTCGTCGTCGTGACGGGCGCGGGCCGGGGTTTTTGCGCGGGCGCCGACGTTAAGTTCATGCAGGAGCTGATGGAGCGCGACGACGTGGAGGAGTTCCGCCGCCTGCTCGGCGCGGGCCGCCGCGTCTTGACGACCATCCGCCAGATGACGAAGCCCGTCATCGCCTCGGTCAACGGCCCGGCCTTCGGCGCGGGCTTCAACCTCGCGCTCGCCTGCGACCTGCGCCTCGCCTCCGAGTCGGCCACCTTCAGCCAGTCGTTCGTCAAAGTCGGGCTGCACCCAGACTGGGGCGGGACGTACTTTCTGCCGCGCGTCGTCCCGTCGAACATCGCCTGCGAGATGTTCTTCTTGGGCGAGGCGTTCGACGCGCAGCAGGCTCTGCGCTTCGGCATCGTCAACCGCGTCGTGCCCGAAGGCGAGCTCGCGGCCGAGACGCGCAAGCTCGCCGAGCGCCTGCGCGACGCGCCGCACGCCTCGATTGCCGCCGCCAAGCACGCGGTTTATTTGAGCGAGGAGTCGAGCCTAGAGCGGATGCTGCAATACGAGACCGAGGCGCAGATTCAGTGCTTCCAGTCGCGCGACGCCCGCGAGCGCGTCCGCGCCTTCCTCGCGCGCCGCGACGGGCGCGCCGCCAAGCAAGCTTGAGTATGAAGCTCGCCGACAGAGTGGCCCTCATCACGGGCGGCGGGCGCGGCATCGGACGCGCGGTCGCCTTCGCGTTCGCGCGCGAGGGCGCGCGCGTCTGCGTCGTCGCGCGCACCGAGACGGAGGTCGAGCGCGTGGCCTCGGAGATCAGGGCGGAGTGCGGAGTCGAGGCGACCCACGCGGTCTGCGACGTGTCGAGCGCCGCGGACGTTTCGCGCGCCTACAATCAGGCGGCGGAAGTTTTCCGCCGCGCGCCCGACATCCTCGTCAACAACGCCGGCATCGCCGAGAGCGCGCCGCTCGTCAAGACCGACGACGAGATGTGGCGTCGCATCATCGAGACGAACCTCTCGGGCACGTTCTACTTCATGCGCGAGGCGCTGCCCGCGATGGTCGCCGCCGGGTGGGGGCGCGTCATCAACGTCGCCTCGATTGCGGGCAAGTCGGGCGCTCCCTACGTCGCGGCCTACACGGCGTCGAAGCACGGCGTCGTGGGGCTGACGCGCTCGGCCGCGATGGAGGTCGCGACGAAGGGCGTGACGGTCAACGCCGTCTGCCCCGGCTACGTGGACACGGAGATGACCGGCAACGCCCTGCGCATCATCGAGCAGAAGACGGGCAAGACGGCCGCCGAGGCGCTCGAAATCATCAAGCGGCAGAGCCCGCAGAACCGCCTCGTCACCTCCGAGGAGTGCGCGGCCGTCGCGCTGCTGCTCGCCTCCGAGGAGGGGCGCGGCATCAACGGTCAAGGCATCAACGTCGACGGCGGCACGGTCTTCTATTAACGGCTTCTCATGTCCTTTCACGTCATCAACCCCGCGTCGCTCGGCCGCCCGCGCGGCTACTCGAACGGGCTCCTGACGCCGCCGGGCGTGCGCCTGCTCTTCGTCGCCGGGCAGATCGGCTGGGACGAGAGTCAGACGCTCGTCGGCGAAGACTTCGTCGAGCAGTTCGACCGCGCGCTCAGAAACGTCCTCGCCGTCGTCTCGGAGGCGGGCGGCGCGCCCGGCTCTCTGGCGCGGCTCACCGTCTACGTCACGGACAAGGAGGAGTACCGCGCGCGCACCGGGGAGATTGGCGAGCGGTGGCGCGCGCTCCTCGGCCGCCACTACCCGGCGATGGCGCTCGTCGAAGTGAAGTCGCTACTCGAAGACGGCGCGAAGGTCGAGATCGAGGCGACGGCCGTCCTCTGAAACCCCGGCGGCCGGCACGCCCGGCCCGTGTGGGCTCTAGTGCGCGGGAGGTCTGTGATGACGCCGCATGGCAGATGGTCGCTGCTGGTCTCGCTCCCGCTGCTCGCCGCGACTTCGGCTTGTCTCCCCCTCCCCTTCATGCGGCCCGAGCCCGGCGTCGAGATGGTCGTCGCCGTCCGGGCCGAAGGGCCGTCGCTCGAAGAGAGCGTGGCGCGGACGGTCGAGGTCATCGCGTCGCGCTGCGAGCTCATGAACTTGACCTGCGACGTGCGGCCGGAAGGCGGCGGGTCGAACCGCATCACGGCGCGCGTCTCGGGCCGCATGGATTGGCCGCGCGTCAAGGACGTGCTGCTTTCGAGGGGGCTGGAGGTGCGCGCCGTCGCGGGGTCGCCGTACTCGCCGCTTCAAGTTTTCACGACGGCGGACGACGCGGCGGCCGCGAACCCCGGCCGCGACGTGCTGCCCTACAGGGAGGCGGAGGAGCCGACCCGGTCGCCCTACGCCGACGGGAGCACGCCCGCGCCCGAGCCGACGCCCGCGCCGAAGTACATCGCCGTCGAGCGCGGGGCTTTAATCACGGGTCATGACGTGCTGCGCGCGAAAGCGGGCGAGGACATGGGCGGGACGAGGGCTTACGCCATATATTTCACGCTCAGGCCCGAGGGCGCGGCCCGCTTCGAGGAGTGGACTTCCGCGCACGTCGGGAGCCACATCGCCGTCGTGATGAACGGCGAGGCGCTCTCCGTCGCGCAGATACGGAGCGCCATCAAAGCCGACGGCCAGATCACGGGCTCTTTCACGAAGGAGCGGGCGGAGGACACGGCGCGGGTTCTGTCGGGCGGCAACCTGCCCGCGCCCGTCGAGTTGTTGGAGGAGAGGGGCTTCAACCCTTAAAGCCCCGGCCCGCGCGGCGCGGGGACGCGAACCGATGCTCAAACCCGAAAGCTTCCACTACGAGGTGCGCGCCGGCGTCGCTTACGTGACGCTCGACCGCCCGGAGCGTTTGAACGCCCTGACGTTCGAGGTCTACCGCGAGCTGACGGACGCCTTCGCCGCGCTGCGCGACGAGACTGAGGTCAGGGCGGTCGTCATCACCGGGCGCGGGCGCGCCTTCTGCTCCGGCGGCGACGTGCGCGACATCATCGGCGGCCTGCAAGGGCGCGATATGCAGGGCCTCCTTGAGTTCACGCGCATGACGTGCGAGCTGGTGCGCAACATCAGACTCCTGCGCAAGCCCGTCATCGCCTCTCTGAACGGCACGACGGCCGGCGCGGGCGCGTGCATCGCTCTCGCGTCCGACTTGCGAATCGCGAGCACGGAGGCGCGCATCGCGTTCCTCTTCGTGAAGGTCGGCCTGTCGGGCGCGGACATGGGCGCGGCCCACCTCCTGCCCCGACTCGTCGGCCTCGCCAAAGCCACGGAGCTGCTCTACACGGGCGACTTCATCACGGCCGACGAGGCCGCGACGATAGGGCTCTACAACCGCGTCGTCGCGCCCGAGCGGCTCGCCGAAGAGACGCGCGAGCTGGCCGAGCGTCTCGCGCGCGGCCCCGCCTTCGCGCTCGCGATGACGAAGGAGATGCTCGACCGCGAGCTTGACGTGTCGCTCGACACCGCGCTCGAATGGGAGGCGCAGGCGCAGGCCGTCTGCATGCAGCACCCCGACTACGCCGAAGCCTACGCCGCCTTCATGGAGAAGCGCGAGCCGAGATTCAAAGGAAGCGACGGGCAGTAGACGGTAGGCGGCAGACGCTCCGCGCCGAGGCCGTTGACGCCGGCACTCGGACGATACGCTGCCGAAGGTCTTCTCTACTGTCTACTTAACTCATCACTGAAGTTTTATGCCTGACCTGTTTTTCGAGGAGACGCCCTTTTTCGCCGAGGAGCACCGGCGTCTGGCGGCGAGCATCGCCGGCTTCGTCGCCTCCGAGATCGAGCCGCGCGCCGGGCACGAGGAGGACGAGGCGCACGCCGACGAGGCCTTCCGCGATATGCTCGCCCTGCTCGCGCAGTCGGGGCTCTTGAGCTACGCCGTCCCGCAGGTCGACAACACGCCGCCCATCGACGTGCGCTCGCTCTGCCTCATCCGCGAGGCGCTCGCCTACTCGTCCGCGCTCGCCGACCTCGTCTTCGTCATGCAGGGCCTCGGCACGTACCCGCTGAGCCTCGCCGCGCCCGAGCACGTCCGCGACTTCTGGCTGCGCCGCGCCTCCGAGGGCAAGTCGGTCGCCGCCTTCGCGCTCACCGAGCCCGAGGCCGGCTCGGACGTGTCGGCCGTCCAGACCACCGCGCGCCGCGACGGCGACGGGTACGTCCTCGACGGGCGCAAGTGCCTCATCTCGAACGCCGGGCTCGCCGACTTCTACACCGTCTTCGCGCGCACGGGGACGCGCGCCGACGGCCGCGCCGAGCTCTCGGCCTTCGTCGTCGGCGCGCGGATGCCCGGCTTCCGCGTCGTCGAGCGCACGCGCCTCATCGCCGCGCACCCCATCGGCGAAATCGAGTTCCGAAACTTGCGCGTGCCCGCCGAGGAGCGCGTGGGCGACGAGGGCGAAGGGCACAGGCTCGCGATGCGGACGATGAACACGTTCCGCGCGAGCGTCGGCGCGGCGGCCTGCGGCATGGCGCGGCGCGCGCTCGACGAGTCCTTGCGCCACGTCAAGCGCCGCCAGCAGTTCGGCGCGCCGCTCGCCACGCGGCAGTTGATACAGGAGAAGCTCGCGGTGATGCAGACGGAGCTCGACGCCGCGCGCCTGCTCGTCTACCGCGCCGCCCACCTGCGCGACGCGGCCGACTCGGACGACTCGACGCTCACGCTCACCGCGAGCCAAGCCAAGCTCTACGCGACCGAGGCGGCCGGGCGCATCGTCGACGAGGCCGTCCAGATTCACGGCGGCCACGGCCTCGTCCGCGGCCACACGGTCGAGCGCCTCTACCGCGACGTGCGCGCCCTCCGCATCTACGAGGGCACCTCCGAAATCCAAAAACTCGTCATCGCCCAACAGCTCCTGAAAAACGGATGAGGGTTGCGGTCATCGGCGGGGGGCCGGCGGGGCTGTATTTCGCGCTCCTGATGAAGGGCCGTTGGCCGTCGCACGAGGTGGCGGTCTACGAGCGCAACGCGCCGGACAGCACTTTCGGGTGGGGCGTCGTCTTTTCGGGCAAGACGATGTCGAACCTGCGCGCGGCCGACGCGGTCTCGCACGGGCGCATCAGTGAAAGTTTCGAGACGTGGGACAACGTGGATGTCGTCAAGGGCGACGCGCGCGTCACGGTTCGCGGCAACCACTTCTCCGGCATCGCGCGGCTGCGCCTTCTGAACATTCTTCAGGGGCGCTGCGACGAGTTGGGCGTCCGGCTCCACTTCCGCACGGAGGCCGCGGGCGTCGAGGAGTTCGCGGACGCCGACCTCGTCGTCGCGGCCGACGGCGTCAACAGCCGCGTCCGCGAGCAGCTCGCGGGACATCTGCGGCCCGCGCTCGCGACGGGGCGCAACAAGTACATCTGGTACGGCACGCGACAACTCTTCCACGGGCTCACGCTCACGTTCCGCGAGTCGGACGCCGGCCTGTTCGCCGCGCACTCGTACAAGTTCGACAAGGCGACGAGCACGTTCATCGTCGAGTGTGACGAGGAGACTTGGCGGCGCGCCGGTCTGGACGGGATGACGGACGAGGCGGCTCGCGAGTATTTAGCAGG
>DASQDT010000017.1:0-8202 GCA_035634035.1 Pyrinomonadaceae bacterium | reverse complement strand
GAAGGCGGCGCGCGGCTCTCGGAGTACCGCGAGGCCGTCCGCCTGCTCGTCGATGAGAGCCTCGCCGGCCGTAAGATTCTCGCGAGCGGGCCGTGGCCGCCATACAGTTTTTGTGACCTCCGTCCCTAAATCTGTTAACTTGTGACGCGCGCGCGGCCGCGTCGGTGTGGACACGGGGCGCGCACGCGGGGTAACCTTGTGAAGCATTCTCCGTTCCCCCAACAGCCGGCCGAGCCGGAGGTCGAGACAGAGCACGCCGAGGAGTTCGTCCAAGAGCTGCGGCGCGTCACCGACGCTCTCCCCGAGCGCATCAACGTCGACGCGCGCTCGGTCGAGCAGGGGCTCGCGAAGCTCGTCCTGACGCTCATCGAACTCATCCGGCGCCTGTTAGAGAAGCAGGCCATCCGGCGCATGGAGGGCGGCGGGCTCACGGACGAGCAGGTCGAGGAGTTGGGCCTCGCGCTGATGAAGCTCGAAGCGAAGATGGGGGAGCTGAAGGAGCAGTTCGGACTCGCGGACGAAGACCTCAACTTAGACCTCGGCCCGGCCGGGAAGCTGATTTAGGAGTAGACAGTGGGCAGTATCCGGCAGGTCTTCTCCGCGGGGTTGACGCCGTCACGCCGACTGCTCGGTGAAGAGGGTTTTTCTACTGACTGCTGGCTGCCGACTACTGTCTACGAACTATGTCGAGCGAACGAACGAGCTTAATCACTGCGCGCCCGCCGGGGCTGGTGGACGTGCTCGACCGGATTCTGGACAAGGGCCTCGTCATCGCGGGCGACATCAAGGTCTCGCTCGCCAACGTCGAGCTCCTGACGTTGCAGATTCGACTGCTCGTCTGCTCGATCGACAAGGCCGAGCAGATCGGGCTCAACTGGTGGCGCTACGACACGAACCTGACGACGCGCGCCGAGCGCGCCGAGATGGAGAACGTCGAGCTGCGCGAGCGCATCGCCGCGCTTGAGAGCGAGATGCATCGCCTGACGGCCGAGCCGCCGGCGACCACGCCGTCCGCGCCGCGCAAGAGCCGCGCGGCGGGCGGCGCGGCGAAGGGCGTCGGGCGCAAGAAGGGCGGGCGCTAGGTGTGTGGGCCGCGCGCGGGGCTTTAGTCGGGCGCGCGCGGTGAGAAACCGAACATCGGAGAAAGGTATCAACGGACATGGCTGTTGAGAGAGCGCCGGGCGGAACCAGTCTGATAGACGTTCTCGACCGCGTGTTGGACAAGGGCATCGTCATTGACGCGTGGGTGCGCATCTCGCTCGTCGGCATCGACCTCATCACCGTCGAGGCGCGCGTCGTCGTCGCCTCCATCGACACGTACCTGAAGTACGCCGAGGCCGTCGGGCTGACGCCGGCCGTCTCGCGCCCGGCCCTCACGCCCGGCACGGGCGAGCTCTCGGCCGACGAGACGCGCCGCCGCGTCACGGTCGAGGTCGATAGACAGTAAAGCCGTCAGCACCCGGCGGCCGGCTTTCAGCTTTGAGAGGGCGGACGAAGTTGTTGACCCCCGAGGGCCGTCCGGCGTGCGGCGGCGGCCGGGGGCTGACGCCTAAAAGCTTTTTATGGATCGTCTCACCGAACCCCGGGCCGAATCGGGGGCCGCGCTCGCGGCGGGCGACGACGCGCCCGCCGGGCGGCTCGCCAAAGACCAGTACGAAGTCCTCTTCGAGATGACGACGCAGCTGCTCGCCGCGCAGACCGTCGACGAGAAGCTCCTGCTCACGCTCGACACGGCGACGGCCGGGCTCGGCTACCCGCACGCGGCCGTCGCGCTCATCGACAAGCGCAAGGCCATGCTCCGCGTCAGGATGGGCGTCGGGCTGGCGGACGACGAGTCCATCACCGGCCTCGAACTCCCGCTCGACTCCAGCGGCCCGCACGTCACGGTCGTCCACGACGGGCGGCCGGCGTGGATCACGCGCCGCTCGGGCGACGCGGCCTCGGCCGCCTTCCTCGAACGCTTGGGCAGCTCGACCGACATCCTCGCCCTCCCACTCTTCGGCGCGCAGACGCCGACCGAGCACGACGGCGACTTCGCGCGCCGCCCCTACGACGGCGAGCGCTACTGGATGCCCGAGGCGATGTGCATGGGCGCGCTCTACGTCGGCGCGGACGAGGGGCGCACGCCCGCCTCGGAGATGAACCTGCTGACGCGTTTCGCCGACCGCGTCGGCGTCATCATCTCTTCGGCGATGCAGCTTGAGCGCCTGAACTCGACGGTCGCGAAGTTGCAGCGCGAGCGCCAGTGGGTGCAGTCCATCATGCAGTCGGTGGCCGACCCCATCGTGCTCACCAACCTCGACAACGAAATCCTCCTCCAGAACCGACGCGCCGAGGAGTTGTTCAGCGGGCAGAAGAACGCGAGCGCGGGCAAGCGGCGCGCGCTGGAGATGAACGACCTGCTCTTCTCGGCATACCTGTCGAGCGCGGCCGTCGCCTCGACCGAGGTCATCGGCCGCGACCTCACGCTCGTCGACCCGCTCGAAGGCTCCGACATACACTTCGAGGTCATCTCGACGCCCGCGCTCAACTCGCGCGGCGAGCGCATCGGTCTGGTCTCCATCTTCCGCGACGTGACCGACCTCCGACTGGCCAACGACGAGCTGGCCCGCAACTTCGCCAAGCTCCAGCAGGCCGAAAGCGAGGCGCGGCGCGAGCGCGACCGTCTGGACTTGATTCTGGAGAACGTCGGCCACCCCGTCGCGGTGAGCGACTCGGGCGGCAACTTCATCCTCTTCAACGCGCGCGCCGAAAAACTCTTCCAGCAGGCGGAGGGGCAGGCCGCGCTCGCCGCCCGCGCCGTCCGCGCCAACGCCGTCAAGCTCACCTCGTTCATCTCGACGCTCGCCTCCTCGTCCGCGCTCACGGGCCGGCAGGCCGAGATCGAGCTCATCGACCCGGGGACGGGCGAGACCTTGCCGATGGAGATAACCTCGGCCGAGGTCACCGACGCGAAGGGGCAGGTGACGGCCGTCGTCTCGATCCTCCACGACCTCTCCGAGATACGCGAGCTCGAACGCCGACGCGTCGAGCAGCAGCTCTTCGAGTCGGAGAAGCTGGCGGCCGTGGGCCGACTCGCCGCCTCCATCGCGCACGAGGTCAACAACCCGCTCGAAGCCATCAAGAACTCGCTCTACCTTCTGACGACGAGCCGCAACGAGGAGTCGAACGCGCGCTTTCTGGACGTGGCGCGCCGCGAGACCGAGCGCGTCTCGCACATCATCCGTCAGATGCTGGGCTTCGCGCGCCGCTCGGGCGAGGTCGAGTGGGTCGCGGTCAACGACATTCTCGAAGAGACGCTCGTGCTCGTCGAGAAGAAGATGAAGCAGACGGGCGTGCGCGTCGTGCGGGCGCTCGAACCGGGGCTGCCGCGCGTGCGCGCGCGCGCCGACCAGCTCCGACAGGTCTTCCTCAACCTCATCCTCAACGCGCAGCAGGCCATCGAGGGCGGCGGCGAGGTGACCATCCGCACCACCGTCCACGGGCAGGCCATTCAGCCGACCGTCTCGATACAGATTAGCGACACGGGCCGGGGCATCAGCGAGGGCGACCTCGCGCGCATCTTCGAGCCGTTCTTCTCGACCCGCACGAAGGGGACGGGTCTCGGGCTTTGGGTCACGCAGGACATCGTCCGCCACCACGGCGGGCGCATCGAGGTCTCCAGCGCCGAGGGGCGCGGGACGACCTTCAACATCATCCTGCCCGTCGACTCGCCCACGCTTGCAGAAGGGGATGTCGAGTCAAAGAAATAACGGGAGCCGCGACGGCGCGGCGGGCGGGCAAAGGGCTAACGCCTCGCGCCGCATCCTCGTCGTCGACGACGAGGAGAACGTCCGCATCACGACGGCCGCCATCCTCCAGCAGGAGGGCTACCACGTCGACACGGCCGGCGACGGCAAGGAGGCTCTGGACAAGGTCGCGACGGGCCGCTTCGACCTCGTCCTGACAGACCTCCGCATGGAGGACATGGACGGCACGACCCTCCTCGGCGAGCTGCACGCGCGCTACCCGCAGGTGGTGACCGTGGTGCTGACCGGCTACGCCTCCATCGAGTCGTCTATCGACGCGCTGCGTCAGGGCGTCTACGACTACTTGGTCAAGCCGTGCGTGATCGACGATTTGAAGCGCACCGTCAGGCGCGCGCTCGAACACCGCGAGCAGACGGCGCGCATCACGGAGCTTTCGAGCCCGGTCGTCGAAATCTGGGACGGCGTCTTGCTCCTGCCCGTCGTCGGCACGCTCGACGACGCGCGGGCCGCGCAGATGTCATCGGCGCTGCTCGCGGCCGTGCGCAAGAAGTGCGCGCTGGTCGTCATCATCGACATCACGGGCTGCACGGTCGTCGACACCTACACGGCCGCGCACCTCATCAACACGGTGCGCTCCGTGCACCTGCTCGGCGCGGGCGCGGTCGTGACGGGCGTCAGCGGCGCGGTCGCCGCCGGCCTCGTCACGCTCGGCATCGACCTCAGCGAGATCCACACGCGACGCCGGCTCGCCGACGGCCTGCGCTTCGCCTTCGAGATGATCGGTCAGAGCGATCAGCCTTCGGCTTTCAGCTATCAGCCGGCCCCCTGACCCGTCCGCCGAAGCTGAATGCCGGCCGCTGACCGCCGAGTGCTTCTTCTATGTCTTCCCCCGCAGAGACTCACACGCGCGACGGCGCCGCGGCGGGCGCGCGGCTGCTCGTCGTCGACGACGAGGAGAGCGTCGCGCTGACGCTCGGCGAAGTCCTCCGCCTCGAAGGCTTCGAGGTCGACACGGCGTCGAGCGGGTCGGGCGCGGCCGAACTCCTCGGGCGCGCGCAGTACGACCTCGTCCTGACAGACCTCCACATGGAGGACGGCGACGGCATCTCCGTCCTCGAAGAGGTGCGCCGCCACTCGCCGCTGACCATCTCCATCGTGCTGACCGGCTTCGCGCGCTTGGAGAACGCCATCCTCGCCCTGCGCCACGGGGCCTACGACTACCTCGTCAAGCCCTGCATCATCGACGAGCTCAAGCACACCGTCCGCCGCGGCCTCGAACACCGCCGCCTGATGCTGGCCGAGGCCGAGGCGCGCCGCTCGCTCGAAGAGTTGAACCGCGACCTTGAGCGCCGCGTCGCCGAGCGCACGGTTGAGCTAGTCCGCCTCAACGAAGAGCTGTCCGAGGCCAACCGCGCGAAGGACGTTTTCCTCGCCACGCTCTCGCACGAGCTGCGGACGCCGCTGACGCCCGTCTTGGGTTGGGTCAACCTCCTGCGCTCGGCCGGCTCGAACTCAGACCCCGCGTTAGTCTCCCAAGCGCTCGAAGCCATCGAGCGCAACGCGCGCCTTCAGGCGCGACTCATCGACGACCTGCTCGACATCTCGCGCATCGTCTCGGGCAAGCTCCGTCTGGAGTGGGAGCCGGTCGACCTCGGCAAGATCGCGAAGGCGGCGGCCGAGACCGTGCGGCCCGGCGCGCTGGCCAAGAGCATCACGCTCGACCTGCGCCTGTCGGGCGAGCCGGTCGTCGTCTACGGCGAGCAGGTGCGCCTGCAACAGATCGTCTGGAACCTGCTCACGAACGCGGTGAAGTTCACGCCCGCGGGCGGGCGCGTCACGCTCGAACTGCGGCGCGAGGGCGGCGACGCGCGGCTCTCCGTCGAGGACAACGGCATCGGCATCATGCCCGACTTCCTCCCGCACGTCTTCGACCGCTTCCGGCAGGCCGACGGCTCGACGACGCGCCAGCACGGCGGGCTCGGGCTGGGCCTCGCCATCGTGCGCGCGCTCGCGGAGCTTCACGGCGGGAGCGTGCGCGCGGAGTCCGCCGGCCTCGGCGCGGGCGCGCGCTTCACGCTGACGCTGCCGGCGGCCGTCGCCGAGGACGCGCGCGAGGAGGAGGCGGGCGCGGTCAAGATGCCGGAGATCGCGCGCCCCGTGCTCGTCGTCGACGACTCGCCCGAGACGCTTGAGTTGATGCAGACGCTCTTCTCGCGCCGCGGGTACGAAGTGATGACGGCCGAGTCGGCCGACGAGGCCCTGAGGCTCGCGGGCGAGCGCACGCCCGGCGTCCTCATCTCCGACATCAGTATGCCCGAGCGCGACGGCTACACGCTTCTGGCCGAGCTGCGCCGCGTGCCGGGCTGCGAGCGCGTCCCGGCCATCGCGCTCTCCGGCTACGCGATGGAGGAAGACCGCGATCAGGCGCTCGCCGCCGGCTTCGACGTTCACCTCGCCAAGCCCGTCGACCCCGACAAGCTTTTCGCCACCATCCAGAGCCTCACCGCCTAATCGGACTTGCGCAGCCTGAACCTCCCGCCGCCCCTGAGCGTGTGGAGCACGACGGCCGCGACGATGATGGCGCCGCCGGCGAGCGCCCAGCGCGAGGGGCGTTCCCCGAGGGCGAGGAAGACCCAGACGGGATTCAAGACCGGCTCGACGTAGCCGACTATCCCCGCGTCCAGCGCGCGCACGCCGCGCGCGACGCCCAAAGTGAAGAGCGTGTAGGCCAAGCCTATCTGCACCGTGCCGAGGTAGGCGACGATGACGAGGTCTTGCGCCGTCACGCGCCCGGCCGTCGCGGCGTCAAAGAAGGCGGGCGCGCAGACGAGCGTGACGATGATGTTCCCGTAGATGACGGACGACGCGCGGTTGACGCGCGTCGCGCCGGGGTGGCGCAGGAAGAGCATGAAGAAGGCGAAGCAGAGGCCGGAGGCGAGCGCGGCGGCGTTGCCGCGCAAGTCCGAGGCTTCGAGACGGCCGACGAAGAAGAGCGACATTCCGACCGCGCAGGCCGCGACCACGGCGGCGTCGCGCGAGCGGAAGCGCTCGCCGAACAGGAGCGGCCCGAAGACGAGCACGTGGACGGGCGCGGTGTACTGAAGAAAGATGGCGTTGGCGGCCGTCGTCAGCTTCGTCGCGACGACGAAGAGCAGCAGCAGCGCGGCGTAGAGCACGGAGGCGGCGGCCGTCACGCCGTTCAGGCGGAAGCCCTCGCGGCGCGTGAAGTAGGCGACCGTCACGGCGGCCAGCAGAGAGCGCCCGAAGGAGAGCTCGAAGGCGTCGAGCGCCGTCGCCTTGATGAAGAGCCCGCCCGTGCTCCACAAAACGGCCGCCGCCGCGACGAGCAGAACCGGCGGCACGGCGCCGGCCGCGCCCCCGCGCGCCCCGCCGGACGCCCCGCCGCCCGTCTCACCGGACGCGCCCCGCCCTCTGTCGAGAAGTTTCGCCATGTCGGCCGCCGAGTCGTGAAGGATAGACGATTGCGCGCGAACGTCATAACGGGCGCGCTCTGCGGTATAATGGGGGCGTGCATCGGCCGTGCGGGCCGGGGCATCAAATTATCGGCGCGGGGGACGCGCGCGAAAGCCGACTCCCTCCCCGCCAGAGAGGTTTAAGAATGAACGACTACCGGAACCAACGTTACAACCAGCAGCAGCAGTCGCAGCACGAGTGGCCCGTGCGGGCCGACGGCGAGTGGGGCGTGCTTGAGCCGACGACCGCCGCGCACGTCGACGTCGCCGAGCGGATGTCATTCGTGCGCAAGGTCTACGCGCTCTTCTTCGCCGGGATTCTGTTCGCCGTCGGCGGCGTCTACCTCGGGATCTCCAACCCCGAGGCGGTGATGATGCCGATCATCAACCACCCCTACATCACCTTCTTCGTGATGATCGGGGCCGTGTTGGGCGCGCAGGCCCTGCGCCACGTCCCCGTCGTCAACGTCGTGGCGCTGTTCGCCTTCACGACCCTGACGGGCGCCATCATCTCGCCGCTCATCGCGCTCTACACGCAGCTCAACCCGGCCTCGATTCTTCAGGCGGGCGTGCTGACGGTGGGCATCTTCGGCGGGCTGACGGCCTACGTCTTCGTCTCGAAGCGCGACTTCAGCTTCATGCGCGGGATGCTGATGACGGGCCTCATCGTCGTCGTCTTGGCGGGGGTGCTCAACCTGTTCGTCGTCGGTTCGAGCGCGCTCTCGTTCGGCATCTCGGCCGCCGCGCTGCTCGTGTTCTCGGGCTACGTGCTCTACGACACGTCGAACATCATCCGGCGCTACCCGACGAACGAGTACATCGCCGGCGCGCTCGACCTCTACCTCGACGCCTTCAACATTTTCCTCGCCCTGCTCCGCCTGCTCAACGCCGGCGGCCGCGACTAAACGGCCGACGACTTCGGCCGCCGGCCTCGTCAAAATACCGTGCGGCGCTCGCAGTGTTGCGAGCGCCGCTCGGTT
>DASQDT010000016.1:0-6050 GCA_035634035.1 Pyrinomonadaceae bacterium | reverse complement strand
CGGCGTGCTCGCCCACGTGCTCGGCGCGATACGGGCGGCGGAGATTAACGTGCAGGAGATGCAGAACGTCGTCTTCGAGGGCGCGGAGGCCGCCGTCGCCCGCATCAACCTCGAAGCCCCGCCCGCGCCCGACACGCTCGACCGCCTGAAGGCGGAGAATGCCGATGTCATCGAATTGAGCCTGCTTGAGATTAGAGGTTGATGCCCTGGAGAATCTCGGGAGGGATATATGGACGAGCCTGCCGACCTGATGCGGGAAATCCTCGATAAGCTAACGGACATATCCTCGACCCTCGACGACATCTCGCACAAGCTGGACAACGTTTCCGGCGTTTACGGGATTGACGACGTTGTATCTAAGCTGGACGAAGTGGTGAATGATATCACCGGGGATATGAGGTACAACCTGACAGACCTCTTCAAGGAAGTCAGTGATTTGAACAGTAAGACCAACTAGCGCTATCAATTATTGAAGGCTTGGTGGTGCGGGCAGACGGAGGACGAGAAGAAAATGACCGAGAGAATTTTTAACTTCAGCGCGGGGCCGGCGGTGCTGCCGGTGGAGGTGCTGGAACAGGCGCGCGACGAGATGCTCAGCCTGCCGGGCGTCGGCATGTCGGTGATGGAGATTAGCCACCGCTCGAAGACGTTCGACGAAATCATCAAGGGGGCCGAGCAGGGCCTCCGCGAGTTGATGGGCATCCCCGAAGGTTACCGCGTCCTGTTCCTACAGGGCGGCGCGAGCCTGCAATTCTCGATGATTCCGATGAACTTTCTCGGCGAGGGCGCGAGCGCGGATTACGTCATCACCGGCAGTTGGGGCAAGAAGGCGCTGAAGGAGGCGAAGAAGGAGGGCCGGACTTCGGTCGCCGCCGACATGGCCGACAGCGGCTACACGCGCTGCCCCGACGCGGGCGAACTCAAACTCGACCCGTCGGCCGCCTACGTCCACTTCACGACGAACGAGACGATTGAGGGCGTCGAGTGGTTCGACGAGCCCGCGACGGGCGGCGTGCCGCTCGTCGCCGACGCCTCGTCCGACATCTGTTCGCGCCCCGTTGACGTGTCGAAGTACGCTTGTATCTACGCGGGCGCGCAGAAGAACCTCGGCCCGTCGGGCGTCACCCTCGTCCTCATCCGCGAAGACCTCCTCGCGCGCGCACGCTCCGGCCTCCACACGATGCTCGACTTCCGCACGCACGCCGAGAACGGCTCGCTCTACAACACGCCGAACACGTGGGGCATCTACATCCTCAACCTCGTCTGCCGCTGGCTCAAGGGGCGCGGCGGACTCGAAGGGATGTACGAGGAGAACCGCGCCAAAGCCGGGCTGCTCTACGACGCCATTGACGCGACCGACTTCTACCGCGGCCACGCCGCGCGCGAGGCGCGCTCGCTGATGAACGTCACCTTCCGCCTGCCGTCCGAGGAGTTGGAGAAACGCTTCACTCAGGAGGCGACGGCCGCGGGCCTCGACGGCCTCAAGGGCCACCGCAGCGTCGGCGGCGTCCGCGCCTCCATCTACAACGCCTTCCCCCGCGCGGGCGTCGAAGCCCTCGTCCAGTTTATGAAGGAATTCGAGCGCAAGAACGGGTAAGGAAACGACGAACGCCGAACGCGGGGCGATGAACTAAAAGGCAAATGCTTTCAGTTCACCGCCCCGCATTTCTTCGCCTCCCGCCGCAAGTTTTCCCGCGCCTTGCCATTCCAACAGTATGCGTCGGCCGCATCCTCGGGCGGCCGCGCCAATCTTCTTCCGGAGAGGTCAACCGAAAAATGGGAAACACACGCCGCCGCGCGGCCGCCGCCGCACTTCTCGCGCTCGCGCTCGCGCCCGCGCCCGCCCGCGCGCAGAGCACCGACGCCACGCGCGCCCCAGTCCGCGTCGCGTCGCGGACGACTTCCGCGCCGACGCCGCCCGCCTCGTCTGCCGCCGCGTCGGCGTCGGAGTTCAAGCCCGCCGTCCGGCGCGTGGCGGTCTTCAAGAACGGCTACGTCTTCACGTACCGCGAGGGCGAGGCGCGACCCGGCGACGCGGGCGGGTGGGCCTACACGACCGACGTGCCCTCGGGCGTGCTCGGCGCGGTCTGGGGCTACACGACGAGCCCGCGCGCGCGCGTCACGCAACTGCTCGCCTCCGAGGCCGACAAGACGACGGCCAACCGCGTCGCCAACCTCGCCGAACTCCTGCTCGTCAACGAAGGCAGCCGCGCGCGCCTCCACGTCGAACTCGCCGACAAGAGCGTGAAAATCCTCGAAGGCACTTACGTCGTCCTCACGCCGCAGCGCACCTTCCCCGTCGGGCAGGGCGGCGAGGGCGCGCGCGCCGACCTGCCGGCCGGCGCACCCTCCAGCCTCGACATCGCCCTGACGACCGACACCGGCACGACGGTCGTCCCCTCGTCGCGCATCACCTTCGTCGAAATCGTCGGCGCGCCGCGCTGGGAGAAGTCGGTCAAGACGAAGGAGCGGCGGCTGGCGATTAAGAGCGAGGGCGCGCGGGCGGGCGAGAGCGTGGGCCTCGGCATCGCCGCGCTGGAGCGCGGCATCCGCTGGATTCCCGCCTACCGCCTCGAAGCGCGCGGCGAGCCCGTCTCCGAAGCCCGGCTCCAACTCGAAGCGATGGTCGTCAACGAACTGACGGACGTGGAGGACGCCGAGTTCTACTTCGTCGTCGGCGTCCCGCACTTCCTCTTCCGCGACATGCTCTCGCCGCTCTCCCTGTCGAACGCCTTCGCCGGCGTCTCCTCCTACTTCACGACGACGCAGAACCTCGTCTCCAACTCCATCATGACGCAGACGGCCGGCGCGCGCATGGGCGAGCGCATGAACCGCGACGACTCGTTCGCCGCGCCCCCGACGCCGCAGGTCAACGTGCCCGGCGAGGACGTGGTGCCCGCGATGGCGGCCGACGAGTTGTTCCTCTACCGCGCGAGCGGGCTGAGCCTGAAGAAGAACGAGCGCGCCAGCGTCCGCCTCTTCTCGCTCACCGTGCCCTGCACGGAACTCTTCGAGTGGACGATTGACGACAACACGAACCTCGCCGACTCCTACTCGTCCGCGCCCCTCACGCGCACGATGGCGCACGACCTCTCGCGCGGCATCTGGTACGCGCTGCGGCTGAAGAACCAGACGGGGATGCCGTGGACGACCGCGCCCGTCCTGAACTTCCGCGACTGGAAGCCGCTCGGCCAGGACATGATGGCCTTCACGCCCGCGGGCACGGAGACGGTCGTGCGCGTCACGCCCGCGACCGAGGTGACGGGCTCGCACAAGCTCGAAGAGAAGGCGCGCGTCCGCCGCGCGCTCAAGGGGACGGACGGCTACGAGTACGACCTCGTCACCGTCGAGGGCACGGTCAACCTGCGCAACCTCAAGCGCACGGCCGCGCAGATGCGCCTGACGCGCCCGCTCACGGGCGAAGTCGTCTCGACGACCGACGGCGGGCAGGCGGCCCGCGAAGGCTTCAACCTCCAGACGCTCAACCCGCGCTCGGTCGTCCGCTGGGAGTTTCAGCTTCCGCCCGGCGAGAAGCAACTGAGCTACAGCTTCAAGGTTTACGTCCGCAGTTCGTGAGGGGTGAATCGTCAATCGTGGGTGGAAGGCTGACGGCTTGGTTTTCCGTCGGCCTTTCTTTTAAGATTCGAGGCTCACGGTCGCCGAACAGCGAAGCGCTCCCGTTGACGCCCGACGTTATGAAAAAATCCTCCGCCCTGCTTCTCCTCGCGCTCGTCTGCGTGTCCGTCGCGGCCGTCACGTTCGCGCCCGCGCGCGGCGCGCACCTCGCCCCGCCCGCGCAGAACTCCTCGGCCGTCGAGTTGGCCGCGGAGCGCCGCCTGCGCAACGTGCGGCAGTTGACCTTCGGCGGAGAGAACGCCGAGGCTTACTTCAGCCCCGACGGCGGCGCGCTCGTCTTCCAGTCGAAGCGCGGCTCGTTGGCCTGCGACCAGATTTACACGATGCGCGCCGACGGCTCCGGCGCGCGCATGGTCTCGACCGGCGGCGGGCGCACCACCTGCGCCTACTTCCTCAAAGGGCGCGAGCGCATCCTCTACTCCTCGACGCACCTCGCGGGCCGCGAGTGCCCGCCCGCGCCCGACTTCCGCGAAGGTTACGTCTGGCCCGTCTACCCGTCCTACGACATCTTCACGGCGCGCGCCGACGGCTCCGGCCTCAAGCGTCTGACCGACGCCGAGGGCTACGACGCCGAGGCCACCGTCTCCGCGGACGGCCGCCGCATCGTCTTCACCTCGACGCGCGGCGGCGACCTCGACATCTACACGATGAACGCCGACGGCAAGAACGTCCGCCGCCTGACGAACGAACTCGGCTACGACGGCGGGCCGTTCTTCTCGCCCGACGGCCGGAAGATTGTCTACCGCGCTTACCACCCGAAGACGCCCGAGCAGGTGGCGCGCTACAGGCAGAAGCTCGCGCAGAACGTCATCGAGCCGAACGTCTTCGAGATTTGGGTGATGGACGCCGACGGCTCGAACAAGCGGCAGGTCACTACGCTGGGCGCGGCCAGCTTCGCGCCCTACTTCCTGCCCGACGGACGCCGCGTCATCTTCGCCTCGAACGTCAACGACCCGAAGGGGCGCAACTTCGACCTCTACGTCGTCAACCTCGACGGCGGCGACCTTGAGCGGGTCACCTACAACGAGACCTTCGACGGCTTCCCCATGTTCTCGCCCGACGGCAAAAAGCTCGTCTTCGCCTCCAACCGCAACGCCAAAGCGCGCGGCGAGACGAACGTCTTCGTCGCCGATTGGGTCGAGTGAGTTTCGCCGTCGCGCGCCCGAGAGTTTTCAGGTCAGGTTTAAAAGTTATGCGTCCGAATTTCTTCAAACTCCTGCTCGCCTGCGCCCTGCTCGCGCCCGGCGCGCTCGCGCGGCAGACGCCGCCGCCGAAGTCAGCGCCGAAGTCGCCGCCGCCCGCGCCGACGCGCGCCGACGAGGCAGCGCCGAGCGTCGAGCGCCTGCGCGCGCACGTCACCTACCTCGCCTCGGACAAACTCGAAGGGCGCAAGACGGGCACGGACGGCGCGGAGGCGGCCGCCGCCTACGTGGCGCGCGAGTTCGCCGCCGCCGGTCTGAAGACCGCGCCGCCCACGCCTTCGGGCCACCGGGAAGGCCGCCTCGACGCGGGCTACCTGCGCACGTTCCCCTACGTCGCGGGCGTCGAGGCGGGCGCGTCGAACGCGTTCACCTTCACGCGCCGCGAGGGCGAGCGCGCGGCGACGCTCGACCTGCGCCTCACAGAAGACTGGATGCCGCTCGGCTTCACGGCCGTCGGCGCGGTCGAGGACGCGGCGGCCGTCTTCGTCGGCTTCGGCATCGTCGCGTCGGAGATGATGTACGACGACTACGCGGGCGCGGACGTGAAAGATAAGGTGGCCGTCGCGCTCGCGGGCGTGCCGGGCGCGGACGGCCCGCACAACCCCGTCGCGCGCTACAACGAACTGCGCCTCAAAGCCTCGGCCGCGCGCGACCGAGGGGCGCGCGCGCTCGTCCTTGTCGCGCGCGAGGAGAGATTCGCCGACGACCGCATGTCGCGGCTGCGCTACGACAACTCGGGCGACGCGGGCCTGCCCGTCGTCGTCATCTCGCGCGCGGCCGCCCGCCGCATCCTCGAAGCCGGCGGCGTCAGCCTCGACGAGTTCGAGCGGCGCGCACGCTCCGCGCCCCCGGTCGCCCCTGCGAATAACCCTTCGCCGCACGGCGCGCACCGCAGTTTCGCCGCGCCGCTCAGGAACGTCTCCCTGACGATTAAGACCGACGTGACGCGCCGCACGGTCGCGGGCTTCAACGTCGTCGGCGTGCTCGAAGGCTCGGACGCGAAGTTGAAGGAGGAGGTCGTCGTCCTCGGCGCGCACTACGACCACCTCGGGCGCGGCGGCCCGTCGAGCCTCGCCCCGCGCGGGGGCGACATCCATTACGGCGCGGACGACAACGCCTCGGGCACGGCCGCGCTCGTCGAACTCGCGCGCCTGCTCTCGCGCGAGCGGCCGCGCCGCACCGTCGTCTTCGTCGCCTTCGGCGGCGAGGAGG
>DASQDT010000015.1:0-24047 GCA_035634035.1 Pyrinomonadaceae bacterium | reverse complement strand
GCGACGAAGAGCTGCCGCCGCCCGCGCCGAAGACCAGATTCGCGCTCGACGCGCAGACCTTACGCGAACTCCTCGACCTCGTCGTCACGGAAACTCTCAAGGCGCCCGCGGGCGTCGGCACGTCCGCGCCCTACTCGCTCTGGGCGCTGCTGTCGGAGGTCGAAAAGCTCTGGCCGCAGCGCGCCGCCGCCTTGCGCAAGCGGCGCGCCGAGTACGAGCGCGGGCTCAACCCCGAGGCGCGGCGTTGGGCCGAGTACGCGCCGCTGCTTGAGCGCGGGTCGCCCGAAGGTTTGGTCGAGGCCGCGGCCCGCGCGCCGCGCGAGGTGCGCAACACGCTCTACGCGCGCGCCGCCTACAAGTCGCTCGAAGGCGGCGACGCCGAGCGGGCGCGCCGCATCATCAGCGACAACGTCAGCGACTCTTCGGAGCGCGCGCAACTGCTGGCCGTCGTCGAACGCTCGGCGCTCGTCAGTTTGTTGGACGCGGGCAAGTTCGAGGAGGCGCGGCTGGCGACGGGGCGCATCCGCTCGAAGGAGGAGCGCGCGGTGACGCTCGCGCACTTGGCGCTCGTCGCGGCCGCGAAGGAGAAGCGCGAGACGGCCGCGCAGCTTCTGGAGGAGGCGCGCGCGCTCGTCGGCACGCGCATCGGCAACGCCGAACAGCTCAACGTCCACCTGCAACTCGCGCGCGCCTACGCGCTCGTCGAGCCGGAGCGCGGCTTCGAGATCGTCGAGGCCGTCGTCGACCGCGCCAACGAGATGATCGGCGCGCTCGAAACGCTCGACGGCTTCCTCGGCGGCCCCGAGCTTTTCCGCGACGGCGAGCTGGTCATGGGCCGCAACGCGGGCCTGCCCTCTCTCGACGCGGTGCTCCGACAGTACGGCAACCAGCTCGCGGCCCTCGCGCGCGCCGACTTCGACCGCACGCGCGCCGCGGCCGCGCGCTTCCACCGGCCCGAGGTGCGCACGATGGCCCAACTGCTCATCGCGCAGGGCCTGCTCTCCGACCAGCGCTGGCCCGACCCCTCGGCCGGCGATGTCATGGGCCACGGCGTCGTCCGCGCCGTCTCCCGCTGACGGGACGACGCGCGGCGAGTTTCGTTTACTTAATGACGGATTCCGGCGGGCGCTTCAGCGGCGGAGGCGGAAGACGAGGAAGTAGTCCATGTTGTCGCCTTTGACGAAGTCGTGCTCGGCGGCCAGCTCGTAGCCGGCGCGGGCGGCCTCCTCGACGACGGTGTCGCGCGCGAGGCCGTGGTCGTCGCCTTCGCCGTTGCGGTCGATGACGCCGACGAGCGCGCCGGGTCGCAACGCGGGGCGCAAGTTTCGGAGCAGTCGGACGGGCTGCGCGATCTCGTGGTAGGTCTTGAGGATGAGCACGGCGTCGACGCTCGCGGGCGGGAGCGTGGGGTCGTCCTCCTTGCCCAACACGGGGCGCACGTTCGCGAGCTTCTCCTCGCCCGCGCGCCGCTCGATGTGGCGCAAAAACTCTTCGTTAATCTCGACGGCGTAGACCGCGCCGCGCTCCCCGACGCGACGGGCGGCGCGCACGGTGAACCAGCCCGAGCCCGCCCCGATGTCGGCCACGCCAGAGCCTTCGCGTATCCCGAGCACGTCCATCACGCGCTCGACCTGCAAGTTGTCCGCGCGCCGCTCGCCCTCGAAGATTGAGAGCTCGCCCGTGTAGGGGTCGCTCGTCTCGCGCTCGATGCGCCCGTCGTCTGAAGGCGTCGGCTGCGGCGTGGGCGTGGCGGCCGGCGTCGGGGTCGGCGTCGCGCGGCGCGCGCCCTGCTGCACGGCGACGGCCGAGCAGCCCGCGAGCGCGAAGGCCGCGAGCGCCAGATGAAGGCCGCCGAGGGCGCGTCTCGCGAAAGTGTTACGCATGACAGTTGACTCTCATTCTAAAGGAATGACCTTTTGACGTGGAGGGGCGCGCGAGCGTTTGTCGGGCGACTTGTAAAAGTTAGTTTACACGCGGGCGAACGGCCGCCCGCCGCGGTTCGTGTTAGGATGAGGCGTTCGTCAATCCTTTCTGGGAGGAGCGTGCGATGCGTCTCACGGAGATGGTCTCCTGCGCCGGTTGAGCGGCCAAGCTCGCGCCGCGCGAACTCGCCCAAGTGTTGGGCGGGCTGGAGATTCCGAAGAACCCGAACACGCTGGTCGGCTTCGAGACGGCCGACGACGCCGGGGTCTACCTTCTCTCCGACACTCTCGCGCTCGTCCAGACCGTCGATTTCTTCACGCCCATCGTCGACGACCCGTTTGATTACGGGCGCATCGCCGCGCTGAACTCCATCAACGACGTGTGGGCGATGGGCGGACGGCCCGTCACCGCGCTCGCCATCACGGCCTTCCCGAAGAAGGGCGTCGACTTCTCAATCCTCGCCGAGATCATGCGCGGCGGACTCTCCGTGCTCAATGAGCACGGCGTCGCGCTCGTCGGCGGCCACAGCGTCAGCGACGAGCAGATCATGTTCGGCTACGCCGTGACGGGGACGATTCACCCCGCGCGCGTCGTCACCAACCGTGGCGCGCGCGCGGGCGACGCGCTGATTCTGACGAAGCCCGTCGGCACGGGGATAGTTTCGACCGGCATCAAGTTCGGCAAGGCCGCCGACGAGGTCGTGCGCGCATCACTTGAGACGATGCTGCTCGCGGGGCGTCGGGCGTCGGAGGCGATGGTCGAGGCGGGCGCTTCGGCCGCGACCGACGTGACGGGCTTCGCGCTCCTCGGACACGCGTGGGAGATGGCGCGCGCCAGCGGCGTCAGCTTCGAGATAGAGTCGTCGCGCGTGCCGTTGATTCCCGGCGCGCTCGAACTCGCCGCGCAGGGCCTTCGCACGAGCGGCGACAAGACGAACCGCGCGTACGTCGGAGAGGACGTGCGCCTCTCCGACGCGGTCAGCAAAGAACTCGCCGCGCTCCTCTTCGACCCGCAGACGGCCGGCGGCCTCCTCGTCTCGGTCGACGCGGCGCGCGCCGACTCGCTGCTCGACGCGCTCCGCCCGACCTACCCCGACGCCGCGCGCATCGGCCGCGCCGCGCCGCGCTCGTCCCACCTCATCGAAGTCGCCTAGCGGAAGCGGCGCACGTATTCCTTGAAGCGCGCGACCTCTTCGCTCACGCGCGCCTCGTCCCAACCGAAATATTCGCGCGCGACTTCGGCCGCGCTCGCGACGACATCGAGACCCGACGCGTCGCCCAAGCCGAGCATCGTGCGACGCATCAGGCAGTCGGTGAGCGTGCGGGCCATCTCGCGCTCGAAGGCGAAGGGGATTTCGGCGGCGAGGGCATGGGAGTCGGGCGCGAGCGGCGCGGGAAGAAGAAGCGGGCGGCCGAGCGCGAACTCGACGACCTCGCGGGCGCGCGTCCCGTAGACGCGCATGAGGCGGCGCGCGGTCGCCGGGGGCAGGCCGCTTTCGTTGACGAGAGATTCGCTGAACGACGCCGAGTCTTCGCCCGCGGGGAGCGTCGCGCCGGGCAGCGGGACGCGCGAGGTCTCGCACGGCGGCGCGCGGCGTCCGAGTTTTTTGAAGACGAGGTCGGTCGTCTCTTCGGCGAGGCTGCGGTAGGTCGTGAGCTTGCCGCCGACGACGGAGAGGAAGTTCTCGACTTCGGGCGCGTGGTCGCGCGTGAAGTGGCGTCGCGTAATCGCGGCCTCCGCGCCCGCCTCGGTGTAGGGGAGCGGGCGCACGCCCGCGTAGCTGTAGAGCACGTCGTCGCGCGTGAGGTGAGCCGAGGGGACGACGCGGTTCGTCTCGGCGAGCAGGTAGGCTATCTCTTCCTCCGTCGCCCTGACCGCGCCGGGGTCGCCCGCGTGGCGCGTGTCGGTCGTGCCGACGAGGACGCGGCCGTTCCACGGGATGACGAAGAACGGGCGCGCGTCGCGCTGCGCCTCGGCGTAGACGGCGCAGCGCGGCGCGCCCTCGAAGCGCGCGACGACGACGTGGCTGCCCTTCGTCCCGCCTATCAAACGCCCGCGCGAGAGCCGGGAGCCTTCGAGCACCTCATCCACCCACGGCCCCGACGCGTTGACGACGACGCGCGCACGCGCCTCGCCTGCCTCGCCCGTCAGCTCGTCCGCGTACTCGACGGCGCGCGCTCGACCGCGCTCGACCGTGACGCGCGTGACGCGCGCGTGGGTCTTGACCGTCGCGCCGTGCGTGCGCGCGTCGAGGGCGTTCTCTAAAACGAGTCGCTCGGGGAACTCGACCTGCGCGTCCGTGTACAGAACCGCGCCGCGCAGTCCCTCGGCGCGCAGGCCCGGCGCGAGCCGCAGGGCCTCCGCGCGCGAGAGCGAGCGGTGCGCGTCGAGCGTCTTGTCGAAGGAGAGCAGGTCGTAGGCGACGAGGCCCGCGCGGACGACGAGCGGCCCCCGTCGCTGCCCCTCGTAGACCGGGATGAGCAGCGGGAGCGGGCGGACGAGGTGGGGCGCGACGCGCGTCGCCAGCGTCTCGCGCTCGCGCAGCGACTCGCGGACGAGGCGCAGCTCGCCGTGTTCGAGGTAGCGCAGGCCGCCGTGGATGAGGCGCGTCGACCAAGCGGAAGTGCCGCCGCCGAGGTCGCCCTTGTCGAGCAGAAGAACGTCGAGGCCGCGCATCGCCGCGTCGCGCGCGAGGCCCGCGCCGTTGACGCCCGCGCCGACGACGGCGAGGTCGAAAGTTCTCTCGGTCGGGTCGGGCGGTCGCTTGTCGGCCATCCTCTTCGGGGGCGCGTCCGGCGTTTTGTGATAGCGTCGCGAGCCTGTAGTATAGGTTGGCTCTTTCGGCCCGCACAAACATACGGGAAGCCCGCCGGAGACCGCGCGTATCAGAGATTATTTTGGGAGTGAGTTCTATTTCGATGAACGACGACAGAGACTTTTTCGACGACCTGATTGATGTCGACGCCGAGGCGCAGGACGAAGAGTCTTACGCCGAGGACGACGAAGACGAGTTCGAGGACGAAGACGACGACGAGGAGGGCGAGCCCGCGGAAGTCCGCACGGTCGTCCTCTCGAAGAACGGGATGCTGGCGCTCCTGAGCCTGAAGAAGAGCGCGGCGGGCGCGCAGATTGTGCGCGTCGACCCGCGCCAGCCCGCGCCCGTCGCGCGCCGCTACGAGGACGGCGAGGCCGCCACGCTCTGGTTCCGCCGCAGCCTCGCGACGAGCCGCAACAACGGCTGGAGCGTCGAGTACGACGGCGAGCCGCTGTTCGGATAGACCCACACACTTCGCGCCCTTCGCGGATTCTTCCCGCCCCTCGCGTTACTGAATTTTGTACCGCAGGGGACGCCGGGCGGACGCGAAGGGCGCGAAAGTTTTAACCGGCCGTAACTTCAAAAGGATGACGATTGACCTTGAGCGGGCGCGGCGCGAGACGCCCGCGTGCGAGCGCGTCATGCACTTCAACAACGCGGGCGCGGCGCTGATGCCCGCGCCCGTCGTCGAGGCGGTCGTCTCGCACCTGCGGCTCGAAGCCGAGATCGGCGGCTACGAGGCCGAGGAGCGCGAGCGCGAGCGCCACGAGCGCGTCTACGACCTCGTCGCACGCCTCATCAACTGCGCGCGCGAAGAGGTGGCCGTCGTCGAGAACGCGACGCGCGCGTGGGACATGGCCTTCTACTCCCTGCCGCTCCGCGCGGGCGACCGCGTCCTCACCTCGCGCGCCGAGTACGCCAGCAACTACATCGCACTCCTTCAGGTCGCGCGCCGCACGGGCGCGACCGTCGAGCCCGTCCCCTCGGACGAGGCGGGCCAGCTCTCCGTCGGACACCTGCGCGCGATGATGGACGAGCGCGTGCGCCTGATTGCGATGACGCACGTCCCGACCAACGGCGGGCTCGTCAACCCGGCCGCCGAAGTCGGGCGCGTCGCGCGCGAGTGGGGCGTGCCGTTTCTCTTGGACGCCTGCCAGTCGGTCGGGCAGATGCCGATTGACGTGGAGGAGATCGGCTGCGATATGCTCTCGGCGACGGGCCGGAAGTTCCTTCGCGGCCCGCGCGCCGTCGGCTTCCTCTACGTCCGCCGCCCCGCGCTCGAACGCCTCGAACCCGTCCTGCTCGACATGCACGCCGCCGAGTGGACTGACGCCGACGGCTACCGCCTGCGCCCGGACGCGCGCCGCTTCGAGAATTGGGAGACGAACTACGCGACGAAGCTCGGCCTCGCGGCGGCCGTCGAGTACGCGCTCGGGTGGGGCTTGGACGCGATAGAGTCGCGCGTCAACGCGCTCGCCGAAGATCTGCGCGCGCGTCTGGCGGGGCTGCCGGGCGTCACCGTCCGCGACCTCGGCGCGCGGCGCTGCGGCATCGTCACGTTCACGGTCGAAGGCCGCGACCCCGAAGAGTTGAAGCGACAACTGGGCGAGCGGCGCATCAACGTCACCGTCTCGCGGACGACGGGCACGCGGCTCGACATGGAGGCGCGCGGCATCACCGAGATGGTGCGCGCCTCCGTCCACTACTACAACTCGGAGGACGAGGTCGCGCGCTTCTGCGACACGCTCGCCGAACTCATTTGAGTGGGGCTTTCGCCGCCCGGTTTAATCGCCTCCCGAGAGTGGTTGTGGCGGCCGGGGGCGTGTGATATAAGCCGCCCATGAAAAGCCTCATCCTCTTCTCACTCCTGCTGACCCAATCCCTCGACCACGTCGCCTGCGGCACGCGGGAGACGACGGACAGAGACACGCCCGTCTCACTCTCGCCCTGTAACAACGAGCTGTGGGGTAGAACCTACGGGGCGATGTCGCGGTTCGGCGACCACAAGACCATCAACTGGAACGGCGACCCGTACATCCGCAAGAACCTCACACACCGCTGCGTCACCGGCATCAAGGCCACGATCAGGGAGTTCGCCCCCCAACCCGACGGCGATATTAAACTGTGGCTCACGCTCCACGAGTCGAACTTCCAGTACAGGGGGCCGATGCCTCCCGGATTCACGCCCGTCGTCAGGGAGGAGTTCTATCCCCCCGGCACCGACCCGCGAAAGTGGTTCATCGCCGAGGTGGTCTGCGCGGCCCCCGTGACCGACGCGAACAATAATGGCGCCCGCACCGCCTGCGACGGTTACACCAGTAATGTCCTCCGGTTCGTCCCGCCGCGCGTCTTCTACAACAACGGCGAAGTGATGAACAAGGGCGACGTGGTTTTCATCACCGGCGAACGCATCTATGATACGGGGCTGGTCGAGGTGCGCAACTCGAACCCGAAGCGCTATGAAATAGGCCATAAGCAGATGGAGATTCATCCGGTGACAGAAATTCGGAAGAAGACCGGCCAGTAGAAGGTTCGCGTCCGCTAAATAAAAAGAATGAAAGCCGTTCGTGTTCACGAGTTCGGCGGGCCGGAGGCGATGCGGCTCGAAGAGGCGGACGAGCCGCAGGCCGGGCCGGGCCGGGTCGTCGTGCGCGTCGGCGCGGCGGGCGTCAACCCCGTCGACACCTACATCCGCGCGGGCGCATACGCGCGCCTGCCGGAGTTGCCCTACACGCCGGGCGTGGACGCGGCCGGGACGGTCGAGGCGGTCGGCGAGGGCGTCACGCGTCACGCGCCGGGCGCGCGCGTCTACGTCGCCGGGAGCGTGACGGGCACTTACGCGGAGTTCGTGTTGTGCGAAGAGTCGCAGGCGCACGCGCTTCCCGAAAAAATCTCTTTCGCGGCGGGCGCGGCCGTCGGCGTGCCTTACGCGACCGGATACCGCGCCCTCTTCCAGCGCGGCGAGGCGCGCGCGGGCGAGTCTGTTTTTATTCACGGCGCGAGCGGCGGCGTCGGCGTCGCGGCCGTCCAACTCGCGCGCGCGGCCGGGCTGACTGTCGTGGGGACGGGCGGGACGGAAGGCGGGCGCGCGCTCGCCCGGCGCGAGGGCGCGCACCACGTTCTCGACCACCGCGCGGAAGGCTATCTCGATGAGGCCCTGACCTTGACGGGCGGGCGCGGGTTCGACGTGATTCTTGAGATGCTCGCCAACGTCAACTTGGAGCGCGACCTGAGTCTGCTGGCGCGCGGCGGGCGCGTCGTCGTCGTCGGCAGCCGCGGGGCGATTGAGATTAACCCGCGCGCGCTGATGACGCGCGACGCCGACGTGCGCGGGATGTCGCTGCTCAACACGCCGGCCGAGGAGTTGGGAGGGATTCAGGCGGCGCTCGTCGCGGGGCTTGAGGCCGGGACTCTGCGGCCGGTCGTCGGGCGCGAGTTCGCGCTCGCGGACGCGGCGCGCGCTCACGAGGCCGTCCTCGAAGCGGGCGCTCACGGCAAAATCGTCCTCGTCCCGTGAGCCGCGTTGCGCGCCGCGTCGGACGGCGTCTCAGTAGACGGGCGCGACCGTGATGAAGCGAAGGCCCGGCAGCGCCGGCCGCGCGAGTCGCGCGTCGCCGCCGCGAGTGTTGACGCGTTTCGTCCGCGGCCTCGCCTCCGAGCAGCGCGCCGGCGCGCCCAACACGCAGCCGAGCGCGGCCCACAGGACGAACAGCGCGACGCACATCAGTAGAACCATCTTGACGGCCTTCATCTCGTCCGCTCCTTCCCCGAAATCCCTCCCCGAAACTCTTGCCCGCGAGGTTCAACGCGGACTCTACGCGCGCCCCAAGTAAATGTCATCAAGGCCCGGTAAATAGTGGTAAAACTTGTAAACGAGACGTAAAAAGCGCCCCGGCGGGTAGAGACGCGCGGGTCGCTTTCGTTGTATGTTAGCGGCGGAAAGAAGCGAGCCAGATGTCTAACCTCCACGCATTCCTGCGCAAGCACATCCTCTGGGTCGGATTCGCGGCCGTCGTCGTCCCGCTCGCCTCGATCCTCGTCCTCCAGTACTACTCGCTCAAAGAACTGCGCCGCACCTCGACCGCCGCCGACCAGATGTTGATGAAGAACTACCTCAACGACGTCTCCAAAGAGACCAAGTTCTTCTACCGCTCGCAGGCCGAGCAGGTCTTGAGCGTCTCGGCGCACGAGCTACAGAGCGACAACCTTCACCGGACGAAGTACCACTTCGGCAAGTGCGACGCGGAGGGCGCGCGCCGACTCTTCATCGCCGCCTTCAAGGAGAACGGCGACTCCGAGATGCTCTTCTTCGACGCGGGCGATCAGGCCCGCGTCGTCGAGCCGACGGCCGAGGAGCTGCGCGCCGCCTCGATCGTCGCCGCGCCGTTCCGACTGCTCAGCCGCGAGGGGACGCGCGTTCCCGGAGCGCCCCTGTCGGAGGACACGCGCGACCCCGAGAACCGCATCATCTACCGGCCCGTCACCGACGAGTCCGCCCGCGTCGTCGGCATCGCCGGGATGATTTTGGACAACCGCTACTTCACGGAGACGTTCCTCCCGCGCCTCATCGCGCAGACGCTCCCGAAGTTCTTCCCCCGCGCACCGCAGGAGAAGGTCATCGTCACCGTCTACAACCCACGCAAGCAGCTCATACACTCGACGCAGCCCGTCGCCGGGCAGACCGACGAGATGTCGACGGGCCTGCCGTACTTCCCGGACTACCACGTGGGCATCCGCGGCCGCCACATGACGCTCGAACAGTGGGCGCGTTACAACTTCAACTACAACCTGACGCTCTCGCTCCTGATGACGGCCGTGCTCTTGGGCGGCATCGCTCTGGCCCTGCGCACCGCGTCGCGCGAGATGAAGCTCTCGCAGATGAAGACCGACTTCGTCTCGAACGTCTCGCACGAGCTGCGGACGCCCCTCTCGTCCATACGCGTCTTCGGCGAGTTCATGAAGCTGGGGCGCGTGCGCGACGCCGAGAAGATGCGCGAGTACGGCGAGCACATCGAGACCGAGAGCCGCCGCCTGACGCAGCTCATCAACAACATCCTCGACTTCTCGAAGATAGAGTCGGGCCGCAAGACCTACCGTTTCGAGCCGGCGTGCGTCGAGGAGTTGGTCGCGGAGACGGTCAAGACGTGCGAGGTGCGTCTCAGGCAGCAGGGCTTCGCGGTCGTCTACGAGCCCTCGAACGTGCCGCTCCCGCGGGCGACCGTCGACCGCGACGCCGTCGGTCAGGCGCTGATGAACCTGCTCGACAACGCCGTCAAGTATTCCGAGGAGGCCGAGCGCAAGGAGATAGTCGTCCGCACGGGGCGCGAGGGCGAGTGGGTGAAGGTCTCGGTGCAGGACTTCGGCGTCGGCATCCCGCGCGAGGAGCACGGCAAGATTTTCGAGAAGTTCTACCGCGTCTCGACCGGCCTCGTGCACGACGTGAAGGGGAGCGGCCTCGGGCTCTCGCTCGTCAAGCACATCGTCGAGGCGCACCGCGGGCGCGTCACCGTCGAGTCGGAGCCGGGGCGCGGGAGCACGTTCACGATTCAACTGCCCGCGCGCGCGGGCGAGGGCGAGAGGGAGGAGGCGAAGGGGCGCGCGCCGTCGGCGGCCGCGCCGCCTGAGCAGCCGCTCGCCGAGGGCGGCGCGGCCTTCCGGTTAGGCGTCAAGCATCAGGGGAGTTGAGGGCACGAGTTTAGTCGAACGGGCTGGGCCGGTTTCGTCTCGCCCGCGAGGAGGGCCGAAAAGATGTCCGCACACGTCACGGGCCGGCGCGCGAGCACCCCCGCCCCCGCGCGCCAGAGCGCAAAACAGATGGAATCACAGACCACCAACACGGCGCGCCGCGTCCTCATCGTCGAGGACGATCAGGCGATGGCCGTCGCCCTGCGCGACGGCTTCAGTTACGAGGGCTACAGCGTGCAGGTCGCGCGCGACGGGCAGTCGGGCCTGCGGCTCGCGCAGGAGAAGGGGCACGACCTCCTCATCCTCGACGTGATGCTCCCGCGCATGAGCGGCCTCGACGTCTGCCGGCAGCTCCGCAGCGAGGGCAACACGACGCCCATCATCATGCTCACCGCGCGCGGGCAGGAGATCGACAAGGTCTTGGGGCTGAAGACCGGCGCGGACGACTACGTCACCAAGCCCTTCAGCTTCTTGGAGCTGATGGCGCGCGTCGAGGCCGTCCTCAGGCGCGCGGCCAAGCCCTCGGAGGCCGTCGAGGGCGTCGAGTTCGGCGACGTGGAGCTGAACTTCAAGACGCTTGAGGCGTCGAAGGGCGGGCGCGCGCTGGAGCTGAGCCCGCGCGAGTTCAAAATCATGCGCTACTTCGCCGAGCACCGCGGCGAGGTCGTCAGCCGCGACCAACTGCTCGACTCCGTCTGGGGCTACGACGGGCTGCCCCTGACGCGCACCGTAGACATGCACATCGCCAAACTCCGCCAGAAGATTGAGGACACGCCGGGCGACCCGCGTTACATCATCACCGTCCACCGCGTCGGCTACAAGTTCACCGGCTGACCGAAAGGAGTCCCCCATGCCAGAACAAATCCGCAAGCTCCGCCGCAGGGTGAGCGTCCACGGCCTGCTCCTCGCCGCCCTCTTCGTCCTCTGCGAGCTCGCCCCCGCGTTCGCCCAAGCGCCGCCGCCGCAGCAGCAAGACCCGCGTCTGCGCCCCATCGTCACGACGCACCCCGACACGGCGCGCGTCGAGGTGCGCCGCGACATCACCTACAAGACGGCCGGCGAAGCGGCGCTCAAGCTCGACCTCTATCTGCCGCCCGGCACGAAGCAGGGCTCGCGGCTCCCCGTCGTCATCTTCGTCAACGGCGTGGGTGACCCGCAGAACGGCCCGAAATTCAAGGACTGGGGGCAGTACACGGGCTGGTCGCGTCTGGTCGCCGCCTCGACCGGCTTGGCCGCCATCTCCTACGACGCGCGCCAGCCTTCGGTCACGCCCGACGCCGTCGACCTCGTCAAGTACGTGCGCGACAACGCCGCCACGCTCGGCATCGACCCCGAGCGCATCGCGCTCTGGTCTTGCTCGGCGAACGTCAACTTGGGCCTGCCGCTCGTGATGGACGAGACGCGCCCCTACGTCCGCGCCGGCGTCTTCTACTACGGCGTGATGAACGACCACCCGTCGCGCGCGGACGTCCCGCTCTTCGTCGCGCGCGCCGGCAACGACAACCCGAACCTCAACCGCTCGATTGACGCGTTCGTCGCCGCCTCGCTCGCCGACGAGGTGCCCATCACGTTCGTCAACTACGTCGACGGCCAGCACGCCTTCGACGTCGTCGACGACACGGAGCGCACGCGCGAGGTCGTCAAGCAGACGCTGGACTTTTTGCGCTTCAACCTGACGCGCGACTTCGTCGCCGAGGAGGCCGCGCGGCGTCGCCTCTCCGCGCCGAAGTTCGTCCGCATGATCGAGCGCGACGGGATAGCGAAGGCGGTCGCGGCCTTCGAGGAGGCGCGCAAGACCGACCCGACGAACGGGATGTTCGCCGAGCCGGCCGTCAACCAGCTCGGCTACCAACTGCTGCAACAGGGGCGCGTCAAGGAGGCCGTCGAGGTCTTCAAGCTCAACGTCGCGGCCCACCCGCAGTCGGCCAACGTCTACGACAGCCTCTCGGACGCCTACGAGGCCGACGGCCAGCCGAAACTCGCCGTCGAGATGGCCGAGAAGGCGCTCCAACTTCTGCCCTCGCAGACCAACCTCGACGAGAACTTCAAGAACAACATCCGCACCAGCGCCGAGGGCAAAATCCAGCGCCTCAAAGGCGGCGGCCCGACGAATCGGTGACATTCTTTTCTTCCGGGCGGGCTGAGGGGTTAAAATGCCGGCATGAAGTTCTCGCCCCCGGATTTTGACGACGAAGACGACTTCCCGTTCGACGACGCGACGCGGCTCTCGTTCGACGAGGACGGCGCGCTCGGGCCGGAGGCCGACGAGGAGAGCCCCGTCCGCGAGTACGTCGCGGCGCTCCCCGTGCTCTCGCCGCTCGCCATCTCGGACGAGCTCGAACGGCTCGGCTACAAGGGCCAAGACGACCAGCGCCGCGCGCTCGCGCTGATGGCCTACCGCCACGTCCGCCGCCTCAAACGCCTGCACGTCGAAGGCGAGTCGCACGCGGAGCTCCCGCCCAAGCAGAACCTCCTGCTCGTCGGCCCGACGGGCTGCGGCAAGACCTTCCTCGTCGAGCTTCTCTTCCAGAACATCTTGAAGCTCCCGACCGTCGTCGTCGACATCACGAGCTTCACGGAGAGCGGCTACGTCGGCGACGACGTGCGCACCATCCTGACGCGCCTCGTCGCGGCCGCGGGCGAGGACGCGCGCATCGCCTCGTGCGGCGTGGTCTGCCTCGACGAGTTCGACAAGATAGCCTCGTCGTCGTCGAACGCGCGCTTCGCCGGGCAGGGGACGACCAAAGACGTGTCCGGCTACGGCGTGCAGCGCGAGCTTTTGGCGATGCTCGACGGCACGCAAGTCCTCGTCCCGATGGACTACGGCTTTTCGGCCTACGGCCACCGGCTTGAGCTTTCGACGCGCGACATCCCCTTCGTCGCGTGCGGCGCGTTCTCCGGTCTGGACGACATTCTAAAAACCAAACAGTCCGGCATCGGCTTCCGCGGCGGCGAGTCGGCGGAGATGCAGGAGCTGACCATCGAGCAGGCCGAGTCGTTCCAGCGCTACGGGCTGATGCCGGAGTTGATAGGACGCTTCTCGCGCATCGTCGTCTTCCCGCCGCTCCCGGCCGAGACCCTGCGGCGCATCCTCGTCGAGAACGTGATGCCGCGCTTCCGCAACGAGTTTCGCGGCGAGGGCCTAAGGCTGAGCGTGACGGAGGAGGCGCTCGCGCACATCGTCGCGCGCGCGGAGAGGCGCGGGACGGGCGCGCGCGGCCTGCACACGGAGCTGGTGACGGCCGTCGAGCGCGCGGCGTTCGAGACCTTCATGCGGACGACCAACGCCGAGGTCGTCATCACCGTCGCCGACGGACGCCTCGCCAGCGAGATTCACAAACTCGCCTGAGCGACGCCCGCGAGTTCCGTCGGACGCGGTCAACAGCCTCGCCTGAAGCCGCCCTCCCGCGCGCCCGGGATAAATCCTCCGGTCGGCCGCGCGCCGTAGTTTCGTTTGTGATGACGGGAGAGTTGACGGGAACAACGTCGCGCCGTCGTCGGAGCTCGCCCCCTACTGGCGCTTCCCCGGCGTCCGCCCCGCCTTCAGCTTCGGCCCCGTCGAGTTCGGCGCTTTCAGTTCGACGGCCTCCAGATGAACTTGCCGGTCTGGTCGATGTAGCCGTGCTTGCCGCCCTGCCAGACCTTCGCGAGGCCCTCGAAGAAGTCGTCGGCTTTGGTGAACTGCGCGGGGATGACGAGCGTGCCCTCGCGGTTGATGTAGCCGTACTTGCCCTCGGACTTGACGACGGCCAAGCCCTCGGAGAAGTCGGACGCCGCGTCGAAGATGGCCGGGATGACGGACTGCCCGCGCTTGTCGACGTAGCCGAAGCGGTTGCCCGCGATGATGCGCGCCAAGCCCTCGGAGAAGCGCCCGACGTAGTTGTGCTCGGGCGTGATGACCGCCTCGCCCTTCTTGTTGATGTAGCCGTAGCGCGCGCCGACGGCGACGCTGGCCAAGCCCTCGGAGAAGTGCGAAGCGTTGTTGTACTGCGGGCGGACGACGAGCTTGCCCGAGCGGTCGACGTAGCCGTGGCGGTTCGCGACGACGACGAGCGCGAGCCCCTCGGAGAAGCTGTAGGCGCGGTCGAACTGCGCGGGGATGGCGAGCTTGCCGCCGCGGTCGATGAAGCCGTATTTCGCGCCGACGCGGACGGCCGCCAAGCCTTCGGAGAAGGGGAGCGCCGAGTTGAACTGTGTCGGGATGACGATGCGGCCCTTCGTGTTGATGAAGCCGAGGAGGGCTTGCGCGCCGCCGGTCGAGACGGGCGCGAGCCCCTCGGAGAACTGCCCGGCGAAATCCACCTGCTGGAGCTCGATGACGACGCGCCCCGACTTGTCGATGACGCCGCGCCGGCCGTCGTGCTTGACGTGCGCGAGCCCCTCGGAGAAGTCCCACGCCTCGTCGAACTGCGGCTCGACGAGGACGCGGCCCGACTTGTCGATGTAGCCCCACTTGCCGTTCTGGCGGACGGGGTAGAGGCCGCCCGTCGGACGCCGCGGCGCTTGCGCGAGCGCGCACGTCGGGAGCAGGAGCGCGAGCAGAAGACACGTCAGGGGAGCAACGCTTCGGGGGCAGAGATTACGTCGCATATCTAACGGCGCAAGCTACCACAGCCCTTGCGCCCCGACAACAGCCGGCCGAGCCGTCTCCGAAGCCCGCGCGCTCAGGCCGCGGGCTTCAGGTAAGAGTTGAGCCAGCCGATGACGGTCGTGTACCAGTGCGCGGAGTTGCCGGGCTTGAGAATCCAGTGGCCCTCGTCGGGGAAGTAGAGGAGCTTGGACGGGACGCCGCGCCTCTGCAGGGTCGTGAACAGTTGCAGCCCCTCGCCGATGGGCACGCGGAAGTCCAGCTCGCCGTGCGTGACGAGCGTCGGCGTGTTGAAGTTTTTGGCGAAGCGGTGCGGCGACCAGCGCTCGTAGAGTTCGGGCGCGTCCCACGGCGTCCCCTTAAACTCCCACTCGGGAAACCAAAGCTCCTCGGTCACGCCGTACATACTCGTGAGGTTAAAGACGCCCGCGTGCGAGACGAGCGTCTTGAACTTCACCTGCGGGTGGTCGTTGTGCCCGAGAATCCAGTTGACCATGTAGCCGCCGTAGGACGCGCCGGCCGCCGCGACGCGCTCGCGGTCGACGAACGGCATCGACGCGACCTGAGAGACGCCGTTCATCAAGTCCGTGTAGACCTTGCCCGCCCAGTCGCCGGAGATTTCGTTGGTGAACTGCTGGCCGAAGCCGAGCGAGCCGCGCGGGTTCGGCTGGAAGACGACATAGCCGGCTGCGGCAAAGACCTGCGGGTTCCAGCGGTAGCCCCAACTGTTGTTGAAGGCGCTCTGCGGCCCGCCGTGGATGAGGACGAGGAGCGGGTAACGTTTCGACGCGTCGAAGTTCGCGGGCCTGTAGAGCCACCCGGAAATCTTCGCGCCGCCCGCGCCCTCCCACGTCAACTCCTCCGCGGGGCGGAGCGCGTACTGCCGCATCAGCTCGTCGTTCTCGCGCGTCAACTGCCGCGCGGCCGACTCGCCCTGCGCGATGCGCTGGCGCGGGTCGGCGACCGTCGTGACGAAGACCTCGGTCGGCGCGTGCGCCGTCGAGCGCGTGAAGGAGAGCGTGCGGCCGTCGGCCGAGAGCTTGAGGTCGTCGTTGAAGCCTTGCAGGAACGGGAACGGCTCGCCGCCTTCGAGCGCGACGCCGTAGACGGGGTGAAGGCCGCGCTGCCCCGTCGTGAAGTAGACGAAGCGGCTGTCGGGCGTGACGACGAAGCTCTCGGCGTGCGCGTCGAGGCGCGGCAGAAGCTCGCGCGAGCGGTTCGACGTGCGGTCGTAGAGCATCAGACGCCAGCGGTCGCTCTCGAAGCCGGCCGTCGCCTGCGAGCGGTAGAGGATGAAGCGCCCGTCCGGGGTGTAGGCGGGCGATTGATCCGCACCCTTGTTGTCGCCCGTCAACCTTCTCGGCTCGCCGCCCGCGACGGGGACGACGAAAATGTCGCTGTTCGTCGAGACGGCCTCGACCGGGTCGGTGTTGCGCGCGAAGGCGAGTTCTTTCGAGTCGGGCGAGAAGGCGTAGTCGGCGGGGCCGCCGAGCGAGAAGGGCGGGGCGTCGAAGTCGCCGGGCGTGAGGTCGCGCGCCGCGCCGCCCTCGGCGGGGACGACGAAGACGTGCGTGCGCTTGCCGTCCTTCCACGTCGTCCAGTGGCGGTAGAGCAGGCGGTCGATGGTCTTGGCCTTGACCTTGTTCGCCTCCGCTTCGGCGGCGCGCCGCCGGTTGCACTCGTCGTCGGCGCAGCCGGGGTAGATGTCCGAGGCGAAGGCGATGAGACGGCCGTCGGGCGACCAGACGGGGCCGGCCGCGCCGGTCGAAAGGCTCGTGACCTGCTTGCGGCCGCCGCCCTGCGCGTCCATCGTCCAGACTTGGCCGCCGGAGACGAAGGCGAGCGCGCGGCCGTCGGGCGACCAGCGCGGCGTCGTCGCCGACGCGTCGCCGCTCGTCAGTTGGCGCGCCGCGCCGCCTTCGACGGGGACGACGAAGACGTGCGTGACGCTGCGGTTGGCCGCGACGTTGGGGACGGCGACGGTGTAGGCGACCTGTCGCCCGTCGGGCGAAACCTGCGGGTCGCCCACCCGGCGCACCTTTAACAACTCCTCGATCGTGAACGGCCGCGCGGCCTGCCGTGCGTCCACGACGACGACGGACGACGACACGCACCACGCGAACACGCAGACGGCCAGCGACACGCGAAAACGTCTCATAGCGTTCTCCTCGGAAACCCGATGTGAAGTTTTCAGAACGGAAGGGACGCCGAGAATCTACCACATGACGCGACCGCCTCGAAAACGGGCGCGGCCGCGCGACCCGACTGAAAGTCGCCGGGCGCAGCGCGGACGCGCGGACGGATTTACTTCGAAGGACGCCCGACGAGCGCGGAGGCGAGGTCGTCGACGACCACTCTGGCCGAGGCATTGAAGAGAGAGTCGTCGCTCGTGTTGAACTGGACGGCGACGGCGAGCTTGTGTTCGGGGTAGTAGAACACCGAGGAGACGTAGCCGGGGAAGAAGCCGCCGTGGCCGCAGGCCGTGCCGAGCGGCGTCCGCTCGACGTGGATGCCGAGGCCGTACTTCGCGCCCTCGCCGATGGAGGGCGCGTCGACTGCCGAGCCCGTCACGTCAGGCAGCAGCCGCCGGTCGAAGGCGCGCCCCTCGCAGAAGGCGGCCATCCAGCGCGCGAGGTCTGACGCGGTCGAGGCGTAGCCGCCGCCGGCCCACTCGAACTGCGGGTTGAGGACGAGCCGTCCGCCCTTCATCATCGCGTCGCCGCCGAAAGGGTTGTTCGCGCCCGCGTAGCCGGGGACGAGTCCGGGCAGGACGGCGCGGTCGGACGGGGTGGTGTCGCGCAGATTTAGGGGGCGAAGAAGACGGCGGCGAATCTCTCCGACGGCCGCGCGCCCCGTCGCCTCCTCGCAGACGAGCGCGAGCAGGATGTAGTTGAGGTCGCTGTACTCGAACTTCTCGCCGGCCGCCGCGAGCGGCTTCTTGTCGAGCAGAGACTCGACCAACTCCTCGCGACTCCTTTCGCGCGCCGGCTCTTTGACGAGGCCGCGCATGAACTTCTCGTCGTAGCCGCCGAGGCCCGAAGTGTGAGTCATCAGCATCCGGACGGTGAGGCGCTCGCCGTTCGGGAGTCTGGAAAACCACGGCGCGCGGCCGAGGTATTTTTTGACGGGGTCGTCGAGACGCAGCCTCCCCTCGGAGACTAACTGCAACGCGAGCGCGGCGAAGAAGGTCTTGCCGACGCTCCCCGCGAGCATACGCGAGCGCGTCCGCATCGGCCTCTTCGACTCGCGGTCGGCCAAGCCGACGGCGACGCTCAGAGTCCTCCCGTCGGGCAGGCGCGCGGCGGCCGTCGCGCCGGGGAAACCGCCCCGCGCGCGGTGGCCTTCGAGCACGCCGCGCATCCTCTCGCGCAGCCCGGCCGAGGCGTCGCGCGACTTCGGCCCCGGCGCGACCGCGGGCCGGATGACTTGAGGCGAGTGCAGAACGAGCGCGAGACTTACGGCGGCAAGCAAGCTTCTCATCTTAGACGGCCTTTCGACGTGGCTGACGGCGCTACCTCACAAACACCGCCCGCGCGCCCTTCGTGGCAAACAAATCGAACCCGCCGCGCCGCCGCAAAAAAGCGCGGGGGGCGACCCTCAAGTCGCCCCCCGCGCCTCTCACGACCGATGAGCCGAGCAGGACTCGAACCTGCGACCCAGTGGTTAAACGCCACTTGCTCTACCAACTGAGCTATCGGCCCGTCGTTTAGTTTCTGAATTCTACATCCGGGGTCGGGGGCTGGCAAGGGCGTCGTGTTTAGAGCCAGCCGTGAAGGGCCGAGTCTTTGCAGACGATTGTCTGGTCGCGCTCGGGGCCGGTGGAGATGAGGCCGATCTCGGTGCCGATGCGCTCGGAGAGGAAGCGGACGTAGTCGCGCGCGCGCTCGGGCAGCGCGTCGAAGTCGGTCGTCCCGACCGTCTCGGTCTGCCAGCCCGGCAGCGTCTCGTAGACGGGCTCGACGCGGCGCAAGTCCTTCGAGACGGCGGGGAAGGTGTCGAGGGGGCGGCCGTCGAGTCGGTAGCCGGTGCAGACCTTGATCTCTTCGAGCGTGTCGAGCACGTCGAGCTTGGTGAGCGCGACCGAGTCGAAGCCGTTGATCTCGGCGGCGTAGCGCGTGGCGAAGGCGTCGAACCAGCCGCAGCGGCGCGGGCGACCCGTGGACGCGCCGTACTCGCGCCCGCGCTCGCGTATCATCTGCCCCAACTCCGCCTCGCCTTCGAGCATCTCGGTCGGGAAAGGGCCTTCGCCGACGCGCGTCGTGTAGGTGCGCACGATGCCCAAGACGCCCGTGATGCGTCGCGGCGCGAGCCCCGTGCCGATGCACGCGCCTCCGGCGGTCGTCGAGGAAGAGGTGACGAACGGGTACGTGCCGTGGTCGACGTCGAGCAGCGTGGCCTGCGCGCCCTCGACGAGGATGGAGCGCCCGTGGGAGGCGGCGCGGTTGAGGAAGTGTGCGGTGTCGGCGATGAAGGGCGACAGGCGCTCGACGAGCGGGTAGAACTCGTCGAAGACGCGCGCGGGTTCGAGCGGGTCGCCGCCGTAAGCCTGAATGATTCGGTTGGCGTCTTCGAGGTTGCGCTCGATGCGCGCGCGCAGGACTTCCGGGTTGACGGCGTCGGCGACGCGTATGCCGCGCCGCCCGGCCTTGTCCTCGTTGGCCGGGCCGATGCCGCGCTGGGTCGTCCCGACGCGCTCGTTGCCCAAGCGCTCCTCGCTCGTGTGGTCGAGCGCGCGGTGGTAGGGCAGAATCATGTGCGCGCGCGAGCTGACTAGGACACGTTCCGGCGTGACGGCCAGGCCCTGCTCGGCGAGCCGGTCGGCCTCCTCGAAGAAGGCCTTCGGGTCGATGACCATGCCGCTGCCCAAGACGCAGGTGACGCCCTCGTGGACTATGCCCGAGGGGATGAGGTGGAGGACGAAGGAGCGCTCGCCGACCTGCACGGAGTGGCCGGCGTTGTGGCCGCCCTGATAGCGCGCGACGACCTCGAAGCGCTCGGCGAGCAGGTCGACGATCTTGCCCTTGCCCTCGTCGCCCCACTGCGCGCCGACAACGACGATAATCTTTGAAGACATAATGACGGGTGACGCGTGACGGGCGACGCGTCAAGGGCGAGCTTCCCGCCCGCCGCTTGTCACCCGCCGCCGGCCACAGCCTTTTTAGCTTGCCTTGCCCAGTTTAATCGGCTTCTCGATGAAGTAGAAGCTGCAAGAGCCGCGCACCTCGGACAGGTCGCGCTGCTCGATGGGAAAGAGACGACACTGGTCGGGCCGATCCTCGTAGATGCCGCAGGTGGTGTTCACGCCGTCCTCGTGCTTCTTGAGGAAAGGGCACTTGAAGAGGATCTCGCAGCACGCGCCGCAGCGGTTGCACTCGCCGCGCCGCAGGGCGAGTTTTTCGACCACCTCCTCGCGGCGGAAGCGGATGTTGACGAAGCGCCGGAGCTTGCCGCTCACCTGCCGCGCGCGGAACTTGCCCTCCTCGACGGCCTGCACGCGCTTGTGCGCCAGACGCTCCTCGAAGGAGCGCTTGCGCGCCGCACGACTTCGTTGTGTTGTCCTCATCGCTTCGGGAGTGTGGGCGCCCGGCCCGGCCCGCCTCGGCGTGGCGTCGGCCGCGGGCACGGCGCGCGTTGAGTCCCGCGGCGGCGCGGCCCCGTCTAGGCGACGGCCGCGCCGCCGACGTGCTTGTCGATCATGCGCGAGATGTTCTCCTTCGAGGTCGCGCCGACGACGCGCTCCTCCTCCTTGCCGTCGCGGAAGAGGATGAGGGTCGGGATGCCCTTGATGCCGTAGCGTTGCGAGACGCCGGGGTTGTCGTCGACGTTGAGCTTGACGACGCGCGCCGCGCCCGAGTACTTCTCGGCCACGGCCTCGACCGTCGGCGCGAGCAGGCGGCACGGCCCGCACCACGGGGCCCAGAAGTCGACGAGCACGGGCTTGTCCGACCTGAGAACCTCGGCCTCGAAGTTGCCGTCGCTCACGTCGCTGACCTTGTCACTCATGCCTCTCCTCAGTCCTCCTCGTAACGTCCTCGCCGGACTTCCGCGGCGGCCACATTCTACAGCGTCGTGACCGCGTGATAAATCTGCAGGTAGCGGCTCGCGGCCGCCTCCCAAGAGTTGTCGGCGCGCATCCCGTTGAGCTGCACGGCGCGCCACAGCTCGGGGTCGGCGTAACAGCCCAGCGCCTCGTAGATGCTGCCCATCATCGAGTCGGCGTGGTAGCGCCGGAACTTGAAGCCGTTGCCCGTCAGCCGCTCGCGGTCGAAGTTCTCGACCGTGTCGTCCAAGCCGCCCGTCGCGCGCACGACGGGCACCGTCCCGTAGCGCATCGAGTACATCTGGTTGAGCCCGCACGGCTCGTACTGCGAGGGCATCAGGAAGATGTCCGCGCCGGCCTCTATCTGGTGCGCGAGCGCCTCGTTGAAGCCCTTGTAGACGCCGACGCGGTGCGGGGCGTGGTCGCGCAGGGACTGCAAGAAGCTCTCGTACTCGCCCGCGCCCGAGCCCAGAGCGACGAAGAAGGCGCCCGTCTCAAGGATGCGCCCGGCCGCCTCGCGTATGAGGTCGTAGCCCTTCTGCGGCGTGAGCCGCGAGACGGTCGCGATGACGGGGCGGTCAGCCTCCTCGGGCAGGCCGAAGCGGCGCAGGAGGTCGAGCTTGCACGCGCGCTTGCCCGAGAGGTCTTCGGCCGAGAAGTGTGCCGCGAGGTGCGGGTCGGTCTCGGGGTTCCAGACCTCGTAGTCCACCCCGTTGGTGACGCCGACGAGCCGCTCGCGCCGCGCGCGCAGCAGCCAGTCGAGCCCGTAGCCCTGCTCCGGGGTCTGTATCTCCTCGGCGTAGCGGCGGCTGACGGTCGAGAGCGCGTCGGCCGTCGTCAGCCCCGCCTTCATCGCGGAGGCGACGCCGTCCTGCATGAAGTAGTCAGACTCCTCGCCGTGACGGAAGCCGAGACGCCACAGCTCGCGCGGGTCGAACATCCCCTGAAAGGCGAGGTTGTGGACGGAGAAGAGCGTGCGCGTGCGGCCGAAGAAGCCGCCGTGAGGGCGCGAGGCGCGCAGCCACGCGGAGGCGAAGCCGCACTGCCAGTCGTTCAAGTGCACCACGTCGGGCGCCTCGCCCAGACGGCCGAGGAGCGCGAGCGCGGCGCGCGAGAAGAAGGCGAATCGCTCGTGGTCGTCGCCGAAGCCGTAAATCTTCCCGCGCATGAAGTACTCGGGCGCGTCGATGAAGTAGGAGGGCGCGCCGGCCGCCTCGCTGTGCCAGACCCAAGTGCGGCGGACGCCGCCGAGCCATTCGACGTCGAGGTTTTCAAAGACCGGCCGCTCGTCAAGAAGGTCGCGCCTCGTCTCGTCGTAGAGGGGGAGGACGACGCAGGCGTCGGCCTCTCTGGTCGCGTTCAGGGCCTTCGGGAGCGCGCCCGAAACGTCGCCGAGTCCGCCCGTCTTGGCGTAGGGCACGGCTTCTGACGTGAGCAACGCGACGCGCAGCAAAGTCCCTCTTCTTCGCAGACACTCCTCCCCGGGAGGAGACGTTCAAACGAGCTGGTAAAACTTAGTGGGGGTAATACTATCGAAAAGCGGTGACGAGTGACAAGCGACGAGTGGCGAGCGGGGAGGCTTTGCCTCGCCGCTCGTCACCCGACACCGCTTTGTTAGGTCTGCATCGAGGCGAGGAAGTCGGCGTTCGATTTGGTCTTGCCGAGACGCTCTAGGACGACCTCCATCTGCTCGACGGGCGAGAGCGGGTTGAGAACGCGGCGCATGACCCAGATGCGGTTGAGGTCTTCCTTCGAGATGAGCAGCTCCTCCTTGCGCGTGCCCGAGCGCTGGAGGTCGATGGCCGGGAACAGGCGCTTGTCCGAGAGGCGGCGGTCGAGGTGAATCTCGGAGTTGCCCGTGCCCTTGAACTCCTCGAAGATGACGTCGTCCATGCGCGAGCCGGTGTCGATGAGCGCGGTCGCGATGATGGTCAGAGAGCCGCCCTCCTCGATGTTGCGCGCCGCGCCGAAGAAGCGCTTCGGGCGCTGCAAGGCGTTGGCGTCGATACCGCCCGAGAGAATCTTGCCCGAGGGCGGGACGACGGCGTTGTGCGCGCGCGCGAGGCGCGTCAGGGAGTCCAAGAGGATGACCACGTCGCGCGTGTGCTCGACGAGTCGCTTGGCCTTCTCGATGACCATGTCGGCGACCTGCACGTGGCGGGTCGGCGGCTCGTCGAAGGTCGAAGAGATGACTTCGCCCTGAACGCTGCGCTGCATGTCGGTGACCTCCTCGGGGCGCTCGTCGATGAGCAGCACGATGAGCGTCACCTCGGGGTGGTTCGTCGAGACGGAGTTGGCGATGGTCTGAAGCAGCATCGTCTTGCCCGTCCGGGGCGGCGCGACGATGAGCGCGCGCTGGCCCTTGCCGAGCGGCGTGACGAGGTCGAGGACGCGCGACGACAGGTTGTCGGGCGCGGTCTCCATGCGCAGCTGCTCGTCCGGGTAGAGCGGCGTCAGGTTGTCGAAAAAGACCTTGTCGCGCGTCTCGCCGGGGGCCTCGAAGTTGATGGCCTCGACCTTGATCAGCGCGAAGTAGCGCTCGCCCTCTTTGGGCGGGCGAATCTGTCCGGAGACGGTGTCGCCGGTGCGGAGGTCGAACTTGCGAATCTGCGACGGCGAGACGTAGATGTCGTCGGGGCCGGGCAGGTAGTTGTACTCGGGCGCGCGCAGGAAGCCGAAGCCGTCGGGCAGGGTTTCCAGCACGCCCTCGGAGAAGATCAGGCCGCTCTTTTCGGTCTGCGCGGCGAGGACTTTGAAGATGAGTTCCTGCTTGCGCATCCCCGTCGCGCCGGGCACGTCCAACTCCTTCGCGATTTGCGTCAGCTTGGAGATGGACATCTCCTTGAGCGTCGCGAGGTTGAAGGTGTCGGCCGCGCCCTCTCCGTCGGCGCCGCGGTCGCCGCGCATCCCGGCGTCGCCGCCGCCGCCGCCGCGGCTCGCGCCGCCGCGCCCGCCGCCCGACTCGTACTGCTCGTCGTCGTTCTCGACATCAGGAA
>DASQDT010000014.1:0-34839 GCA_035634035.1 Pyrinomonadaceae bacterium | reverse complement strand
TACGAGTTGGACGTTTTCGCCGACGTGAGCGAGCCGAAAGCGGAGGCGGGCGAGGCGAAGGCGTCCGCGGAGAACGGCGACGGCCGCGCGGCGCTCGAACGCGCGGCGGGCCGGGCGGGACGCCGCCGCGCCGCCTCGCAGGCGACGCTCTTCGAGGTCACCAACCAAGCGCTGCTTGACGAGGTTCGCGGCGTTGATGTAGAAACCCTTTCGGCGGAAGAAGCGCGAGAACTCTTGGCGAGTCTGCGCAGGCGCATCGTCTGAGGCGTGCGTCGGGGCGCGCGCCGCACACTTTTCACGGGGCCGAAACGCGAACCATTTCATGGTCGACTTCCAAACTCTTCAGTCGCTCCCACTCGAACAGAGAATCGGACAACTGCTCTACATCGGCCTCCCCGGCCCCGAACTCGACGAAGAGGCGCGCGCCCTCATCGAGTACATCAGGCCGGGCGGCGTCATCATCTTCGGCCGCAACGTCGCCGCCCCAGAGCAGCTCCGCGACCTCCTCGACGGCGTCCGCGCCGTCTCCGAAGTCGAGCCCCTCTTCGGCATCGACCAAGAGGGCGGGCTCGTCGACCGCCTCCGGCGCATCCTCACGCCGATGCCCGCCGCGCGCACCATCCGGCAGCACGGCGACCTCGCGGGCGCGCGCTCGCTCGGTCGCATCACGGGCGAGGCCCTGCGCCTGCTCGGCTTCAACATGAACTTCGCGCCCGTCCTCTCCATCATGACGGACGACCGCGACCTGCTCTCGAACGGACTCTACTCGCGCTCGTTCGGGCGCTCGCCCGGCGAAGTCCTCGGCTACACGATGGTCTACCTGCGCGGCCTTCAGGGGACGGGCTGCTTGGGCTGCGCCAAGCACTTCCCCGGCATCGGCGCGGGCGAGGTCGACAGCCATCAGGAGATGCCCGTCATCAGCCTCTCGCACGACGACCTCATCGCCCAAGACCTCGCGCCCTACATCGAGCTCTTCCAGCGCGAGGACAACATGGTGCGCGCCGTGATGGTCAGCCACGGCGGCTTCCCCAACATCGACATCCACCGCGGCGTGGCCGGCGGCCAGCTCATCCCCGCCTCCATCAACCCGCACATCGTCACGACCTTGCTGCGCGAGGAGCTCGGCTACGGCGGGCTCGTCCTCACGGACGACCTTGAGATGGGCGCGATCGCCAAACACTGCGAGATCGAGGAGGCGGCCTTGCGCGCCGTTCTGGCCGGCGAGGATATGCTGCTCATCTGCGCGCGCCCCGACCTCATCCGGCGCGGCTACGACGCGCTCCTGCGGGCCGCGCGCGAGGGCGTCCTGACGGACGAGCGCGTCGACTTGTCGCTCCGCCGCATCGCGACCTACAAGTCGCTCACGAGTGCCCCCCTGCCCTTCGACGCGAAGCGCCTCGCGGAGCTGTCCGACGAGACCGCCGAGCTTAACCGGAAACTGAACTACACGTACGGAGGCAAAATCTGATGCGCGTCCGAACTTTCACGTCCCTCCTCGTCCTCTCCGTCTCGCTCGCGCTCGCGAACTGCGGCGGCGACATCACGGGCGTCAAAGGCACGCGCTTCCAGAAGCCGCTCGTGCTGAAGATCAACGCCGGGAGCGCGCAGATGCGCCAGTACTCGTCCGTCATGCAGAACTCCCTGCGGCAGGCGGGCATCCCCGTCGAGATCGAGGCGGCCGAGCTGAACACGGTCAACGACCAAGTGCGCAAGGGTCAATTCCAGATGGCCGTCGGGCGCTGGGTCGGGGGCAACCAAGACCCGATCTTCCTGCGCGACCTCTTCGCCACCAAAGCGCCCTTCAACCGCGCGCAGTACAGCAACCCCGAGCTCGACCCCGTCCTCGACGCCGCCTTCAACGCCGCGACGCGCGACGAGGCGCGCGAGGGTTGGGTCAAGGCGCAGGAGACGATCAGCCGCGAGATTCCGATGTTCCCGCTCTGGTACGCCGACCAGATGGTCATCGCGCGCCGCAACGTCGGGAACATCAAGGTCGAGCCGAGCGGCGACTGGAAGTTCATGGCCGCGGTGACGGCCGAGGGCAAGCAAGGCCCGTTCGTCGTCGCGCTCGAATCCCGCCCCGAGACCTTCGACCAGCTGCGCGGCTTCGACGCGTCGAGCGAGCGCATCCGCCAGCTCGTCTACAACACGCTCATGCGCAAGGACGAGAAGTTCGACTACGTCGGCGAGCTGGCGACGAACGTCGAGACCTCGCCCGACCGCCTGACGCACACGTTCACCTTGCGCGACGGCGTCAGGTTTCACAACGGCAAGCCTTTGACGGCGCAGGACGCCAAGTACACCATCGAGACGCTGCTCGCCTCGAACTCGCCGAAGGCCGGTGACTTCTTCGAGGGCGCGGGCGACGCGCGCCAGCCCTACGTCGCGGCCGTCGAAGCGCCCGACGCGCGCACGCTCGTCATCCGCCTCAACAAGCCGCTCGTCAAACTCTTCCCCGCGCTCACCTCCTTCGGCATCATCCCGCAGGGCTCGGCCGAGACGCAGAGCACGACGCTCGTCGGCACGGGCCCGTTCCGCTACGTCAGCCGCGACGACGCGCAGCAGTCGGTGGACTTGGCCGCCAACGAGTCCTACTTCGGCGGCGCGCCGTCGATTAAGACTCTGCGCGTGCGCACGATTCTCGACGCGAACACGCTTCAGGCCGAGCTGAAGAGCGGCGGCGTCGACCTCGCCGTCGTCGCCAACCTCCAGCCCGACACCTACAAGGCGCTCGGCCAAGACCCGAACTTGAAGGTCGAGCAGTTTCAGGGCTCGAACGTCGTCTACTTGGTCTTCAACACGCAGGACGAGGTGGTGAAGGACGCGCGCGTCCGTCAGGCCGTCGCCTACGCGATTGACCGCGAGGGCATCGTCCGCGACCTCCTGCTCGGGCAGGCGCGCGTCGCCCACTCGATTCTCCCCGACACGTCGTGGGCCTACGTGCCCGGACAGACTTACACCTTCAACCCCGAGCAGTCCGGAAGACTGCTCGACGAGGCCGGCCACCGCGCGCAGTGACGCGCGGGTGATTTGTGCGAGTGGTTAAGGGGCGGGCCGTCTGAGTTCGATGCCGCGCGGGCGCAGCGCGCGTTCGAGTGAGTCGGCGGTGACGACGCCTTCGCGGATGAGAGACGCGCCGTCGCCCGTCACGTCGACGACGCTAGAAGGCCGCTCGGAAGTCGTCTCGCCGCCGTCGATGACGAGCGGCAGAGAGTCGCCGAAATAAGTCTCGACATCGCGCGCGGCGCGCGCGGGAGGCGCGCCCGCGGGGTTGGCGCTCGTCGCCGTCAGCGCCCCGCCGCACGCGCCGACGAGTTCCCTCACCTCTTCGTCCGCGGGAAGCCGCACGCCTATCGTCCCCGTCCCCGCCGTAATCAACTCAGGCACTTCGCGGCGCGCTCGCAGGACGAGCGTCAGCGCCCCCGGCCAGAACTCCGCGGCCAGCGCGCGGAACGCCTCGGTCTCCCCCGCGACGAAACGCGCGACCACGGCGGCGTCGCTGACGACGACGAGGATGGGCTTTCCGTCGCGGCCCTTGAGCGCGTTGATGCGTTCGAGGGCTTGCGTGTTGAAGGGGTCTGCGCCGAGTCCGTAGAAGGTGTCCGTGCGGAAGGCGACGAGGCCGCCCTCGGCCGTGCGCCGGGCGGCCTCGCGTAGTGCCGCGTCGCCGTGCGGAAGAATCATGGCGAGACTCTCGCCCGCGCGCCCGGCGCTAGTCGTTCGCGGGCGCGGCCGACGAGGACGTGAGCGCGATGCGGATGGGGATGTTCTCGAAGTTGAGCAGGTCGGCGCGGTAGAACAGGCGCACCGAGGGCGAGAGCGTGCGCATCGCTTGGTCGACCGTGTAGTCGGTGAAGTCGGCGTCGATGACCTCGTTCGGGTCGGCCCCCAACTCGAAGGGGACGCCCAACTCGCTGGCGACCTTGAAGAGGACGACGGCGAGCGGCTGCTTCTCGGCGTGGACGCTCAGGCGGTTGTTCTTGTAACTGATGCGCAGGGGCTCGGCGCGCTCGCGCCGCCTGCGCTCGTACTCCTCCGTGCCCTCCTCCGTGTCGCCCTCGATGAGCAGGCTGTCGACGTTGTTCTTGACGGTCTCGTGCAGCGGCGGCAGCGTCTCGTTGAGCGCTTGGAGGTAGACGGCGAGGACTTTCGGCTGCGGCTCAAGGCCCGAGGCGACGTAATCGACGAGCGGGTGCGGGGCGAGCAGCCGGAGCAGTCCTTCGAGCGCGACGCCTTCGATTTCGATGTTCAGCGTCTGCCTCGACATCAGCGGGCTCAGGCGGACGGGCGTGCCGAGACGCTTGGAGAGCTCCTGCGCGACGTCGGAGACGCGCGCGTTCTTCGCCTTGAGCGTGTAGGTGTGCGGCGCGTTCTTGCTGACGCGGAGCGTGAAGCCGGGCGTCGCCTTCGCGCCCGCGGCCGGCGGCTTTGCCTGCGCCGGCGCGCCTGTCTGTTGCGCCTGCGCCCCGGCGCAGAGCGCCGCCGCGAAGACCGCCGCCGCGAAAAACTTCCAAGCGTTAACTCTCGTCTTCATCAAAAAGGTTCTCCCAAAAGCTTGTGACACACCACACCTTCGCGCGCGTTTCGCCTTACGATTGGAGGAGAGGTCGTTGAGACGCAGGTGGGAACGACGACGTTGCCGACTCGCGGGCTGCCGTGCCTCGACATCTACGCACAGGCCGAACGGAAGCTAACACACGCGTCGCGCGGGCGTCAACGCGACGCGGCGACGCCGTCGGCCACCTCCTCATCTTCCGCCGTCACGCCCAAAAACTCACCCGCCCCGCCCCACCCTCGGCTCTCCTCGACGACTCGGCACATCGCCTCGAACCGCGCCGCCCAGTCGCCCTGCTCGGCCACGCGGCGGCGTCTCAGACGCGTCGCCTCGTCGCGCGGCTGCGCCAGCGCCTCCTCAATCGCGCGCAAGAAACTCTCCGGCGCGGCCTCAGACGTGATGAGCACGCCGTGCTCGTCGTTGAACTCGACGACGGGCGGCAGCGCCGTCGAGACGACGGGCTTGCCGACGGCCAGATACTCGTTGATCTTCGTCGGCACGACCGTCGCCGTGTAGACGCTGTCGACGTAGGGGACGACGCACACGTCGAAGCCGCGTATGAAGTCGACGAGCTCGCGGTGCGGCTGCTGGCCGAGCAGGTGGACGTTCGGCAGGCCGGCCAGCTCGCCCGTCGCCGCCTGCAACGCGCCGACGCAGACCCAAGACCAGTCGGGCCTTCTGAGCGCCATCTCCCTTATCAACCCGAAATCGACGTGGCGGTGCATACCGCCGACGTAGCCGACCACGGGCCGCGGCAGAGAGTTGACGAGCCCGACGGCCGACGCCTTCCCGCCGCCGTTCGCGTCGGCGGCGCGCGCGTCACGCTCGAAGGGGAACGCGTCGAGGTTGACGCCGAACGGGAAGACGCGCGCGTTCGGGTTCCACGGCGCGAACTTGCGCGCCAGCTCCGAGCAGTTGGTGAAGACGGCGTCGCTCCGCGTGACGATCTCGCGCTCGCTCGCGGCGAGACGCTCGGCGTGCGGCGTCAGTTGCGTGAAGTCCGCGACGCAGTAGTAGACGAGCGCGTCGATTTGCGGGCCGAGCATACGTATCAGGTCGGCCGTCGTGTCGTTCGGCAGGTACGTCCAGACGACGAGGTCGCGCATCCCGAGCCTCTTTATCGTGCGCGCGAGGAGCGGGAGGAAGAGACGCCGGTTGAGCGCGGTGCGCCCGCGCGAGCCGAACGGCGGCAGAACCATCGGCGAGGAGACGTGGACGTTCGGCGCGACCTCGCGCGCGCCCGACTCGGCCGCGGCCCTCGCCCAACGCCGGAGTCTTTGGACGACGCGCCCCGCGTCTCGCAAGCCGGGCGAGCGGACGCCCGTGTTCTCGACGTAGAGCACGCGGTTGCCGGCCGCGGCGAGACGGAGCGCGATCTCCTGATGCCCCTGCCAGAGGAAGCTCCACTCGATGCTCGAAATGTAGAGGATGTCCCGCCCGGTAATCATCGGTTGAAAAAGCGAGAAGGCGTCAGACGCGAACTCCGCCGCGCGCGCAAAACGGAATCATAACACAGGCCCCGCCGCCTGCCGCCGCACGCCCGCGCGCACGAGTCGCGCCACGCGGACGCCGTAGTAGACGAACGAGAGCGGGCGCGGGAGGCTGATGGCGCAGTCCTTGTAAGTGGGCGTGAAGAGACGCAGCGCGCAGTAACGCGCGCGGTCGCTGACGCGCTCGCGGGCGCGGACGCGGAAACTCGTCTTCTCCCACACGCCCGGCTCGGCCGCCTCGGCGCGCGCCATCCTCACTGACGCCTCTTCCGCGAGGCTCTCGACCTCCGCGTCCGCGTCGACCCGCGCGCCGACGGATTCGGGCAGCGGCGCGTCGAGCAACGTCCGCGCGAGACGGAGTCCGAGGAGCAGAATGCGACGCGCGCCCGCGCGCTCGGACAACTCGGCCGCGCGCTCCCAATTCAGATTCGGCCGCGAGCGCACCAACTCCGCGACCGCGCAGACGTGTTCGAGACTGAGCCAGAGGTCTTTCGCGCCGTTGACGCACAGGACGACGAGCGTCGTCTCGTCCGAAGGCACTCGGACGCTGCGCCCGCAGAGCGCGATGTCGGTGAGGTCAGAAAAGATTTCATCCGTGCTCAGGGGGACGGAGAAGTAGGGCGGCGTGACGGCCCAATGAAGCTCGCACATCAGGTTGCGCCCCTCGCGCAGGTAGACGCGGTCGCACTCCGAGCGCGAGAGCATCGCCTCTTGCGCCGCGCTGAGCCGGAGGTGCGGGCGGAAGCCCATCGAGGCGAGCACTTCGCCGGCGCGTCGCGCGTCGCGCGGCCGCACGAGCAGGTCGAGGTCGACGAAGCTGCGGAGCTTCGCGTCGCCGTAGAGTTGGACGGCGAGCGCCGGCCCTTTGAGCGGCAGCGCCTCGACGCCGCGCGAGCCGAGCGCGTCGAGCATCGCGCACAGCTCGCTCGCGAGCCAGAGGTTGCGCGCCGCGTTGTGACGGAAGTCGGCGCGCATCTTTTCGCGCGCGCCGTCAGGAACGAGGTCTGCGAGGGAGCCTAACAGGTGGCCGCACGCGAGCGGCATCAGGCCGTGCCGCCAAGCGAGACTTTGGAAGGCGTCCCAGTCGACGCCGCGCGCGGCCGCCGCACGCGCCCTCGCGGCGTGCGACGTTTCGAGCGCGGGGCGCGCGAGACTTCTGAGCAGCTCGAATTCGTTTGTCACTCTCGGGCGCGTGCGCTCGTTCGGAGTTTATGTTTGACGGCGGCGCGCGGCGAGTTTGTGCGTCCGCACGCCGTGACTTTAAAATGTGCCGGCGCGCGCGGCGCGGCGTCGCAGCCTTCTTCCGCGCCGTCGGGTTCTATCCGTTTTCAACTTCGAGGCTAAATCTTGGGCAGAGAGTCGTCCGGCGGAATCGTACGCGTTGCGCGCCTCGGCGCGGGCGCGTGCGGCCTCGTCGTGCGGCGGCCCATGAAAGCTCTGCTCTACGCGCGGATGGCCTTCTGGGTCGTCGCGCTGTCGGGCCTCGCGCGCCTGCTGCCTCTGCCGCGCGTCATGCGCGTGATGACCCCGCTGCGCCGCCCGCCCGCCGCGCCCGAAAACTCGGAGGCCGTTCAGGAGCGTGTCGCGGAGACGCTCGACGCCCTCTTGCGCACGGACTTCTGGGTCTTCACGCCGACCTGCTGGAAGCGCGCCCCGGTGCTCTACCGCTATCTTCTGCTCGAAGGCATACGGGCGCGCGTCGTCTTCGGGATGCGCAAGGAGGGCGGCGGCGTCGCGGGCCACGCGTGGCTCGAACGCGACGGCCGCCCCGTGCTCGAAAAGTCCGCGCCCGCCTACGCCGTCACCTTCGTCTTCCCGAAGCCGGCCGGGCGCACTTGAGAACATGGCTGACCGCGCGTCTGTGTGAGTTTGAAGGGGCGCGGGCGGCGGCTCACTCGGCGGCGCTCGCGGCCGTCTGGAGGACGGGCAGCTCGCGCGTCCGCACCACGTCGCCCGTGTACTCGCCGCGCCACGGAATCTTGCCGAACGACTGAAGACAGAGCAGACAGGGCGAGCTCGTGTAGAGGTCTACCTCGCGCCCCGACTCGGCGAACGAGGCGAGCGCCTTGCGCCGCCGCTCGTTCTGCTCGGACGCGATTTTTTGCAGACGCTCGAACGCGGGCGCGAAGTCTTCCTTCGTCAAATCCGCCACCACGTCCGGCTCGGCGGCCGCGCCGCGGTAGCCTGAGAGGTTGCAGCAGAGCGAGAGGCGGCCGTTGAAGTCGACGTTGGTCGTCTTGCCGGCGAGGGCCGAGCAGGGCGGCTCGGGCTCGACGTTGTGGTAGCCGGTGACGACGCCGACCGGCATCTTCAGGACGTTCGACAGAATCGCTATCTCGTGCTCGGCCTCGCGCCGCTCCTCGAAGGTCAGGGCCGACTCGTCTTCGACGGCCGAAGAGGTCGGCAGCAGGTGCGCGAAGTGCAGCTCCGACGCGCCGAGGCGCGCGGCGAAGAGGGCTATCTCCTGAAGGTGCGCGGCCGTGTCGCGGCGGACGCCGACCTTGAGGACGAACTTCAACCCGCTCGCGTAGCAGCGCGTCATGGCGCGCACGACGCGGACGAAAGAGCCGTCGCCGCGCCAGCGGTCGTGAGCCTCGCGCGTCGCGCCGTCGAGGCTGAAGGCGACGACGCGGACGGCTTCGCGGTGCTTGAGGAGCAGCGGGAAGACGCGGTCGAAGTGCCAGCCGTTGGTGACGAAGCTCATCTGCAAGCCTTCGGCCGCGACCGCCTCGATGACCTCGCCGAACTTCGGGTGAATCGTCACCTCGCCGCCCGTGAACGAGACGTACCCGATGCCGTAAGCCTCTTTCGCGCCGCGCATGATTTTCGTCAGCAGCTCGACCGAGAGGAACTTCGCGGGCGTGTGGTAGAGGTCGTCCTCGTCGCGGACGCAGTAGCTGCAACGGAGGTTGCAGATGTTGGTCAGCTCGATGGTGATGCGCGGCGGGGTCGCCGCGACGATGGCTGGGCCGCCTAATGGACGCGCGTTGGACATCGTAATTTCAGACGCAGGCGGCGAGCAGGCGCGCGGCGGCGCGCGGGTCGTCGAAAATGTCGCGGCCGGCGTCGAGCCGGAAGGCGCGGCACTGTTTGACGAGGCGGCCGAGGAGCGCGAGGTGCTCGCGCGCGGCCGACAGGTCGTAACTCGACCACGGGCACATCTTGATGAGGCGCGCCATCACGTCGGCCTGACCGGCCTCGCGGAGACGGCTCTCGCGCTCGCCCGTGACGACCGGAAAGCAGATGACGCGCGCCGGAGCTTGGGGCGCGTACCGGCCGGGGAAAAGCATCTCGGGGTCGAGCATACGCTTGTCGGGGTCGTTCGGCACGCGCACGCCGAGCGCCTCTTCGAGACGCGGCAGCGCGCAGCCGGCGAGCGCGTCGGCCGAGGTCTGGAAGGGCCTGCGCAGGCCGCGCGCCTCGACGCCGCCGGGGCCGTCGGAGACGAGCAGTTGGTCGTCGGACATGAAGCCCCAACCCGAAGCGGCGAGCCTGACGGCGAGACTCGTCTTGCCGCTCTCGGACGCGCCCGGGAAGACGAAGCCCGCGCCCGTCGCCGGCTCGACCATGCCGCACGCGTGCAGGTCGTAGAGCCCGCAGCGGCGGAGCGCGGCCGGCAGCGCGTAGGCGATGACGGTGATGAGCGCGTTCCTCCGCCGCGCCTGCTCCGACGCGCCGAGCCAGACCGTGACGCGCCGCTCCTCACGCGGCGCGACATCGATGCGCGAGCCGCAGACTTCGAGGAAGTAGGAGCGCGGGTCGGCGTGACAGAGGCCGCCGGGCACGGCGAACGTTTCGAGGCCGCGCGGGAGAGGCGGCGGCGCGGCGGTCGAGATGTTGAAGGCGAGGTCGGCGCGCGTCTCCGCCGCGGGCGACGCGGGCGAGAGGCGGAGGAGGTCGAGGTAGGAGTCGGCGAAACGGGCCGCCCACTCTGCGTCAACCTCAAGCGAGAGCAGGCGGCCCGCGATTTCGTAAAACTTTTTCGAGACGTGTCGCGCCGGGGAGGGTCGAAGCGTCTCGGCTTCGGTCGTGTGCACGAAACTTCCTAACACTCGGGTCGGGTACTACAGGCCGGCCACGTCGAGTACGGCCGAGCCCTGAAAGAAGGCCGTGGCTTCGAGGACATCAAGCGGGAGAGAAACCGCGGGCTCGACAAAGGGCTTCTTGGTCGGCTCAAGAGCGCGCGTGCTCTCCGTCTCTTCCCGAACCGGCTGCGCTGAAGAAAGCTCCGTCACCGGGTTTTGGTCTTGTCTGGTCAACTTCGTTTGTCTCCTCAACAGGGTATGGAGTATGGCTCGGCCTTGCTCTGTTATTTTCGGGAATCCGTCACGTTGAAGGATTTGTTGCCGCGAGGGACGGGCGGGCGCGAGTCGGGTGCGGCGGCCGTCCACACACTCTTTAAGTGCGGGGCAAGGATAGTCAATCGCGTCTGCAATTTCAAGCTCAAATGCGTTTTCGCGCGACCACTCCTCGCCCCGCACGCCCCTCTCGCTCCGAAGAAGAGCGAGGCGAGGGGCCTCGACGGCGGCCGAGGATTTATCATCCGGGCGGCGGGAATTAGCCCTCGCGGACGAGTTTGTAGGAGCGAAGGTTTTTGAGCAGGCGTTCGAGGCTGGCCTCGGCGTGTTCCGGGGCCACGTCGTAAAGCTCCATCAGCTTCGACACTATCTGGCCTCGGCTTTGGCCCCGTTCGAGGGACTCCCAGACGAGCAGGGCCGTCTCGTTGAGCTGGAAGTATTTCTTGGTGTTGAGATCGACGAGCACCCCCTCCCCGCTGTCGAAGGAGGTGCAGACGACGTGCTCGTGCGGCTTGGGCGCGGCGCTGGTCGCGTTCGTGTTCATAAGCTCGCGGAAGCTTACACACTCGCGGCGACGCGGTCAACGCACACGCGCCGGAAGTTCACGCCGACGCGACTTTGACGCCGTAGCCGAGGCCGTCGCCGACCGAGAGCACGACGGCCGTGAGTCGCGGGTGGCGGACGAAGAGTTGGTTGAACTCGCGCAGGGCTTGGGTCGAGGCCGTCTGCGAAGGGTCGCGTATCTCGCCGGCCACCTGCCCGCCCCACAGGAGGTTGTCGACGATGACGACGCCGCCCTCGCGCAGGAGCGGGAGCGCGAGGTCGAGGTAGCCGGCGTACTCCTCCTTGACGGCGTCGATGTAGACGAGGTCGAAGGTCTCGGTCAGGCGCGGGATGACTTCGAGGGCCGGGCCGTGCTCGAAGCGGACGCGGTCGAGGAGTCCGGCGCGCGAAAGATAGGAGGAGGCGCGCGCGATCATCTCTTCGCTCGTGTCGATGGTCGTGACGCGGCCTTCGTCGCCCATCGCGCGGGCGAGGTGGAGCGCGCCGTAGCCGATGGCCGTCCCGACTTCGAGGGCGCGGCGCGCGTTAATGGCGCGCGCCGTAATCTCAAGAAACTTCGCCACCTCGCGGTCGGCGATGGGCACGCGGTGCTCCTCGGCGTGGCGCTCCATCTCCTCGACGACGCCCGTGCTCGCGGGCGCGATGCGTTCGAGATACTCGGCCTGCTCGCGCCGGATTATCGCGTCGATTCGTGCCTTCATAAATTCACTTACTCCTCGCCCTCGTCCTGACCGACCGAGACGTAGCGGCGCGCGAGCCCTAGCTCGCGGAGCTTGTGTTGGAGCGACTGCCGGTGCATTCCGAGCATGGCGGCGGCGCGCGTGACGTTGCCGCCCGTCTCTTCGAGGCAGCGCGTGATGTAGCGGCGCTCGAACTCGCGCCGGTCTTCGCGGAACTCGGCCGTGAAGGGCACGGAGAGCGAGTCGCCCTCGGCCGCCGCCGTCGGCTCCGCCGCCGCGCCTTCGGTTGCCGCGCCGCGCAGCTCGTCGGGCAGGTCGCGCGCCGTCAGCTCGTCGCCCTCGGCGAGGATGACCGAGCGCTCGATGACGTTGCGCAGCTCGCGGACGTTGCCGGGCCATCGGTACTCGACGAGGCGGCGCAGGGCGGACGGGCCTATCTTGCGCGGCGGGAGGTTGTAGCGCTCGGCGGCGCGGCGCGCGAACTCCTCTGCGAGGAGCGGGATGTCCTCGCGGCGTTCGCGCAAGGGGGCGATTTCGATGGTCACGACTTGAAGGCGGTAGAAGAGGTCTGCGCGGAAGTTGCCGTTCGTAATCTCTTGTTCGAGCGGGCGGTGCGTGGCGCTGACGATGCGCACGTCCACAGGGATAGAGTCCGAGCCGCCGAGGCGTTCGATGCGTCGCTCTTCGAGCGCGCGCAAGAGTTTCGCCTGCACGTTGGCGCTCATGTCGCCTATCTCGTCGAGGAAGAGCGTGCCGCCGTCGGCCTGCTCGAACTTGCCGCGGCGACGCGCGGCCGCGCCCGTGAACGCGCCCTTCTCGTGTCCGAACAGTTCCGACTCGATTAACTCAGAAGGCAGCGCGGCGCAGTTGACGGCGACGAACGCGTTGCGCCGGCGCGCGCTGCTCTGCTCGTGTAGCTCGCGCGCGACTAACTCCTTGCCCGTGCCCGACTCGCCGCGCACGAGCACCGTGGCGTCCGTCTCGGCGACCTTCTCGATGAGCGAGCGGACGCGCGCGACGGCCTCGGACGCGCCGATGAGCGAGCCGCGCGTGCGGCGCTCCTCCTCGATATGTCGGCGCAGAGTCTCGTTCTCGCGCCGGAGGCGGACGGTTTCGAGCGCGTTCTTGACGACGAGCCGCAGGTCGTCAACCTCGAAGGGCTTGGGCAGGTAGTCGTACGCGCCCGTCTTGATGGCCTCGACCGCCGTGCGCTCCGAGCCGTGCGCGGTGATGAGGATGACGAGCGGCGCTTCGCCTTCGGCCGCGGAAAGCTCGCGCAGATAATCGAGGCCGCTTTCGCCGGGGAGGTTCACGTCGAGAAGGAGCAGGTCGGGTCGGTTCGCGGCTCCGACGCGCGAGCGCGCCTCGGCCACGCTCCCGGCCTCTTCTATCTCGTAGTCGGAGCCGGAGAGGGCGCGCCGCATCCCGTAGCGCGCGGCCTCCTCGTCGTCAACGATGAGGAGGCGGAAGCCTGACCTGTTACCTTCTCGGCTCATGCGTCTTCTCTCTGAAGGGTGTTCGCCAATCGTCGGAAATTTACGCCTCGCGCTCAGCTTGTGCAACGCCCGGCGGGGACGCTCAACTCGAAGCGCGCGCCCCCGCCCTCGGCGCGCGGGGCGAGCCGCGCCGCGCCGCCGACCTCCTCGACGCGCCTCCGGACGATGGCGAGGCCGAGCCCCGTGCCCCTCTGCTTCGTCGTGAAGAAGGGCTCCCAGATGCGCTCGCGCAAATCTTCGGCGACGCCCGCGCCCTCGTCCGCCACCGAGACGACGAGCGAATCACTCTCGGCGCGCGCCTCGACCGTGACCGCGCCGCCCTGCGGCGACGCCTGCAACGCGTTGAGAATCAGATTCGTCAGCGCGTCCCTCAAGGCCGACGCGCACGCGCCGCTCAGCTCGACATCAGAAACCTTCTCGGAAACCTTCTCATCAACTGCGCCGCCGTCAGACCCGCTCGCCCCGCCGTTTGATTGGTCGTCCGACTGACGGCCCGACACGAAGCGCGTGCGGAGGCGGACGCCGCGCGCCTCGGCCTCGGCCGTCGTGAGCTTGACGACCTCGCCGACGAGCGCCTCCGCACGGACGGGCGAGCCGACGGGCGGCGCGCCGCGCGCGAAGCTCAGGAGCTGCGTGACGCTGCGGCTCAGACGGTCGGTCTCGCCGACGATCAAATCAAGGTCGCGCGCGTACTCGGCCTTCAGCCGGTCGTCCTCGCGCATCACCTGCGCGATTGACTTGATGGCCGAGAGAGGGTTCTTGACCTCGTGCGCGACGGTCGCCGCCATCTGCCCGAGCGCCGCCAGACGCTCGCCGCGCGCGAGCCTGCGCTCAAGGTTGACGTTCTCCTCGACCAGACGGCAGTCCTCGACCGCGATGGCGACCTGACCGGCGAGCACTTCGAGAACGGACATCACGTCGTGCGTCAGGGCGTCGGGCGCGGCGTCGACGAGCATCACGCCGACCTCGCGGCTCTCGCGCCGCAGCGGGAAGGCCGCCTGAAAACCTTTTTCACGCAGCAGGGCGTCGTGGCCGTTCGACTGCGCGCCCGCGACGACGAGGCGCACGCGGCGCAGGCCGAGCGCCGTGGCGGTCTTCTCCTCGATGTATGAGAGCAGCGCGGGCAGCTCCGAGTAGCGCCCGGCGTGCGCGCCGATGCGGTTGAACACGTCGCGGTAGAGCGCGGCCTCGCGCTCGAAGAGTTGGCGAAACTTCTGGTCGAGCCAGCGGCGCAAGGGCGCGGCGACGAGCGCGAGGGTCAAAATCAGAATCGACTCGACGACGCCCGCGCGCACGCCGTAGCGCGCCGTGATGTAGAGGCCAGCGGAGCGTATCCCGTAGAGGTAGACGACGAGGACGACCGCGCCGAACGTCGCGGCTATCAGGCTCTCCTTGATTATCAGTTCGAGGTAGCGGTAGCGGTAGATGTGGTAAGCGAGCAGGGCGGAGGGGACGAGCGAGCCGAGGTTCGCGATGGTCTGAAGGTACTCGCCGAGCGCGCCCCCCTTCCCGACCCTGAGCGCGTAGACGACGAAGATCATCGCCGCGATTCCGACGAATGAGGCCGCCATCGTCCTCATCATCCGCCGCTCGCTCGGGCGCTGGTTCGTGCGCGCGATGAGAAAGTCCGTCACCGCGACGAGGCACAGGCAGTACGTCGCCCAGAGCGCGAACGGGAGGAGGAGGAAGTCGAGCTTCTCGAACATCGGCGCGTAAGGGCCGCGCCAGAGTCGCCAGAGCGCGACGGGCAGAAAGAGCGCCGGGACGTACGACAGATAGACGCGCAGGCGCTCCGACGTTTTGAGCGCGCGCCCGCGCGAGTCGGCCCACAGGTGCAGGTGGACGTGGAGTAGCAGCGAGTAAGAGAGCGTGACGCCCGCGATGGCGAGCGTGTTGACGGCGCGCAGGGGAAGATCCCAACCCGCGCCCTGAAGCCCGAGCATCGAGTGGAGCGCGAGCAGGAGGTTGCAGCCGTGCCACGCGCCGAGCGCGAGCGCGAGCCAAGTGAGGACGCGCTCGATGCGGCCGAGCCCGCGGCGGCGGCGCAGGAGCAGGCCGCCCATCCAGAGGTGGAGCGCGGCGGCCGTGCTGAAGCCGATGAGCTGTAGGACTTCGAGCGGCGTCATCGCGAAAAGACGGGGCGGCCGGGGAAGATTACCGTGCGCAATCTTACCACCGACCGCCCGCGCGATGTGCAGACTTTAGTTTTGGTCGTCGCCCGCGACGGCCGTGTCGCCGGCCGAGGCCGCGGGGACGAGCGTTATCTCCACGCGCCGGTTGCGTCCGCGGCCGGCCGCGTTGGCGTTGCTCGCGAGAGGCTTCGTGCCGCCCATGCCGCTCGCGTTGATGCGCGCGCTGTCGACGCCGGCCGCGACGAGTCGGCCCGCGAGTGCCTCGGCCCTGTCCTGCGTCAGGCGCTGCAACGTGTCGGCGTCGCCGCGGTCGTCAGCGTGGGCCTCGATGAAGATTTGGAAGTCGGGGTTGTTGGCGAGGAGCGCGGCCAGAGGCTCGACGGTCGAAGAGGCCGCGCGCGCCGTCAGCTCGGACGCGCGAGCGCCCGACCAGACCGAGTCGGGCAGCACTAACATCAAGCCCCGCTCCGATTCGCGCACCGTGCCGAAGCGCGCGAGCGTCGCCTTCAACGCGCCGAGCGCCTGTCGCTGCTGCTCGGCGCGCGCCGCCTCGCGCGTGCGCGCGGTCTCGGCCTCGCGCTCGCCCTCCATGCGCGCCAAACGCAGCTTCGCCTGCTCGGCGTCGGCGCGCAAGGTGCGCAACTCTTCGTTGAGCCGCGTGTTCTCGGCGCGCAGGTCGCGCAACTGCTGGTTGGCGTTCAGGGCGTCGCGCTCGGCGAGGATGCGCGCCTGCTCCTCTTTGCGCAGCGCCGCGCGCAGCTCGTCGACCTTGTCGGACGCGGACGCGGCGCTCCGCTCGGCGTCGCGGACGGCCTCGTCGCGGCGCGCAATCTCGTCGCGCCGCTTGCGCGCGGCGGCGCGCGCCTCGGCCATCTCCTCGGCCTTCGCGCCGAGGCTGATGGCCTGACGCGCGAGCACGTCAACCTCCTCCTCCTCCGCGCGCAGACGCCAAGCGTTCTCCGCCTCCTCCAACTTCGCCTGCGCCTCGCGCAACTCGTTCGCCGCGTCGCGCTGGGCCCCGGCGTAGCGCGCGAGGTTGATGGCCTGACGCGCCCCGTGAATCGAGACGGGCGTCTTGATGAACTCTTGGTCGGCGAGGTCGGGGACGCGCGTGTCGTTGAAGTAGTCGGAGGTGTTGCCGATGTACTGGACGTTGAAGGTCGCGATGTCGGCCTGCCCGGGGTCGCGCGGCGGGAGGTTTTCGAGGACGACCATGCGGCTCGGCGTGCGAACCAAGAAGTGCGGCTCGGCCGTCAGGATGAGCGCGAAGTTCTGAAGCGGCGTCGTCACGTCGAGCTTGGAGTTGAAGATGAAGCTGCCGCTGCGCTTGATCTCGCCGAGCTTGTCGGCCTGCCCCTCGGGCGTGATGGCCCAGAGGATGTAGGTCGTGTAGACGGTGCCGAGCTCGAAGGCGCGCGGGAGGTTTTTGACTTCGAGCTCGACGCGCGTGTTGCGCCGGCCCGTCCGCTTCACTTTCGCCTCGCCTGAGAGGCGCGGCAGGCGCGTCGTCCCCTTGAACTTCACCGTCACGTTCTGGTCGAGCGGGTAGGTGATGGCGACGACCTGACGCTGCGCGTCGGGCTGCGCGGCGGCTTGGAGGGCGGCGCACGCGACGAGCGCGGCGGCGACCGACAGTCGGCGGAGGCGGGAAACTCTCAGCGTGCTTCTCATAAAACGTCTCTCCTCGGCGTTTGGAAAACTTTCGCGTCGCTTCGGGACAGTCGCGGGAGGTACTCGGAAAATACCTTTGGCGAATAATGGATGCGCGCGCGCGGCGCGGCCGTTGCCGACGCGTTTGCCGAACATTCGCGCCTTTTTTACTGACGCGCGGCCCGCCGGTCGGCGACGAACTGGATTAACGCCACCGCCAGCGCGTTGAGGAGAAGAATGTGGATGAGGCCGCCTTTGCCGAAAAAGACGGTCGCCACGAGCCACGCGGCGAAGATGGCGAGCGCGACGTACTTGAGCATCGGCCTCTAACGCTGCTCGGCCGTCTTGACCGCGCCCTTCGGCAGCTCGAAGGCGCGGAGGTTGATGCGCAAGGGGTCTGCGCCGACGAGAATCGCGCCGCCCGGCCCGAGCGGGGCGACGACGAGCGAGCGCGGCGCGGCCGGGGCATTCGTCGGCGCGGCCGTGCCCGACGTCAACTCCTCGGCCTTCCAGACGAGCGCGCCGTCGCGGCCCGAGAAGCCGAAGGCGAAGACGCTCCCGCCCGCGACCAGAACGTCCTGCACGCCGTCGCCGTTCACGTCGGCGAGCGCGACCGACCCGGCGTCGGGCGCGCCGTCGGCCGTCCACTTCACCTTGCCGTCGACCGTGCCGACGAGCGCGACGCGCCCGCCGCGCGTCACGAAGGCGATCTCCATCGTGCCGTCGCCGTCGGTGTCGGAGACGGTCAGGTGTCCGCGCGGCTGGTCGTTCTCGGTGTAGATGATGCCCCGCACCTGTAGGTCGCTGGCGGTGAGGGCGGCGAGGCCGCGCTCCGTGCCGACGACGACGAAGTCGCCGCGCGTCGTCGCGAAGACGGCGGGCTGCGTCGTGATGCGCGTCTCCAACTTCGTCGCGCGCACCTGCTCGCCCGACGCGCGGCGGAGCGCGAGCGTGCCGTCGGTGTGGCCCGTCAGGATGCCGTGCTCTGAGCCGCTGTGGAAGGCGGCCGGCACGCCGACGACAGCCGCGTCGAGCTTCGTGTTCGAGACCACTCTGCCCGTGTCCCCGCTCAGGACGACGAGCACGTTCGGCGTTTCGAGCGCCGCGACCACTTCCGGCTTCCCGTCGCCGTCAACGTCGGCGGCGACGCCCCCGGTCGGATACCCTTCGAGCGGCGTGCGCCAAATCTCCCTCCCGCTGTCGCCGCGCAGCGCGCGCAACCCGCCGCTGAAGGCGACGACGATGTTCGAGCCGCCGCCACTCTGCGCGACGACGAGCGGCATGAAGTCCGACCCGCTCGACTCTGCGCCGCGGCGCGCGCCCGGCGCGTACGGCACAGTCCAGAGCGGCAAGCCCGTCATTCCGTCCACCGCGCGCACGTTGCCGTCGGAGCTGACGGCGACGATGTCAAAACCCTGACCCGAACGCAGGGGCGCGGCGACGGGACGCGCGACCTCGCCGGTCGCCGTGCGCCATCCCGTGTCCGCGGCGGCGAGAATCAAATCGGACGCGACGCGCGCGCCCGCGGCCTGCACCTCGACGGCCTGCGGCTCGGAGTAGGTGCCCGCCTCACGCTCGGCGGCCGGCGCGACGCGCCAGAAGTAGCGGCCCGTCGGCACTTCGACCGACGCCTGAAGGCCGTTCACCGCGCGGTCGATGACGATGTCCGTGAAAGCCTCGTCGCGCGCGACCTGAAGGCGGTAGCGCGTGACGCCGGGCTGGCCGCGCCAGCGAATCGTCATCGCGGAGTTGACCTGCTCGGCCTGCGTCGGCGCGGCGTCCGCCGCCCGCGGCGTCGGGTCGGGCGCGGGCGTCTCCCTCTGCTGCTGCGCGGGGCGGCGGGCGGGCTGCGACGCGCCCGTTCTCTTTCTTGACCTTTGCGACGCCGAGGCGTCAGTGTTGGCGGGGAGTGTTGAGGAGAGACAGCAGAGCGCGACGAGCGAAATCAGTGGTCTTGCTTTCATGGGGCCTCGTTGAGTTTGTAGCCGACGCCACGGACGGTGAGCACGTAGCGCGGGTTCTTCGGGTCAGCTTCGATCTTGCGGCGCAGGCGGTTGATGTGCGGGTCGACGTTGCGCTGGTAGCCCTCGTACTCGGTGCTCCAGACCTCGTCGAGGAGGTCGTTGCGCGACCAAGCGCGGCCCGGCTCGCTGGCCAAGCGTTCGAGGATGTGAAACTCCAGCGGCGTCAAGTCGACGCGCGCGCCGCCGAGCGTCACCTCGTGACGGCGCTTGTCGATGACGAGCTGCCCTATCTCCAAGCGCTCGGCCGCGCGCTCCTGCGTCTGCGACCACTTGCCGGCGCGCTTCAGAAGCGCCTCGACGCGGACTTCCAACTCGCGCGGGCTGAAAGGCTTCGCGAGGTAATCGTCCGCGCCGGCCTGAAAGCCCGCGACCTTGTCGTCGACGGCGTCCATCGCCGTCAGGAACATCGCGGGCGCTTCGACGCCGCGCTCGCGCACCCGGCGGAGGAGTTCGAGCCCGCTCATGCCCTGCATCGTCACGTCGAGGATGAAGCAGTCGAAGCGCCCGCTCGTGGCCGGCTCAAGCGCGTCTTCGCCGCTCTCCTTCTCCTCGACCTCGTATCCGAGCCGCCGGAAGTACTCGGCCAGCAGGAGGCGCATACTCTCGTCGTCGTCCACAATCAGCAGTCTCAGGCTCACGCTTTTCCCTTCGCGTCGGGTGATTTCGGGTTGGAGCGCGCTTCGGTCGGCAGAAAACCGTGCGCCGGGATTATAGCGCAACTGCGGCCATACGCACGCGCCCGCGCGCGCCTGCGGCGGGCGTCGGCGCGTCGTCCCGGCGCGGCCTCGTCTTGACTGCCCGCCCGCGCGGTTCGTATAGTTCTGACTTACTGTAACGCTTCAGCAGCCCTCCGAACGAACAAGGCGGTGCCCCCGACAAACTCTGTGCCCAGATGCGCGACCTTAGGCGACTCCTAGTTTATCTGAAGCCTCACTGGGGGAAGTTCACGCTGGCGACAGTGGCGATGCTCGCCGTCGGTCTGTTGCAGAGCGCCATCGGCGCGCTCATCGTCCCCATCTTCGACCAAGCCTTGCGCCCCGAGGGCGACGCGGCGGGCCGCACGCCCACCCTCTTCGGCCTCCAAAACTTCATCCCCGACTCGGGCTTCGCCGCGTGGCGCACCATCGCGCTGCTGCTCGTCGCCTTCACGGTCGCCAAAGGCGTCGCGGAATATTTTTCCACTTACCTGATGGCGCGCGTCGGTCAGGAGTCCGTGCTGCGCCTGCGCGAGGATATGTACGCGCACCTGCACGCGCAGTCGGCCGACTTCTTCGAGCGCCACCGGACGAACTACCTCGTCTCGCGGCTCGTCGCCTCGGCCGGCGCGATAGAGACGGCCGTCTCGCACACCTTGCGCGATATGCTGCGCGAGGGCTTCACGCTCTGCTTCTTCCTCGCCGCGTCCTTCTACTACTCTTGGCGTCTGACGCTCGGCGCGCTCCTCATCGCGCCCGTCGTCGGCCTGCTCACGGCGCGCTTCGGCCGCTCGCTCCGCAACCTCTCGCGCGAGTCGTTCGAGGGCAGCCAGCGCCTCGTCGACACGGCGCAGGAGGCGCTCTCGAACCAGTCAATCGTCAAAGCCTACCGGGCGGAGGAGCGCGAGCGGCGGCGCTTCCGCGAGGTGGCGAGCCAGATCATGAGCGCGCACCTGCGGAAGGCGAAGATTGACGGCTTCGCGCCGACGACGATTGAACTGCTCGGCGTCATCGCCGTCGCCGCGCTTCTCTTCTTCGCGCAGCGCGAGATAACGCTCGGCCACATGAACGCCGCGCAGTTCGTCACCTTCCTCTTCTTCCTCTTCTCCTCCTACGACCCGATGCGCAAGCTCTCGCGCCTGCACAACGGCATGGAGCAGGCGCTCGCCGCCGCGCGCCACGTCTGGGAGGTGATGGACGAGCACTCCGAAATCCGCGGGCGCCCCGGCGCGCGCGAGCTCCGGCCCTTGCGCGAGGCGATTGAGCTGCGCGACGTCGCCTTCGTCTACGCGAACGAGAACCGGCGCGTCCTGCACGGCATATCTTTGCGCATCGAGGCCGGCCGGATGGTCGCGCTCGTCGGCGAGTCGGGCGGCGGCAAATCAACCCTGACGAAACTCATCCCGCGCTTCCACGACCCGGCGGACGGCGTGGTGCTCTGGGACGGCACAGACCTCCGCGACGCGACGCTCGCGTCCCTGCGCCGGAACATCGCCATCGTCACGCAGGAGACGGTGCTTTTCAACGACACAGTCCGCTACAACATCTCTTACAGCCGCCCCGACGCGTCGGACGCCGACATCGAGCGCGCCGCGCGCGCCGCGCACGCGCACGACTTCATCATGGAGCTTCCCGCCGGCTACGACACGGTCGTCGGCGAGCGCGGCATCTTCCTGTCGGGCGGCCAGCGCCAGCGACTCGCCATCGCGCGCGCCGTTCTGGCCGACGCCTCGGTGCTCGTCCTCGATGAGGCCACGTCGGCGCTCGACGCCGAGTCGGAGCGGCTCGTGCAGAAGGCTCTGGCGAATTTGACCGAGGGGCGCACGACGCTCGTCATCGCGCACCGCCTTTCGACCGTCCGGCGCGCCGACCAGATAGTCGTCATCGAGCGCGGACGCATCATCGAGACCGGCCGCCACGCCGAGCTTTTAGAGCGCGGCGGCGTCTACCGGCGACTCTACGAGCTACAGTTCGCCGAAGAGGAGGAGGAAGTCTTAGTGAAAGGTGAATAGTTAATAGTAAACGGTGGCTTCACTGCTTCACGGCGCGCGCGCCGGCATCCGAGTCGAAAGCCTCTCAAACACTATTCGCTACTCACCACTCACTATTCACCAGCTATGAAATCCATGACCGGCTTCGGCCGCGGCTCGGCCTCGGGCCCGGACTTCTCGGCGGCCGTCGATCTCAAAACCGTCAACAACCGCTTCCTCGACGTGCACCTGCGCATGGGCGGAGAGCTTTCGGGACTCGAAGCGCAGATGCGCCGACGCATCGGCGAGCGCCTGTCGCGCGGCCGCGTCGAGGTCAACGTCACGCTCGAACGCACGGCCGAAGTCACCTACGAGATCAACCGCCCGCTCGTCGCCGGCTACGTACAGGCCATGCGCGCGATGCAGTCCGAGTACGGGCTCGCGGGCGAGCCCGACATCAACGTCCTCGCGCGCCTGCCGGGCGCCCTACAGGCCGCGCGCGACGGCATCAGCGAGCCGATGGTCGCGGGCGTCATGCGCGCTTTGGACGCCGCGCTCGACGACCTCGAAGCGATGCGCTCGCGCGAGGGCGAGGCGCTCGCCGCCGAGATGGGCGCGCGGCTCGACGAGATCGAGCGCCACGTCCCCGTCATCGAGGCGCTCGCCGCCGAGCAGGTCGTGGCCTACCGCTCGCGCGTGCAGAAGCGCATCAGCGAGCTGCTCGCGCGCGACGGGCTCGAAGTCGTCGAGCTCGATCAGGGGCGTCTCGCACAGGAGGTTGCTTATCTTGCCGACCGCAGCGACATCTCCGAGGAGATCGCGCGCCTGAAGAGTCACCTCGTACAGTTCCGCTCGGGCCTCGGGGCCGAAGAGGAGGTGGGCAAGCGGCTCGACTTCCTGCTTCAGGAGCTGAACCGCGAGGCCAACACGGTGCTCTCGAAGTCGACGGACTTGTCCGTGAAGGAGTCGGGCCTCGCCATCAAGGCGGCGGTCGAGAAGCTGCGCGAGCAGGTGCAGAATGTCGAGTGAGGCATACCGCGGTTTCCTGCTCGTCGTCTGCTCGCCGTCGGGCGGCGGCAAAGGGACGCTCATCCACCGCGTCCTCGAAGGCGTGCCGGGCATCGGCTACTCGGTCTCTTGGACGACGCGCCGCCCGCGCGAGGGCGAGCGCGACGGCATCCACTATCACTTCGTAACTAAAAAGAGATTCCTCCAGATGCGCGAGCGCGGCGGCTTCTTGGAGTGGGCCGTCGTCCACGGCAACCTCTACGGCACGGCGCGCTCGGTCGTCGAGCAGGAGCTGGAGGAGGGGCGCGACATCATCCTCGAAATCGACGTGCAGGGCGCGGCCTCGGTGCGAGCGTCGATGACGAACGTCGTGGGCGTCTTCATCCTCCCGCCGTCGTTCGAGACCTTGCGTGAGCGGCTTCTGCGCCGCGAGTCGGACGCGCCGGAGGACGTGATGCTGCGCCTCAGGAACGCGGCCGGAGAGGTCGCGCACTACCGCGAGTTCGACTACGTCATCATCAACGACGAGGCGGAGCGGGCCGCGGCGCAGTTGGTTTCCATAGTTTACGCCGAGCGCGCGAGGCGCTCGCGTCAGGAGTGGATGGCGCGGCGCATCGTCGCGACCTTCTCCGCGCGGGTTGAATAAATCGCCATCGGCGTTTATAAAAATAGTTTGGACTACGGAGGGGGACGGCCCTTCAGGGTCGTGCGTTTGAGAAAATGGCGAAAGCGGCTGAGACGATGAGCGAAGAGACGAACGCGGAGACGCAAGGGGGCGAGACGCCCGAGCTTGACTCGAAGTACCGAATGATTATCGTGGCGGCGCAGCGCAGCAAGCAGCTCCAGCGCGGCGCGCGCCCGCGCGTCGGGATGGACTTGCAGCGGCACAAGCCGACGCGCGTCGCGCTCGAAGAGGTGCAACGCGGGCAGGTCGACTTCTCCCTCACCGACATCGGGTGAGCCGCCCGCGCCCCGCGGGCCGCACCCTTCAAACCCGCCAGACAAAAAGAGAGGGGGTGACCGACTCGCGTCAGCCGCCCCCGTCTAGCCACGCCTTTCCGAAACACCTTTACATATTCTTGTAGCCCGGCCCGCCGCCGCCTTCGGGCGTCACCCAGTTGATGATCTGGTACGGATCCATGATGTCGCACGTCTTGCAGTGGACGCAGTTGGAGAAGTTTATCTGTAACTGACGCTTGCCGTCCGCGCCGCCGTCGACCATCTCGTAGACGGCCGCCGGGCAGAAGCGCTGGCAGGGGTTGCCGAACTCCTCGGCGCAGCGCTCCGCGCAGATGTTCGTGTCGAGGACGTGCAGGTGCGCGGGCTGATCCTCGTCGTGCGCGACGGCCGCGTGATAAACGTCGGTCACCTTGTTGAAGGTCAGCTTGCCGTCGAAGCGCAGCTTGCCGTAGCGCTGGTCAAGGTCGTCGCCGTGGTAGCCGTAGTCCTTGAGCTTCTTCATGGCGAGGTGTCCGGGGTGCGCGGCCGCGCGGTCGAAGAGCCCCCACGAGCGCCCGCCCGTCACGAACTGAAGTCCGGCGTTGGCGAGCCCGAGCCAGCGCCCGTGTTTGAAAGCGGCGTGGAAGTTTCTGACGCGCATCAGCTCGTCCATTATCCAACTGCCTCGCACGCGGTCGCGGTAACTGCGGAGTTGCTCGGCCGAGTAGTCTCCGGCGACGAGCGCGTCGAAGATGGTCTCGGCCGCGAGCATTCCGCTCTTGATGGCGGTGTGGATGCCTTTGAGCCGCTGCGAGTTGAGGAAGCCGGCGCAGTCGCCGACGAGCAGGACGCCGTCGGCGTACAGGCGCGGCATCGCGTAGAAGCCGCCGGCCGCGATCGTCTTCGCGCCGTAGCGAATCATCTTGCCGCCTTCGAGCAGGCGCGCGACGAACGGGTGCTCCTTGAAGCGCTGGAACTCGGCGTGCGGGTCGAGCAGAGGGTCGCTGTAGTCGAGGCCCGTCACGTAGCCGAGATTCAGGATGCGGTTCTGCATCCCGTAAATCCAGCCGCCGCCGTAGGTGTGCGCGTCCGAAGGGTAGCCGAGCGTGTGCGTGACGCGGCCCGCCGGGTAGCGGTCGTCGGGCAGCTCCCACAGCTCCTTGATGCCGAGGCTGTAGACCTGCGGCTCGCGCCCCGCGTTCAAATTCAGACGCTGCGAGAGCATCTTGACGAGCGACCCGCGCGGCCCTTCGCCCAAGACCGTGACCTTCGCGAGCAAATCGACGCCCGGCTCGTAGTTCGACTTCTTGTGCCCCTCGCGGTCGATGCCCTTGTCGCCGGTGCGGACGCCGACGACGCGGTCGCGCTCGTCGTAGAGCATCTCCGCGCCGGGGAATTCGGGAAAGACGTTGACGCCCGCCTCCTCGCACTTCTCGCCGAGCCACGCGACGAGCTTGTTGAGGGAGACGATGTAGTAGCCGTGATTTTTTAGCGGCGGAGGCGTGATGGGCGACTTGATGGCGCGCGCCTTCGTCAGGTAGTAGAAGTAGTCTTCCTTGACGGGCGACTCCAAAGGCGCGCCCTGCTCGACGAAGTCGGGCATCAATTCGCCCAACGCGCGCGGGTCCATCACCGCGCCCGAGAGGATGTGCGAGCCGATGGTCGCGCCCTTCTCGATGACGGCGATTTGAATCTCGCCGAGCGGTTTGCCCTCCTTTTTGCCGGCGGCCACGGCCTCGTCGTGCTCGCGCACCAGACGCGCGAGGTGCAGCGCGCCGCTCAGGTTCGCCGGCCCCGCGCCGACGAAGACAACGTCCATCTCCAGACTCTCGCGTTCCATGCGTCGCCTCTCAGATAATGAGTTTCCCGAAAAAATGAATCACCATTCAGTTTATCCGCGCCGCGTGCAAATAGCAAAAGCTCTCATGATTTTCTTTGACCGGCGCGCGGCGCGGTGTAAACTTCGCTCACCTCGCGCCTGAAACGATGCCCCCACTCCGAGAGACGCGCCCGCGTCTGTCAGTCATCTTCGCTTCCCTGCTCGCCGCGACGCTCGCCGCCGCAGCCGTCGTCACGTACTTCCGCACCGACGCGCGCGAGGCCGCGCCCGCCGCAACTCTTAAGAGCCGCGCCGACGAAATCCCCCGGACGGTGCTCTGGGCTTGGGAGCGGCCCGAGGATTTGCGCTTCATCGACACGCGCGAGACGGGCGTCGCCTACCTCGCGCGCACCGTCCACCTGCGCGGCGCGGAGACGCTCGTCCGCCCGCGCCTCCAGCCGCTCGAAGTCCCGCCCGAGACTTACCTCGTCGCCGTCGTCCGCGTCGAGTCAGACCGCCGCGAGCGCCCCGCGCTCTCGGACGAACAGTTAGAAAAGACGGTCGGGGCCGCGCGCGAGGCCGTCGAATCGCACGGTGTCCGCGCGCTTCAGATCGACTTCGACGCGGTCGCCTCCGAGCGCGACTTCTACAGACGACTACTCGCCTCGCTCCGCGCGAAGCTGCCCGCGCGGACGCCACTCTCGATGACGGCGCTCGCCTCTTGGTGTCTCGGCGACAAATGGCTCGCGGGCCTCGAAGTGGACGAGGCCGTGCCGATGCTCTTCCGCATGGGCGTGGACGAGCGGCGCGTCAGAGAGTTTCTAAACTCGGGCGGCGAGTTCTCAGACCCGCTCTGCCGGCGTAGCGCCGGCCTCTCGACGGACGAACGTTTGCGATTCGCGCGGACGCCCGCGCGCCGCTACGTCTTCAACCCCCGCGCGTGGACTGAAGAGTCGGCCCGCGCCGCCCTCGACGAAAACGACCGATGAGAAACAGACCCCGCCGAATCGTCTCGCTGCTCCTGCCCGCCGCGCTCATCTTCGCGGCGGCGCGGCCCGCGCTCGCCTGCGGCCCGTTCTTCATGGAGGCCATCTTCACCCACACGAAGCACCCCGATATGCCCTTCGACCCGTTCGCGCGCGGTCGCCTCGGCGTGCTGCGGCCCTCCTACGCGCGCACTTACCTCGCGGTCGCCTACCGCCAGCTTCAGGGCGTGCCACTCAACGCCGCGGAGCGCGCGGCCCTCGTCTCGATGTGGAAGGAGCGGCTCGACTTCGGGTGGAACGACGCGACGGCCGACGAGCGCGAGACGTGGACGAAGGCGCGCGCCCGCGTCGAGGGCGTCGGCCCCGCGCCCGAAATCGACGTCTACCGCGAGCGCGAGCAGTACGACTTCTTCCTCAACTGCCAGAGCGACGCCTTCGCCAACGCCGCGCGCACGCTCGACGAGCGCATCAAGCGCTACGGCCCGGCGGGCGCGGAAGTCAAGGCTTGGGTCGCGGCGCAGGACGCGGTCTTTTCGAACTGCAACGCGGGCCAGAACATCCCCGAACAACTTTCGGGCGGCGCGGACGCGGCCTCGCGCGCCGACCGCGCGTATCAGATCGCCGCCGCGAACTTCTACGCGACGCGCTTCGACGAGGCGCGCGACGCGTTCGACGAGATCGCGCGCGACGCCGCTTCGCCGTGGCGCACGTCGGGCGCTTACCTCGCCGCGCGCGCCATGCTTCGCAAGGCGAGCGTCGGCGAAAAATCCGCCCGCGCCGAGTCGCTCGCCGACGCCGAGCGGCGCTTCCGCGCCGTCATCGCCGACGCGAGCCTGTCCGCCGCGCACGACCCCGCGCGTCGCCTCCTACGCCTGACGCGCCTCCGCCTGCAACCCGAAGCGATGTTGGACGAGCTGTCCGACGCGCTCATGCGCGCCGACTCGCAGGCGACGCTGCGTCAGGACTTGTGGGACTACGCTTTTCTGCTCGACATCTACGACCCCGACGAGGAGGAGGGCGCGTCTGAGACGCCGACGCCCGCGCCGCGCCCGCGCGTCGGGGAGGCTTCGATGACCGACTGGATAAACACCTTCCAGTCCGACGACGACGCGTCGCGCGAGCACGCCGTCGCCGTCTGGGAGAAGACGCAGACGCCGGCGTGGCTCGTCGCGGCCATCACGAAGGTCGGCGGCTCGCACGCGAAGGCGGACGCGCTCGTCGCCTCGGCCGCGCGCGTCGCGCCGGAGTCGCCGGCCTTCGCCTCCGTCTCTCATCACGCCGCGCGCCTGCTCGTCGAACAGGGCAAGCGCGACGAGGCGCGCGCGCTCCTCGACGATCTGCTGGCGCGCCACAGGAGCGCCCTGCCGCCTTCGGCCGTCAACGAACTGCTCGCGCGGCGCATGAGTCTGGCGCGCGACGCGTCGGAGTTTTTCAGGTTCGCGCAGAGGGTGCCGGCGGCCGTCAGCTACAACGAGGACGGGCGCGAGATTCCGGTCGAGCCGGACGAGGTGGAGAAGGACTCCACTCTGTCGGGACTCGTCCGGGGGCGTCTGATGTTCGACACGGACGCGGTCGCCGTGATGAATCAGTCGATGCCGCTTCAGATGCTCGTCGAGGCCGCGTCGAACCGCGAGCTGGCCGCGCACCTCCGGCGCGAAATCGCGATGGCCGCGTGGGTTCGCTCCGTGCTTCTCGACGACAGGCGCGCGGGCCGACAGGTCGCGCCCGTCCTGCTTGAGCTCGCGCCCGAGATGCGCGGCTTCCTCGACGACGAGGCCGGGGCGAGGAGTTTGGAGGCGCGAAAGTTTTCGGCCCTCTACGCGATTCTGAAGTTTCCGGGCGCGCAGCCGTACGTGGACGCGGGCGTCGGCCGCACGACGCCGCTCGCGGAGGTGGACAACTACCGCGACAACTGGTGGTGCGCGCTCGACATCGAGACGATGCAGACGACGCCCGCGGCCGAGGCCGCGACGGCGAGGTCAGAGGACGCGTCCGTGCCGCAGCGTAAAGCTTTGGAGTCGCCCGCGTTTCTCGACGCGTCGCAGCGCGCGCAGGCCGCGCGCGAGGTCGGGCGTCTCGCCTCGCTCGAAACGGCGCCGAACTATCTGGCGCGGCTCGCCGTCGCGTGGGCGCAGAAGTTTCCGCGCGACCGGCGCGTGCCCGAGGCCCTGCACCTCGCCGTCAAGAGCACGCGCTACGGCTGCACCGACAAGGAGACGGCCGCACACTCGAAGACCGCCTTCGACGTGCTCCACCGCAAGTACCCCGCGAACCCGTGGACGAAAAAGACGCCTTACTGGTTCAAGGACTTGTGACGGCGCGTCGTTAGCGTAGCCGGCTCGCGCCGATTTGCTCATTCCTCGGCGCGGGGACATAATCGTCGCACACCGCCAATTTGGAATCATCGAGTCGGAGGCGATTTTTATGTCCGCGAGCGCAGCCGCAAACCGTCTGGCGAAAGAGACGAGCCCCTACCTTCTGCAACACGCGCACAACCCGGTCGATTGGTACCCGTGGGGCGAGGAGGCGCTCGCGCGCGCCCGCGCCGAGGGCAAGCCCATCCTCCTGAGCATCGGCTACTCGGCCTGCCATTGGTGTCACGTGATGGAGCGCGAGTCGTTCGAGGACGAGCAGATAGCGCGCCTGATGAACGAGAACTTCGTCAACATCAAGGTCGACCGCGAGGAGCGCCCCGACCTCGACCAGATCTACATGAACGCCGTCCAGCTGATGACGCGCCACGGCGGCTGGCCCCTGACCGTTTTTCTCACGCCCGACCTCGTCCCCTTCTACGGCGGGACTTACTTCCCGCCCGAAGACCGTCACGGGATGCCCGGCTTCCCGCGCATCCTCACCGGCGTCGCCGAAGCCTACCGCGAGCGCCCCGACGAGGTCGCCTTGAGCGCCGGAGAGATACTCGGCGAGTTGCGGCGCATGAGCGCCGTCAACCCTTCGCGCGAGGTTCTGACCGAGGACTTACTCGAACAAGCCTTCCGCTCAATCGCGCGCGGCTACGACGAGCGACACGGCGGCTTCGGCAGCGCGCCCAAGTTCCCCGCCGCGATGAACCTCGAATTCATCCTCCGCACGCAACGCCGCAACCGGAACGCGCGCGCGTTGGAGATGGTCGTGCACACTTGCAGGAAGATGGCCGAGGGCGGTATGTACGACCAGCTCGGCGGCGGCTTCCACCGCTACTCGACCGACGCGCGCTGGCTCGTCCCGCACTTCGAGAAGATGCTCTACGACAACGCGCTGCTCGCGCGCGTCTACCTCCACGCCCATCAGGTGACGGGCGAAGAGTTCTTCCGCCGCGTCTGCGTCGAGACGCTCGACTACGTCGTGCGCGAGATGACCGACGCGTCGGGCGGCTTCTACTCGACGCAGGACGCCGACTCCGAGGGCGTCGAGGGCAAGTTCTTCGTCTGGACGCGCGACGAAATCACGTCGCTCCTCGGCGAGCGCGACGCGGACGCCTTCGCCGCCTTCTACGACGTGACCGAGGATGGCAACTTCGAGGAGGCGAACATCCTGAACGTCGCGCGCCCGGCCGAGCAGGTCGCGGCCGAGTTGAAGCTGGGCGTCGCGGAGTTGTCGGAGATTCTGGAGCGCTCGCGCCGGACGCTTTTCGAGGCGCGCGAGCGGCGCGTCAAACCGGGCCGCGACGAGAAGGTTCTGACGGCTTGGAACGCGATGACGCTGGAGAGCTTCGCCGAGGCTTCGGCCGTCCTCGGCCGCGCGGATTACGCGAAAGTTGCCGAAAATAACGCGCGCTTCCTGCTCGAACGTCTGCGCGAAGGCGGGCTGCTCTTGCACGTCTACAAGGACGGCGTCGCCAAGCACGCCGCCTTTCTTGACGACTACGCCCACGTCGTCTCGGCGCTCATCACTCTGTTCGAGACGAGCGGCGACGCGCGCTGGCTCGAAGAGGCGCAGGCGCTCGCGCGCAAGATGATCGAGGAGTTCTGGGACGAGGATGAGGGCGGCTTCTTCTACACGGGCCGCAGCGGCGAGCAGCTCATCGTACGCAACAAGGACTTCTTCGACAACGCGACGCCGTCGGGCAACTCCGTCGCGGCCGAGGCGCTTTTGCGGCTTTCGGTTCTGACGGGCGAGGAGGATTTCCGGCGCAAGGCCGCGAACGTCTTCCGCCTCGTCTACGACGCGATGAGCCGCTACCCCTCGGCCTTCGGCTACGCGCTCGGCGCGCTCGACTTCTACCTCTCGACGCCGAAAGAGGTCGTCATCGTCGCCGCCTCGGATGACGACTCCGGCGCGGACGCCCTCGCGCGCGAGGTGTGGAGTCGTTACCTGCCGAACAAGGTCGTCGTGCGCGCGCGCGAAGATGACGAGCGCGCGGCGGGTCTCGTGCCGCTGCTCGCCGGGCGCGAGGCGCGAGGCGGACGCGCGACCGCCTACGTCTGCGAAAACTACGCGTGTCAGCAGCCCGTCACGTCGGCGGAAGAGCTCGCGGCGCAACTCAGTTGAGTCGCGTCCGGGCGGGCTCCGTCACTTCTCGCCGCCGCCCTTCGGCGGCGACTCGACGCACGCGGCTTTGAGTGCTTCGAGGAGCGCGTCGCCGAATCGCGCGACCTTCGACTCGCCCATCCCGTAGACCTCCTTCAGCGCGTCGAGCGTCGCGGGCCGCGAGCGCGCGAGGTGTTCGAGCGTCTTGTCGGGGCAAATCATGTAGGCCGGGACTCTCTGCTGGTTCGCGCGCTCAAGCCTCCACCTCTTCAGCCGCGTCACGACGCCCTTCTCCTCCTTCGTCAGCGGCGGCGAGATCGGCTCGGCCGGACGCCGCTTCCGCTTCTCGCGCGCGGCGGCCGGCGGCCCGAGCTTCGCCGCGAGCAGAGCGCCCGCGAACGTCCCCTCGGCCTCGAACTTCGCGCGCAGCTCCTCGAAGACGCGCAGCACGATGTGCGCGTCCTTCGCCGCGTAGGCGATTTGAGCCTTCGTCAGAGGACGCCTCCGCCAGTTCGACTTTTGCAGCGTCTTGTCGAGCGGGAGTCCGAGCAGGTGTTCGCTGACGGAGGCGAGGCTGTAGGAGTCAAGCGTCAGACCCATCCGCGCCATCCTTAGAGTGTCCACGAGTCCGGCGGGGCTCAGGCCAGCGCCCGCCAGCACCGCCTCGTCGAAGCGCGCGTTGTGCGCGACGAGCAGGACGGATTCCGACTCGACGACTTCGCGCAAGGGTTCGACGCCCGTGGCCAACGCGTCGACGACGATGGCCTCGCCGTCCGGGCGCGCGAACTGGGCGAGCGAGAGGTTCGACCAGCCGGACTTGGCGTCCCAGAAAGTTTCGGTGTCGAGTCCGAGGACGGGTTCCCGAAGGAAGTCTCGCAGCGCGGCGCGCGCCTCCCCGGCGTCCGTGATGAGACGGTGGCGGAAAGGCTCTGCTGGGGTGAGTTCGCTCACGCAGGAGGTAAAGTAATTCAGAAGAGGCGGGCTGACAACCCGCGCGAAAAGAGAGAAGGCGCGACGCCACGGGCGCCGCGCCTTCCGCACCGAGACCCGAACCCGGAAAGCCTTACGGGGTGCGGTTGGCGTTCGCGTTGCGGTTCGCCGGGGTCATGTTGCCGTTCATGTTCCCGCCCGTCGTCATGTTGCCGTTCATGTTGGTGTTCGTGGTCGTCGTCGTGTTCGCGTTAAGCGTGGTGTTCGCGTTGGCGTTCGTGGCGGTCGAGGTCGTGTTGGTCGTGTTGGTGTTGGTGTTCGTCGCGTTGGCGTTCGTCGTCGCGTTGGCGTTCGCGTTGCGGTTGGCGTTCGCGTTCGCGTTGTTCGCGTTCTCCGACGACGTGCAGGCAGTCCACAGGCCCGCGACGGCGCACAGAGTCAGGAGAGCTAAGATTCGTCGCATCAGGTTTCCTCCCGCCCCTCCGCGGAGGGGTCAGATTGCAAAGGGGCGTCGCGGCGCGCGCCGCGCGGGGCGGCCTCTTCGGCCGCGACCGTCCCCGAAGTTTCAAAGTGCCCCCGAAAACCCTTTCCGGGGTCGCCCTCGCCGGACGTAGAAATGCGTAAGAATAGGCGGAAATACACGATTTTCACTTGCCAGTCAAGCCGTTAAAGCACACAGCCGATTGAGAATTTGTGACTTTACAATGACTTTGCTTCGACTCGCACGCGACGAGTCTTCGGCGGACGCAGGTTTTCCCCCACGATTTTCACCTAAGTCCTTGACGCTATTGGGCAAAACCTTTAATCTTCCAGGCGGCCAACGTTGTTGGCCGCCCCGGCGGAAAACGCCGCCAAGCCCCACTCTCTCCGCACCCCCCGACCCCTTCGGCCCGCTCACCCCGGAGGGCGTCACAGACGAGCGCGACGCTTCCGAAGAAACACCTCAAAATGCTCCGAGACACACGCCACCTCTTCGCCGCGTCGGGCGCGGCCGCGGGCCTAGCCTTAGCCTGCGCGCTTCTCACCGTCGGCCCGACGCCCGTCGCCTTCCTGCTCGCGGCCGTCGTCACATTCGAAGCCGTCTTTCTCTACAAGACGTTCGAGCGACACTCGCGTCGCGCGCTCGACGAAGAGGGACGGCGGAGGCGCGAGGCCGAGAGGGCTTCGGAGCTACGCCTGCGCGCCATCGAGTCGCTCGCGATGGCGATTGACGCGAAGGATCAGACGACGCCGGGCCACGTCCGCCGCACGCGCCTCTACGCGACCGAGTTGGGGAAGCTTCTGAGTGTGACACCGGCCGAGATGGAGGCGCTCGGCACGGGCGCGCTCCTGCACGACGTGGGCAAGCTCGCCGTGCCCGACCACATCTTGAACAAGCCGGGCAAGCTCTCGCCCGCCGAGTTCGAGAAGATGAAGACGCACGCCGAGGTCGGGGGCGACATCGTGCGGCGCATCGACTTCCCCTTCCCCGTCGAGGACGCCGTGCGCCATCACCACGAGCGTTGGGACGGCGGCGGCTACCCCTCGGGCCTGCGCGGCGAGCAGATTCCGTTGGTCGCGCGCGTCATCGCCGTCGTCGATTTTTACGACTCGTCGCGCTGCGAGCGACCCTTCCGCGCCGGCCACGCGCGCGACGAATCGATCGAGCTTCTCCGGCGCAAGTCGGGCACGCACTTCGACCCGCGCGTCGTCGAGGCTTTCATCACGCACGTCGCAAGCTTCGACCGGCTCATCGCGCCCGAAGACCTCGCCGAGCAGGTCTCGTCACAGGTTTCGTCAGACGGCGCCGCGGCTGAAGCCGGGCGCGTAACTGATTCGCGCGTCGCGGCCGACGCGACGCCGCGCGCGGAGGCTTCCGGCTTCCGCAGCATCGCCGAGGCGCAGCGCGAGGTCTACGCGCTGCACGAGATTATTCAGGCCGTCGCCTCGTCGCTCAACGTCGAGGACACCGTCGCGCTCGTCGCCGACCGCCTCCGCCGCCTCATCCCTTTCGACGACTGCGTCGTCTACCTCGTCGACGAGCGCACGGGCGCGGCCCGCGCCGCTCACGCCTTCGGCGCGAACGCCGAGGCTCACGCGGGGCGCGCCGTGCCGGTCGGCGAAGGCGTCACGGGTTGGGTCGTCGCCAACGCGCGGACGATGCGCAGCCGCTCGCCCGAGCTCGACCTCGCCGGGCTGACGGCCGATGCCGTCAGCCGCCTCAGCGCCGTCACCTCCGCGCCGCTCGCGCGCGAGGACGGCGCTTTCGGCGCCATCACGCTCTACACTTCCGTGCTCGAAGAGTACACGGCCGAGCACGCGCGCCTGCTCGAAACCGTCTGCCGCCACGTCGAGGGCGCGCTCGCCAACGCCGTCGCCTACGAGCGCTCGCGCTTGAGCGCGCTCACCGACCCGCTCACCGAACTCCCGAACGCGCGCTCGCTCTACGCCACACTCGAACAGCGCCTCGCCGAGTGTCACCGCTCGGGCAGTGAGCCGCTGTCGCTCCTCGTCATGAACCTCGACGACTTCCGTCAACTGAACGAGCGCCACGGTCACGGCGTCGGCGACCGGCTGCTCGCGGGCTTCGCGCGGGTCGTCAAGAATCAGCTGCGGCAGATGGACACGCTCGCGCGCTTCGAGGGCGACGAGTTCGTCGCGGTTTTGCCGACGGCGACGGGCGAGGTGGCGCGCACGGTCGCCGAGCGCGTGCGCGCCGCCGTCGAGTCGCACAAGTTCACGGCGCGCAAAGGGCGCGAGGCTCACTTGCGCGTGAGCTGCGGCGTCGCGAGCTTCCCGCACGACGGGGAGACGACCGACGCGCTGCTCGCCTCGGCGGCCGACGAGATGCGTTATCAAAAGCACGCGCGCAAGGTCGCGGCCGGCACGCTCGCCGCCGGCGGCGTCGCACACTTCGACGCGCACCGCTGAGCAGCGTCCAAACTTCACACGCGAAAGGCGCGCGGGCTCCACGTCCCGCGCGCCTTTTTGCTTTCAAACCGCCCCTTTTGCGCGCGGGCGCGCACCTCGCGTATAATCCGCCTCGAACTTTCGATTCAAACGAACAGACGCGCAGGAGTTCGCGCCCGAGGCGGCCGACGCCTCCCCCCTGCCGTCCGAATGAGCGGGGCGCGCGAGACACTTGCGGCGAGCGGAA
>DASQDT010000013.1:0-6792 GCA_035634035.1 Pyrinomonadaceae bacterium | reverse complement strand
TCGCCGACGACGCCGACGGGAACTCGCCGCAGGTTCGCGTCGAGCAGGTGAACCTGCGTGTTGGCGAGCGGGCGGCCGATGCTCGGCTGACGATTCGCGCCGCGCCCGATGACCGCGCCCGTCGAGTAGGTCGTGTCCTCGGAAGGCCCGTAGAGGTTCCAGACGCGGGCGACGTTAGACCGACTGTAAATCTCCTGCACGAGCTCGTTCGGCAGGGGCTCGCCCGCGAGGTTGACCGTGCGCACGGACGGCGGTATCGCGCCCGCGCGCACGAGCTCGGTCATCGCCGACGGGACGGTGTTGATGAGCGTCACCCGCGCGGCGTCGGCCAGCGTCGGGAGCGCGAGCGCGTTGTCGGCGAGGATGATCGTGCCGCCCCGCGCGAGCGGGACGAACAGCTCGTAGATTGAGAGGTCGAAGCAGACCGAGGTCGAGGCCAGCACGCCCTCCGACTCGTCGGGCGCGAACGCACGCGCGGCCCACTCGACGAGGACGACGGCGCTGCGGTGCGCGATGGCGACGCCCTTCGGGACGCCCGTCGAGCCCGACGTGTAGATGATGTAAGCGAGGTTTTCGGGGAGCGCCGCGCGTTCGAGATTGTCTTCGGCGTGACGCGCGGCCAGAGGCCACTCGCCGTCAAGACAGAAGGTCGTCAACCCCTCGCGCGCCGGCAGGTGGCCGACGAGGCGCTGCTCGGTCAGGAGCACTCGCGCCCGCGAGTCTTCGAGCATGAACGCGACTCGCTCGCGCGGGTAAGCCGGGTCTAACGGCACGTAAGCGCCGCCCGCCTTCAGCACCGCGAGCAGCGCGACGACCATCTCGGCCGTGCGCTCGGCGCAGACGGCGACGCGCACCTCGGGGCCGACGCCCGTCTCCCTGAGGTGACGAGCGAGTTGGTTTGCGCGCGCGTTTAGCTCGCCGCAGGTGAGTCGCGCGTCGCGTGCGACGAGGGCGAGCGCGTCGGGCGTGTGCGCGGCCCGCGCCTCGAAGAGTGTGTGGATGAGTTCGCCCGAAGGGACTTCGATGTCGGTGTCGTTCCAGTCGCGCAACTGCCTGTGCTCGGCCTCGGTCAGGAGCGGCAGCGCGGAGAGTGGGCGGTCGGGGTCGGCGGCGACTCCGGCGAGCAGCGTCTCGAAGTGGCCGACCATGCGGCGGATCGTGCTCTCGTCGAAGAGGTCTGTGTTGTACTCGAAGGCGGCCTCGATGCCGTCGGCCGACTCCGTGGCCGCGAGCGTCAGCTCGAACTTCGCCGTCCCCGTCTCGACGTGCTCAAGCTCGCTCCGCAGCCCGTGCAGTTCGAGCCTCGTCGCCGCGCCGCCCTCGAAGGCGAACATCACTTGGAAGAGCGGCGAGTGGCCGAGGCTCCGTTCGGGGCGCAGCGCCTCGACCAGCATCTCGAAGGGCAACTCCTGATGCGCCTGCGCCGAGAGCGTCGTCTCGCGCGTGCGGCCGAGCAGTTCGCGGAAGGTCGGGTCGCCCGAAAGGTCTGTGCGCATGACGAGCGTGTTGACGAAAAACCCGATGAGCGGCTCAAGCTCAAGCCGGTTGCGGTTGGCGAAGGGCGTGCCGACCGCGATGTCGGCCTGACCCGTGTAGCGGTGGAGCAGAGTTTGGAAGGCCGCGAGCAGCGTGACGAACAGCGTCGCGCCCTCGCGCCGGCCCAAGCCCTTAAGCCCCTCGGCCAACTCCCGCCCGAGCTTCCAGCGGAGCGTCGCGCCGCGGAAGCTCTGCGAGGCCGGGCGCGGGCGGTCGGCCGGCAGTTCGAGCGGCGGGAGCTTGCCCGCCAGCTGACGCTTCCAGTAGTCGAGCTGAGCGCCGAGCGCGTCGCCCCGCAGCCACTCGCGCTGGAGGACGGCGAAGTCGGCGTACTGGATTGGCAGCTCGGCGAGCGCGTGCGCGCCGCCGGTCACGAACGACTCGTAGAGCGCGGCGATTTCGCGCACCAGCACGCCCATCGACCAGCCGTCGCTGACGATGTGGTGCATGGTCAAGAGCAGAAGGTGTTCGTCGGCGTCGAGCCGCAGGAGCGTGGTGCGCAGGAGCGGGCCGCGCGCCAAGTCGAAGGGCGCGCGCGCCTCCTCGGCCGCGAGGCGTCGCGCCTCCGCGTCGCGCTCGTCGCGCGTCACTTCGCTCAGGTCGACGACGGGGACGCGGACGGGCGCGGGCGCGGCGACGGACTGCACGGGGCCGCCGTCGACCGACACGAACGTCGTGCGCAGAACCTCGTGGCGGCGCACCACCTCGCCGACGGCGCGCTCGAAGGACGACACGTCGAGCGCGCCGCGCAGGCGCACCGAAGCCGCGATGTGATAGGCCGCGCCGCCCTCCTCCAACTGGTCGAGGAACCAGAGGCGCTGCTGCGCGAACGAGAGCGGCGACTGCTCCCCGCGCTCGACTCTCCGCAGAGGGAGCGACGCCGCGTCGCCGCCGGAAGACTTCTCGCGCTCGACGAGCTCCGCCAGCGCGGCGACGTTCGGCGACTCGAACAACGCGCGCAACGGAAGCTCCACGCCGCACGCCTCGCGCACGCGCGAGACGACGCGCGTCGCCAGAAGCGAGTGGCCGCCCAACTCGAAGAAGTCGTCGCGCACGCCCACGCGGCCGACGCCGAGCAGGTCGGCCCAGACCGAGGCCAAGAGTTCTTCGGTCGGCGTGCGCGGGGCCTCGTAATCCGCTTCGAGCTCGGGCCGGCTCTCGTCGGGCGCGGGCAGCGCGCGGCGGTCGACCTTGCCGTTCGGCGTCAGAGGCAAGGCGTCGAGCGTGACGAACGCGGCCGGTATCATGTAGTCGGGCAACTGCTCTTTGAGGTGGCGTCGGAGTTCGGCGTGCGCGGGCGGCGCGCCGGGCGCGGAGGCGACGACGTAGGCGACGAGTCGCTTGTCGCCGCCCTCTTCCCTCACGACGACGACCGTCTCGCGCACGCCCGCGTGCCGCGAAAGCAGAGACTCGATTTCGCCCAACTCGACGCGGAAGCCGCGCAGCTTCACTTGGTGGTCGAGGCGGCCGAGGAAATCTATCCGGCCGTCGGGCAGACGGCGTGCGAGGTCGCCCGTGCGGTAGAGGCGCGCGCCCGGCTCGCCGCGGAAGGGGTCGGGGACGAAGCGGTCGGCCGTCAGCGCCGGTCGGTGTAGGTAGCCTAAGGCGAGCCCTTCGCCGCCGATGTAAAGCTCGCCCGCGACGCCGACCGGCACGGGCTCAAGACGCGCGTCGAGGACGTAGGCTTCGGTGTTCGAGATGGGGCGGCCGATGGGGATGCTGCGCGCGTCGGGCGCGACCTCCGTCACCTCCCCGCAGACGGCGAAGGTCGTGCTCTCGGTCGGCCCGTAGCCGTTGACGAAACGCGCGGGCGCGCCCTCCGCGAGCACGCGCCGCGCCCACTTCGGGTCGACGGCGTCGCCGCCGACGATGAGGTGCTTGACGCCGCCGAAGCAGCCCGCGACTTCGGCCGCCACTTGGCTGAAGAGCGCGCTCGTGATGAACATGGCCGTGACGCGCCGTCCCGCTATCTCTTCGGCCAGACGGCGCGGCGCGAGGGCCGCCTCCTTGTCGATGCCGACGAGCAGCGCGCCGTGCGTGAGCGCGCCCCAGAGCTCGAAGGTCGCGGCGTCGAACGAGGCGTTCGACAGTTGCCCGACGCGGTCGTCGGGGCCGAGCGCGACGTAGTTGGTGTTCCAGACCAGACGGTTGATGGCGCGGTGCGGGACGCAGACGCCCTTCGGACGGCCGGTCGAGCCCGACGTGTAGATGACGTAGGCCGGGTGCGCGGCCGTCGCGCCGGAGGCGGGCGACGAAGTCTCGTGACGCGCAATCGCCCCGGCGTCGAGGTCGAGGCTGACGACTTTCAGGCCGCCCGCCGGCAGACGGTCGCGCAGCGCCTCGCGCGTGATGAGCACTTCGCAGCGCGCGTCTTCGAGCATGAACGAGAGGCGCTCGCGCGGGTAGTCGAGGTCGAGCGGCACGTAGGCCGCGCCCGCCTTGAGCACGCCGAGGAAGGCGACGACCATCTCGGCCGAGCGCTCGACGTAGACGGCGACGTTCGCCCCCGTCGCGACGCCGAGCCCTTGCAGATGACGCGCGAGCTGGTTGGCCTTCTGCCGCAGCTCGCCGTAAGTCGACGACTCTTCGCCGAAGAGGAGCGCGGGCGCGTCGGGCGTGCGCGCGGCCTGCTCGTCGAACAGCTCGTGGACGCAGGCGCGGCGCGGGTATTCGGTGCGCGTCGCGTTCCACCCGGCGACGAGTTGGCGGCGCTCGTCGTCGGTGACGAGCCGCAGCTCGGAGGCGCGGCGTTCGGGGTCGGCGACGACGGCTTCGAGCAGGTTTCGGAAGTGGCCGAGCAGGCGGCCGATTGTCTCCGACTCGAAAACGTCCGTGTTGTACTCGGCCGCCGCGCTCAGGCCCTCGCGCCCCTCCGTGACGAAGAGCGTGAGGTCGAACTTCGACGTGCCCGTCTCGCCCGGCGTCGCCGTCAGGCGCAGGCCCGGCAGCGTGACGCTTTCGAGCGGGCGGGTCTGCAACGCGAACATCACCTGAAAGATGGGCGAGCGGCTCGCGTCGCGCGCGGGCAGCGCCTCGACCAATTTCTCGAACGGCACGTCCTGATGCTCGCGCGCCTCCAGCACCGACTCGCGCACGCGCGACAGAAGCTCGCGGAAGGTCGGGTCGTCGGCGAGGCTCGCACGCACCGGCAGCGTGTTGACGAAGAAGCCGACGAGCGGCTCGACCTCGGCGCGCTCGCGACCCGCGAAGGGCGCGCCGACGACGATGTCGGTCTGCCGCGTGTAGCGATGTAGCAAAGTCTGGAAGGCCGCGAGCAGCGTCGTGAAGAGCGTCGCGCCCTCGCCGAGACTGAGGCGCTTGAGCGCCTCGGCGAGCGCGGGCGTCATCTCGATCGAGCGCGTCGCGCCGTTGTAGGTCTGGGCCGGCGGGCGCGGCTTGTCCGTCGGCAGTTCGAGCGCGGGCGGCGCACCCGCGAGTCGACGCCGCCAGTAGTCGAGTTGCTGCTCGGCGGACGCATCTCGCAGGCGCTCGCGCTGCCACTGTGCGAAGTCGGCGTACTGAATCGGAAGCTCGGGAAGCGGCGACGCCGCGCCCGACGAGAAGGCCGCGTAAGCGGCCGCCACCTCGCGCATCAGGACTTCGAGCGACCAGCCGTCGGCGATGATGTGGTGCAACGTCAGCAGGAGGACGAACCGCTCCTCTTCGAGTTGCAGCAGCGCGACCCTCCACAGCGGCCCGCGCGCGAGGTCGAAGGGAGCGCGCGCCTCCCGCGCGCCGAGCCGACGGGCCTCGGCTTCCCTCTCCTCGACGGGAAGGTGACGCAGGTCGATGCGCGCGAGCGCGAGTGTCGTCGCGGCGTCGACGATTTGAACGGGGCTTCCGTCAACGGCCTCGAAGCGCGTCCGCAAAATCTCGTGACGCCGCTGCGCTTCGCGGAAAGCCTCTTCGAGCGCGTCGGCGTCGAGTTTGCCTTCGAGCAGGACGGAGGCCGGGAGGTTGTAGAAAGGGCTCTCGGGTTCCAACTGTGCGAGGAACCAGAGGCGTCGCTGCGCGGGCGAGAGCGGAAGCTTACTGCCGCGCGGCGCGCGCCCGATGGGCTCAAGCGGCGAGCGGCCGCCGTCGCGCAAGCGCCCCGCGTCAACCCTCTCGGCGAGCGCGGCCACCGTCGGCGACTCGAAGATTGCGCGCAACGGAAGCTCCACGCCGCACGTCTCGCGCACGCGCGACGCGACGCGCGTGGCGAGCAGCGAGTGACCGCCCAACTCGAAGAAGTTGTCGCGCACGCCGACGAGCTCGACGCCCAACACCTCGCCCCACAGGCGCGCGAGCGCCGCCTCGGTCTCCGTCCGCGGCGTCTCGTAGACGGACTCGCGCGCCGCCTGCGACTCGTCGGGCGCGGGCAGGGCCTTGCGGTCAATCTTGCCGTTCGGCGTCAGCGGCATCGCGTCGAGAAAGACGAAGGCCGAAGGCTGCATATAGTCGGGCAAGTGCTCCGACAGGTGCCGGCGCAAGGCGGAGGGCGTGGGCGGCGCGTCGGCCGAACTCGCGACGACGTAAGCGACCAGACGCTTGTCGCCCGCCGCGTCCTCCCTGACGACGACGAGCGTCTCGCGCACGCCCTCGCGTGTCAGGAGCCGCGCCTCGATCTCGCCCAACTCGATGCGGAAGCCGCGCACCTTCACCTGATGGTCGATGCGGCCGAGGAACTCTATCTCGCCGTCCGGCAAGTAGCGCGCGAGGTCGCCGGTGCGATACATGCGCGCGCCGGGCTCCGTCGCGAACGGGTCGGGGACGAACCGCTCGGCCGTCATCCGCTGACGCCCGAGGTAGCCGCGCGCGAGCCCCTCGCCGCCGATGTAGACTTCGCCCGCGACGCCGAGCGCGACCGCCATCATCGAGGCGTCGAGAATGTAGACGCGCGTGTTCCAGACGGGGCGTCCGATGGTCGGCGCAACTTCGCGCCCGCGCCCGACGATGGTGCCGGTCGAGTAGGTCGTGTCCTCCGACGGGCCGTAGAGGTTCCACACGCGCGCGACGTTAGACCGTTCGTAGACCTGCTCGACGAGTCGCCTCTGCAAGGGCTCGCCCGCGAGGTTGACGGTGCGCACGGAGGCCGGGACGCCGCCCTGACGAACCAGCTCCGACATGGCCGAAGGCACGGTGTTGACGAGCGTCACACGTTCCCTGTCGGCGAGCGTCGGGAGCGCGAGCGCGTTGTCGGCCAAGACGATCGTGCCGCCCGCCGCGAGCGGGACGAACAACTCGAAGACGGAGAGGTCGAAGCAGACCGAGGTG
>DASQDT010000012.1:0-26219 GCA_035634035.1 Pyrinomonadaceae bacterium | reverse complement strand
CACCAGAAGGTCATCGAGGAGTGCCCGTCGCCGATTAACGACCCGGCCCTGCGCGAGGCGATGGGCGAGGCCGCCGTGCGCGTCGCGCGCGCCGCCCGGTACGTCGGCGCGGGCACGGTCGAGTTCTTAGTCTCCGACACGACGCGCGACTTCTACTTCCTCGAAATGAACACGCGCCTACAGGTCGAGCACCCCGTCACCGAGATGGTCACGGGCATCGACCTCGTGCGCGAGCAGATTACGGTCGCGGCCGGCGCGCCGTTGTCTTTCCGTCAGGAGGACGTGGTCATGCGCGGGCACGCCGTCGAGTGCCGCGTCTACGCCGAAGACCCCGAGCAGAACTTCATGCCGTCGCCGGGCCGCATCACCCACCTGCGCGTGCCTTCCGGCCCTTCGGTGCGCGACGACGGCGGCGTCTACTCGGGCGCGGAAGTCTCCATCCACTACGACCCGATGATCTCGAAGCTCGCCGCGTGGGGGCGCACGCGCGCCGAGGCGATTGACCGCATCCGCCGCGCGCTCGACGAGTACGAGGTCGCGGGCATCAAGACGACGCTCCCCTTCTTCCGCGAGGTCGTGCGCGACGCCGAGTTCATCGAGGGCCGACTCGACACCGGCTTCATCGAACGCTTCTTCGCACGCCGCGACGCCGCGCGCGCCGCGACTGACGGCGACGAAGCGGACGCCGGCGACGGACAGCGCGAGCGCGACCTCGCAGTCGTCGCCGCCGCGCTCGCCCACGAGAGCAAGTCGCGCGCGTCCGCGCCGCGAAGCGCGCTAGGCCAGCCCGCGAGCCGCTGGAAACTCTCAGGCCGCGCCGCCTCGCGCTGACGCGCGCGCGACGCCCTTACAGCAATCTTCTCATGAAACTCCTAGCCGAAATCGACGGCGAACAACTCGGCGTCGAGCTGCGCCGCGACGGCGAGCGCGCCGCGGCCGAAGTCGACGGCCGCGCCTACGAGCTTGAGGTGCGCGAGCCGGAGCCGGGCGTCTTTCTCATCACGGCGGGCGGGCGCGTCTTCGAGGCGCGCGTCGCGGAGTCGGCCGACGGCGCGACGGAAGTGCGCACGCGCGGCGGCACTCACACGGTTCGCGTGAGCGACCCCCGCCGCTTGCGCGGCGCGCGCGGCGTCGCGGGTCACGACGCGGGCCGCGCCGAGCTTCACGCGCCGATGCCCGGCAAGGTCGTGCGCGTGCTCGTCGAGGAGGGCGCGGAGGTCGAGGCGGGCGACGGCGTCGTCGTCGTCGAGGCGATGAAGATGCAGAACGAGCTGAAGTCGCCGAAGGCCGGGCGCGTCGCGCGACTCGCGGCGCGCGTGGGCGAGACCGTCAACCCCGGCGACGTGCTCGCCGTCATCGAGTAGGGCGAGGTCAAAGGTCTGCCGATGCCGAAAAGATTACTGCCCGCCGCCGCGTCGCTCGCCCTGCTCCTCTGCCTGTCCGCTTCGGCCGCGCGCGCGCAAACGGCTCGCGCCGGGCGCGTGCCCGAGTTGTCGTACACGCTCGAACCCGTCTTCGGCAACGACGCCCTCAGGTTTCGCGTCGAGCTGAGTTTTAAAGGCGACGCGGGCGGGACGACGCGGCTCGTGCTCCCCGACCGCTGGGGCGGGCAGCAGAACCTTTACCGCGCCGTCTCGAACCTGCGAGTCTCGCCGCCCGACGCGCGACTCTCCGACACCGCCGAGCCGCACGTCAAAACAGTCGCGCACGGGCCGAATGCTACGCTCCGCGTCCGTTACGAGCTGGCGCAGGACTTCGCGGGCGACCCGCAGAACGAGACTCGTTACCGCCCCGCCCTGCACAAAGATTACTTTCATTGGATAGGCCACGGCGTCTGGGTGCGCCCGGGTTGGGACGAGCAGACGGCGGTCTCCGTCTCGCTGCGTTGGGAGGGGCTGCCGAAGAGTTGGGCGCTCGCCAGCAGCTTCGGCGTGAACGAGCGCCGCCAACGTTTTCGGGCGACGGTCGAGGAGTTCGTCCACGCCGTCTACGTCGGCGGCGACTTTCGTCTGATGTCCCTGCGCGTCGGCGGCAAGGCGGTCAACGCGGCCGTGCGCGGCGCGTGGCAGTTCTCGGATGAGGCGTTCGCCGACATGGTGCGCAGAGTCGTCGCCGTCGAGCGCGCGTTCTGGCGCGACCACGACGTGCCCTTCTACCTCGTCACGCTCATCCCGCTCGAAGCGCCGCCCAACGTCACCAACACCGGCGGCACGGGGCTCACGAACTCCTTCGCCCTCTTCTCCAGCCGCAACGCGGAGCTCGGCGACTTCAAGTGGCTGCTCGCGCACGAGTATTTTCATAACTGGAACTCGCCGAAGCTCGGCCGGCTGAAGGAGCCCGAGTCGCAGCTCTACTGGTTCAGCGAGGGCTTCACGGACTTCTACGCCTACCTGCTCGCCCTGCGCGGCGGGCTCATCACGCTCGACGAGTACATCGGCCGGTACAACGCGCTCATGCGCGAGTACTACCTCCTGCCCGTGCGCGCCGAGACGAACGAGCGCGTGGTCAAAGACTTCTGGAACGACGACGACGTGCGGAAGCTGCCTTACCGCCGCGGCCTCCTTCTGGCGACGAACTGGAACGCACTCATCCGCGCGGCTTCGGGCGGCCGCCACTCGCTCGACGACGTGATGCTCGCGATGTTCGACGCGGCCCGCGGGGGGAGGCCCGAGCTGACGGCCGAGGTCATCGGCGAGCACGTCCGCCGCCTCGCGGGGCGCGACGTGACGGCCGACATCAAACGTCACGTCGAGGCGGGCGAGCTCATCGCGCCCGCCGCGGACGCGTTCGGCCCGCACGTCGAGCTGGAGGTGGTCGAGGTCGCGCCCTTCGAGTTGGGCTTGGACTTGGAGACTCTGCGCAGGGATAAGATCATCGCCGGGGTCAAAGAAGACAGCGCGGCCCACCGCGCGGGCCTGCGCGACGGTCAGGTCGTCGTCCGACGCCTCCCCATCCATCTCGGCGACGCGACGAAGCCCGTCGAGATTACGATTAAAGAGGGCGCGGGCGAGAGGACGATTAAGTTTTATCCCGCGAGCGCGAACACGGTCGGCGTGCCGCGTTACAAGCTGCGGCCCGGCTCCGGCGACGCCGGGCGCGCCGAGACCTTGCGCCTGTTGGGCGTCGCCGCGCAGGAGGGTAAGCGTTAGAGTCATGCAATGGTCGAAGCTGAGGATGCGCGTCAGGGCGCTCATCTGCCCCGGGCTGCGAGACAGAATAGACTTCCACGTCACCCGATACCGCGAGGCGACGCACTTCGGCACGGAGGCTTGGGTCACTCTCGACGGGGAGAAGATTTTCGGCGCGGGCCATTACCACCGCTTCATGCCCGAGTGTGTCGAGTGGTACAGGCGAGTCCCGAACCTCGACAGCCTCCCTTACCCGCCCGTCGGCCTCGAACCCGTCCGCCGGGAGATCGAGGCGACGCTCGACGCGCAGCAGACCCACCACACCGACCAACTCGTCGGCGCGATGCGCGCGTACCTTGATATGCCCGCGCGCGCCGCCCTGCAATCGGAAAACCCTTTCCTCAGGGCGCTGGCTATAATCGACGGGCGCGTCGGGAGAAGGACTCTGGGAAGGCTTGAAGTGAACGAGTCGGAGCACTCGCTGGTCAGGAGATTTTACGAGTTGCGAGTGACCGCCACACTCGCGCATCAGCGGCATGAGTAGACACGTCGGATTCGCGCTGCTCGTCGCCGTCACGCTCGTCGTCTTCATCGCCGGGCCGTTGAAGCATCTGCGCTCGGGCACGGTCGAGTACAGGCGGACGAGCTACCCGCAGGGGCGGCGTCTGCTGCGCCGCGACGAGCCGCTGAAGTTCCACGCGTACGTCGCCCTTGAGATTCTCTTTCTGGCCCTCGGCCTCGCGACGGCCTACTGGGTCATCCTCGTCAAGCGCGCCGGCTGACGGCCCGCCCGGCCCGCTCGCCTACAGGGAAGCGTTAGGGAAGTACTACGGCGCGATTCAAAAACCATGAGAAGTGGCCTGAGCTTCCTCCTCCTCGCCTGCTGCGCCGCCGGCTGCGTCGTCGAACAGCCGCCCGGCAACAGCACGGCCCGCAACAACACGCCCGCCAACAACACGTCAACCAACAGCACGTCCGCCGCCGCGAACGGCTCGCCGGGCGCGCCCGCGCCGGTGTCGGACGGCAAGCTCCGGGCCTACATCGACGCGGCCGCGAAGGGACTCGCGCCCGAGATGCAGGAGGCCCTGCGCGGGGTCGACGGCGACGCGCGCCGCCTGCTCGCCGTCAGGGGTTATTTGCGCGGCGGGCGCGACCTCGGCACGAAGTGGGCTTGGTCGCGGCAGCAGATTGAGAGCTACAAGCAGACGCCCGAGTACGCGGCGGCCGTGGCCGAGGTCGAGAAGGTGCGGCGGAAGTTCGAGGAGCTGAACCCCGGCCACACGCTCCACGTCAACACGGAGGTCAGGAGCCTCGACGAGCAGGTGCGCAACTGGAACGAGGCCGAGTCCGTCCGCAGGGCCGGCGAGGAGATGCTCGCGGCGGCCGAGAAGGAACTCTCCGACGCGAGGTACGGGCCCGCGCCCGACGACGCGGGGCGTGAGAGGTTCGAGCGTTTCCTGCGCGGCTTCGTCCCGTCCGCGCAGCCGACCGTCGCGACGCCCGGACTGTCGCCGCACGGGCAGCTCCGCGCCCTCGACTTTCAGGTCAGGCGCGGTCGCGAGCTTGTCGCGGGCACCTCCTCGGCGAGTGCGCGGCGCGAGTGGGACGAGGCCGGGTGGACGGCGAAACTGCGCGAGGCCGTCGGCAAGGCGAGCACCAAGTTCACGGGCCCGCTCGAATCGCCCTACGAGCCGTGGCACTACAACTACACGCCGTGACGCGCGACGGGCGCGCGGCCGGTCACTCGCCCGCGGGCTCCCGACTCGACTCGTCCGACTCGCCTCCCGCAGCCGTTCCGTGTCGGCGATTCCCTCATCGCCGAACCTTCCGGTTTGCTAGAATGCCGTCCGCTCATGCGGGTTTCAGACGCCGTCAGAATCCGGGAGGCCACGGTCGCGGACTGTGCGGCGGTGGCGCGCGTTCACGTGCGTTCGTGGAGGGAGTCGTTCGCCGGAATCGTGCCGCAGTCCTTTCTGGACAAGATGTCGGTCGAGAGGCGCGCCGAGGCTTTCGCGGGCCGTTTCAAAGACGACGCTTACAGGATGTTCGTGGCGGAGGCGGCGGGGCGCGGCGTCGTCGGGTTCGCGGACTTCGGCGAGCCGCGAGAAGTTATCGACGGCTACGACGGGGAGCTTTACGCCATCTACCTCCTGCCGGAATTCCAAAGACGGGGCATCGGCCGAAGGCTCTTCGCGCGCGGCGTGAGATTCTTGGTCGGGCGCGGTAAGGGCTCCGTCTACCTGCTCGCGCTCGCGGTCAGCCCGTACAGGTCGTTCTACGAAAAGATGGGCGGGCGCGTCGTCGGGCGGAAGCAGGTGGAGATCGAGGGCGTGACGTTCGACGAGTTCGTCTACGGTTTTGACGACCTACGTGAAGGCGGCTTTTCAGACGATGAATGAGGGCGCGCCCGGCCGCGAGCTGGCCGCTCGCATGGAGAGACTCGTCGGCGCGAGGGTCGAATCCTACCGGCGCGTCGAGGGCGGCTACACCCCTGCGCTCCGCCTGCTGTGCGAGACTGCCGGGAGTAGCTTCTTCGCCAAAGTCGGGACGACGCCGCTGACGCGCGAGAGCCTGCGCCGGGAGATTCACGTCTACAACTCCCTGCGCGGCGACTTCATGCCGCGCCTCTTGGCCTCGGAGGACGACGAGTCCGAGCCCGTCCTCGTCATCGAAGATTTGTCCGCGCACCGCTGGCCGCCGCCGTGGGACGCGCGGCTCGTCGACACGACTCTGGCGCAAATCGACGCGATGCACCGCGCGCCGGCCGCGCTCGAAACTTACGCGCAGGTTCACGGGGCGACTCAGAAGAACTGGCGGGCGGTCGCCGCCGACCCCGCGCCGTTCCTCGCGCTCGGGATGGCGGATGGCGAATGGCTCGACGCCGCGCTCCCCGCCCTCATGAGTTATGAGGAGAGTTGTCCGACCGCCGGCGACAGTCTGACTCACTGGGACTTGCGCAGCGACAACATCTGCGCCGCGGGCGGGCGCGTCCTGTTCGTCGACTGGAACGGGGCCTGTCTCTCGAACCCGCGACTCGACCTCGGCTTCTGGCTGCCGAGTCTCGCGTACGAGGGCGGCGTCGCGCCCGAAAAGATTCTGCCGGACGCGCCGGGGGTCGCGGCCCGCGTCGCCGGCTATTTCGCCTCGCGCGCCGGCCTGCCGGGAATCGCGGACGCGCCGCGCGTCCGCACGGTTCAGCGGCGGCAGTTGGAGACGGCTTTGCCGTGGGCCGCGCGGGCGTTAGACTTGCCACCCCCGACGAAAGCCTGAGTGCCGAGACATGAACTGGATACAGAAGTTTTTCACTTCAATCTTCCCCGCCGAGTGGGCGAAGTCGATGGAAGAGGACTCGCGCCGTTGGCACATGAAGTGTTTGAAGTGTGGCTTCGAGGAGTCGTACTGGGACTTGGGCGGGATTCGCTGGAAGGCGAAGGGCAATCAGAGGAGCTACCGCAAGTGCCCGGCCTGCGGCGAAAGGTCTTGGCATCAGTCCTACAAAAAAGAGTCGGGCGAACGAGGGAAATAAATATGCCGACCGTCAAACTCCGTCTCGCGCTCGTCTGCCTGCTCGCGCCGCACCTGTTAGCCTCCGGCGCGTCGGCGCAGTGGACTAACCGCTACCCGAAGGTCGCGAACGTCAATCATCACGTCTACCTCGAAGGCTACAACCTGCCGACGCTCAACGCGGGCGCGACCGACCCCGCGCCCTCGCCCGACGGGCGCACGCTCGCCGTCGCCGCGCGCGGCTGGCTCTGGGCCGTCGACCTCGCGACGCGCGAGGCCCGTCGCCTGACGCGCGGCGCGGGCCTCGATTCGCGCCCGGCGTGGTCGCCCGACGGTAAACAACTCGCCTTCGTCCGCGACGACGGCCGGGACACGAGCGTCGTCGTGCTCGACCTCGCGAGCGGGCGCGAGCGGGTCGCCGTCGACACCCCGGCGCTCGACCTCGACCCGGCCTTCTCGCGCGACGGCCGCGCGCTCTTCTACAGCTCGGCCGAGGCCGGCGACCTAGACATCTGGCGCGTCGAGCTCGCGACGGGCGAGAAGAAGCGTCTGACGACCGACCGCGGGCTCGAACTCCAGCCGCAGCCGCTCCCCGACGACGCGCAGCTCCTCTACCTGTCGAAGGCCGGCGCGATTGATTCGATCGTCGTGTCTGATTTGCGCCCCGGCGGCGCGCGGCGCGTGCTGCGCGACGAGGGCATCGCGTCGCAGACGCGCCCCGCGCTCAAGCCCGACGGGCGGAGCCTCGTCGCGAACCTGCCCGCGCAAGGCCGCTGGCAGCTCTGGCTGATGGACAAGAGTGGCGGCGTCTCCATCCAGCTCGCGCACGAGGCGCGCTACCCGCTCACGCCCGCGTGGAGCGCCGACGGCAACTTCGTCTACTACGCCGAGCCCGACGCGGACGAGCGCTTCCGAGTCTTCCGCGTCGCGGCGACGGGCGGCGCGGCCGAAGATGTCTCGCCGCTCTCTTGGAGTTGGGGCGAGCCGACGGCGCGCCTCGTCATCAGGACGCGCGCCGCGGGCGGCGCGACAAATCTCCCCGCGCGTCTCTCGGTCGTTGACGGCAAGGGCCACGCCGTCCTCCCCGACGCGGGGCAGCCGCGCTTCGACGGGCAGAACGGGATGGTCTTCTTCTACTCGCCCGGCGTGACGACGGCCGAAGTGCCGCCGGGAGAGGTGCGCGTCGTCGCGGCGCGCGGCTTCGGCGTCACTACAGTATCCGCGTCGAAGAGGGTCGGCGCGGGCGAGACGGCGACGATTGACCTTGAGCTTCCCGCCCCGCTCTGGAATCCGGCCTCCGAGGGCTGGCACTCGGCCGACCTTCACTCGCATCTTAATTACGGCGGCCCATATCTTCTGACGCCCGAGGACATGGTGCTCGACATGCGCGCCGAAGACCTCGACCTCTCGACGCCGCAGCTCGCCAACCTTCACACGCGCTTCATGGACATCGAGTGGCGCGGCTGGCGTCGCGCCGAATGGCCGTCGATCGCCTTCGCGCAGGAAGTCCGCTCGCACTTCCTCGGCCACGTCAGCGTCGTCGGCGCGGACTCGCTCTACTGGCCGTGGTACTACGGGCCGGGTTATCCGGTCTACGACCAGCTCGATTTGCCCAACTACGAGGCGCTGCGCTTCGCGCGCGCGCGCGGCGGCATCAACTCTTACGTGCACCCCGTGTCGGGCCGCAACCCGTTCCCGCAGACGGGCGACCCCGCGGGTATGCCTCTGGAGCTCGTGCCCGACGCGCTCGCCGGCGACGTTGACACCCTCGAAGTCGCGTGCCTGTGGAGCGACGAGTTGGGGACGAGCGAGGCTTGGTATCGCCTGCTCAACTTGGGCTTGGCCGTCGCGCCCTCGGCCGGCAGCGACACGATGCACAACTTCTTCCGCACGATGGCCGTCGGCTCGACGCGCGTCTACGCGAAGCCGGAAGGCGCGATGAACCTGAATGGCTTTCTTCAGGCCGTTCGCCGCGGGCGCAGTTTCGTGACGAACGGCCCGCTCGTCAAATTCACGGCGGGCGGGGCGGAGCCGGGCGGCGTCGTCGAAGCCGCGCCGGGCCGGTCGGTCGAATGGAGGCTCGACGCGTGGTCGGCCGTGCCCTTCGAGCGAGTGGAGATTCTCGTCAACGGTCAGGTCGCTTGGAGCGGTCGCGGGCCCGACGCGGCGGGTCACAAGACTTACAGCGGGCGCGTCGAAGTGCCGCGCGGCGGGTGGGTCGCGGCGCGCGTCCACGGCGGCGCGTCGCGTTGGCCCGTGATGGACAGCTACCCGTTCGCGCACACCGCGCCCGTCTGGTTCGGGCGCGTCGGAAGCTCCGACGCCGACGCGGCCCGCCGCGCCGCGCAGGACTTGCTGCGCTGGATGGGCGTCGCCGAGAAGCGCCTGAACGAAGGTTACGCGGGCGCGCCGGCCGTGCGTCTGCGCCAGCGCTTCGCCGACGCGCGGCGCAGCTTGGAGGCGCGGGTCAAGTAAGAGACTCCTTGAACGAACCGCCTCGACCGAAGAAGCACCTCGACTGACGAATCGCCTCGGACGGAGACCGTGAATGGGCAGGGGACGTTTGGAAGCGTTCAGCGACGGCGTGCTCGCCATCATCATCACCATCATGGTGCTTGAGCTGAAGGTGCCGCACGGCGCGGACTTCGCCGCCCTGCTCCCGCTCGTCCCGGTCTTTTTAAGCTACGTGCTCAGCTTCGTCTTCGTCGGCATCTACTGGAGCAACCATCACCACCTGCTGCACGCGGTCAGCCGCGTCAACGGCTCCGTCCTGTGGGCCAACCTGCACCTTCTGTTCTGGCTGTCTCTGATACCCTTCGTCACGGGCTGGATGGGCGAGAACCACTTCGCCCCTTCGCCCGTCGCGCTCTACGGGGTGGTGCTCCTCTTCGCCGGCACCGCCTACTACATTCTCGTTCGCACACTCGTCTCTCACCACGGCCGCGACTCCGCGCTGGCGAAGGCTGTGGGCAAAGACTTCAAGGGCAAGGCGTCGGTCGTCTTATACGCCGTGGCGATTCCCCTCGCGTTCTTCAACTCGTGGCTCGCTTGCGCTCTCTACGTCGTGGTCGCCGTCATGTGGCTCATCCCCGACCGGCGCATCGAGCGCGCGCTCACCGAGCCCGCCGCGTAAACGGCGGCGGCGCGGAGTTAAATAAGCGAAGGCCCGACTACGGTAGTCGGGCCTTCGCTTTTATCGGGCCTTCGGTTTTAGAGGACTCTGAACTAGCGACTCGTTTTCAACTCGTCACGCGTCACTGTCTCTCTCGTTCCGGCCACGGCGCGCGCTGCGTGGCGGTGACGTAGGCGTCGCCGTCGAGGACGAGCATCGGGTCGCCCGTCTTCGGGTGGTTGCGGCGTTCGAGACGGTAGGTGTTCGTGCCCGTCTTCGACGAGTGCGACGTGATGGTCGTGGCCGTCGCCGTCCAGCGCCCCGAGTCCGACTCCTGCGAGGCCGACGAGGCTACGGGGCCGCCCGAACTCGTCTCCGCGTGGTACTCGAACGTCCCGTCGGCGTTGAGCGTGAAGCAGCGGTTCGACATCCGCCCGCCCGACCCCGTGTTGACGCTCGCCATGTAACACCACTTGCCGGCCAACTCCTCCGACGCGCCCTCCCCGCCCGCGGCCTCGCCTTCGCGCGCCGGCGTTTCGTCACCGCCCTTCTCCTTCTTCCCCGCCTCCGGCGCGTCGAGGCGCGTGAAGGTGAGCGCGCCGGGCAGGTCTCCGCCGGAGACGACGAGCGAGTCGCCGCGCAGAGTGAAATTGTAGGTCGTTACGCCGTCCTCGTCCTCGACGACGATCGACGCGCCGCGCACGGTGTACTTGAAAGCCTCGTCGTCGAAGTCGCCCGTGCCGTCAGAGTTGAGACGGAGGATGATGGGCATCCCGGCGACGTGCGCCTGCCAGACGCCGACGACGTTCGGCGTCTGCTGCCGCCGCACCCGCGCGCTCGTCGGCGGCGGCGCGGACGTTGCGACGAGCAGCGCGAGCGCGAGGAGTTGGAGTGCGCGACCGTGGCGCGCGGGTGTTCTTTGCATCTGACTGTTCCCTTTCGGCCGGGCGTTCGTTGCGAGCGGAGTCGGGGCGGGAAGACTCTTCAAGCTTGTAAGCCGAAACGTGCGCGCGAGTCAACGACGCGGCGCGTGTTAGAATCCCGGCGCACTTAAAATCCGGTCGGCGGTGAGTGGATGAGGGAAGAACGTTTCGCGCGCGACGCGGCTGAAGACGTGCGCGTCATCCTGTTCGACATCGACGGCACGCTCGTGCTCTCGGAGCGCGCCGACGTTTACAAGGAGTACACGGCGCCGGTGCTCGAAAGCCTGTTCGGGACGGCGGGGCGGCTCAAGGAGTTGAAGGCTTCGGGGATGACCGACCTGCAAATCTTCTGCGAGTCTCTGCGCGACGAGGGCTACACGCACGAGCACGTGCGCGGGCGCGTCGCGGAGCTGCGCGAGCGTTTCATGACGGAGCTTGAGGGCTTCGTCGCGCGCGGCGCGCAGGTCTTCAAGTTGCTGCCGGGCGTGCGCGAGCTGCTCGAAACTATCGAAGCGCACCCGCGTTACCTCTCCGCGCTCCTCACAGGCAACCTAGAGCCGGCCGCGCGCCTCAAGCTGCGCCTCGTCGGCATCGACGACTTCTTCACGCTGCCCGGCGCCTTCGGCGAAGACTCGCACGACCGGCGCGACCTGCCCGCGCTCGCGCGCGAGCGCATCCAGACGCGGCTCGGCGTCGAATTAGCTCCCTCGCAGTTCGTCGTCATCGGCGACACGCCGAACGACATCGCGTGCGCGCGCCACGCCGCGATGCGCTCGGTCGGCGTCGGCACGGGCCGCAACCACAGCGTCGAAACCCTGCGCCCCCACGGCCCAGACCTCCTCCTCCCAGACCTCTCCGACACCGAGGCGGTTTTGCGCGCGCTCGACACGCTCTAAGGGCGATGGAAGCCGCGCTCGATGTCGCGCTTGGTGAGGCGGAGGATGACGGGCCGTCCGTGCGGGCAGGTGGTGGGCGAGGAGGTCGTGAGCAGGCGGTCGATGAGCCACTGCATCTTCTCGCGCGTGAGCGGCGTGTTGATCTTGATGGCCGCGCGGCAGGCGAGCGAGGCGGCGATCTCCTCGCCGAGCGTGGCGCGCGCGCGCCCGCGTTTTTCCGAGTCGACCGAGTCCATAATCTCCGCGAGCAGGTTGCGCGCCTCGGCCGGCGGGATGTCGGCCGGCACGGCGCGCACGGCGACGGTACGGCCCGACAGGCGCGTCAACTCGAAGCCGTAAGCTTCAAGTTCTTCGGCGACGTGTTCGAAGGCTGTGGCCTGCGCGGGGCTCAGGTCGAAGGTCTCGGGGACGAGCAGTTGCTGCGACTCGGCGCGGCGCGCGAAGACGAGCGCGCGGTACTTGTCGAAGAGGATTCGCTCGTGCGCGACGTGCTGGTCGATGAGCAGCAGGCCCTCGGGGTCGGTGGCGATGATGAAGCTCTCTTCGAGCTGCCCGAGCGGGCGGATGTTCGACGAGAGCGACGCGGGCGCGGCCTCGCGCACGAGCTTCGCCGCCGAGTTCAGCGGCGGGAGCGGCGGCGTCGCTTGTGCCTCACGCGGCGTGACTCCGCGCCGCCCGACGACGTCGCGCGTCTCTCCGACGAAGACCTCAAGCGGCCCGGCCTCTACGTTTGTGTTCTCTAAGCGGCGGCCTTCAGCGGCGCTTTCATCGACGACGCCCGCGCGCTTCCCTTCCTCGTCCTCCGCGAAAACTTCTACAGCCTCATCGGACGCGCCGCCGCCCGCGGGGCGCGCGTGACGCGCGTGCGTTTCGAGCGCCGCTTCCGAAGTTACGTCGCGCGCGTCGCTGGTGTCGTATGCGGACGCCTCATCGCCCGCGGCGCGGCGGCCGGAGTCGTCGGCGCCCTCGCGCGGGCGAACTTCTTCGCCCGAAGGAGTCCAGCCGAACTCGATGGCCTCCTGAGTCGCGGCCGGCGCGTGCGCCTCATCCGACGGCCGCTCGAAGTCGCGCGGCGTCGCGGCGTCGCGCCCCGCCTCCTCGCCCGCCGCGCTCAGGTATCCGCCCGCGGCGAGCGCGGCGCGCACCGACTCGCGCACGGCGTCCCCGACCGCCGACGCGCGCCGGAATCGCACCTCGGTCTTCGCCGGGTGGACGTTGACGTCGACCTCTTCGAGCGGCACTGCGAGGAACAGAAGCGCGGCCGGGTAGACGCCGTGCGGCAGCACCGAGCGGTAGCCCTCGCCGAGCGAGCGCGCGACGAGGCGGTCGCGCACGTAGCGGCCGTTGACGAAAAGATACTGCGCGTCGCGCGACGTGCGGCGCTCGCGCGGGGCCGAGACGTAGCCGCGCACGCGCGCCACCGCGGCGTGCCCGCCCGACACTTCGAGCAGGTTTTCGAGAAACTCCGCGCCGAATATCTGGTACGCGCGCTCGCGCAGATCGGAGGCGGGCGCGGCGCGCAGGACTTCGCGCCCGTTGTTCGTCAGCGTGAACGCGATTTCGGGGTGCGCCAGCGCGTAGTGCGTGACGAGGCTCGTCAGGTGAAAGCTCTCGGTCGCCTCCGAGCGCAAAAATTTTCGGCGGGCCGGGACGTTGAAGAAGAGGTCGCGCACGGCGAGCGTCGTCCCGCGCGGGCGCGCGGCCGGGGACACGTCGCGCATCCGCCCGCCCTCGATGAGAACGCGCGTCCCCTCCGTCTCGCCCTCCTTCAGCGTGACGAGCTCGACGCGCGCGACCGAAGCGATTGAGGCCAGCGCCTCGCCGCGGAAGCCGAGCGTCGCGATGCGTTCGAGGTCTTCGGCCGCCGCGATTTTGGAGGTCGCGTGGCGCTCGAAGGCGAGCAGCGCGTCGTCGCGCGTCATCCCCTCGCCGTCGTCCGCGACTCTCAAGAGGCGACGCCCGCCCGCCTCCACGTCCACCTCGACGCGGCGCGCGCCCGCGTCGATAGCGTTCTCGACCAACTCCTTCGCGACCGACGCGGGCCGCTCGACCACCTCCCCGGCGGCTATCTGGTTGACGAGTTGGTCGGCGAGGACGCGGATTTTAGACATGGGGAAGCGTGTCTAGTTCTAGAGGTAGACGATGAGGTGGTCGACGGTGCCGGGGTCGATGGCGGAGAAAATCCAGTCGGTGACGTAGCGGCCGTGGCGCGCGAGGAGCGAGGTGACGTTGACGTGTCGCTCCTGCAAACTCTTCTCGGGGTAGAGCGCGGTGGCGGCGCGCTCAAGCTGGCGGAGCACGGCGCGGTCGCGCGCCATCTGCGCGCGGTGGAAGCGGGCGCGCATTCCTTCGAGCTGGTAGAAGATTTTGCGGCGGCCCGAGGTGAGCGCGTCGCCGAGCGTCGGGTCGAACTTGCGAAGCCGCTCCTGAAGCTCGTCGAGCGCCGCGCCGATTGTCCTCTCCGTCTCGCCGAACGCCTGCGCCACGTCGCGCCCCAAGTGCTCCTCGACGACGCGCACGATGACCGGGTCGAGCCCCGCGAAGAACTCTTCGACCGTCAGCCCGTAGCGTTTGAGCGCGCGCCCCGTGCGTCGCTCGACGATGGTCATGCTCGCGCGGTGGAGGATGGGAGTGGCGGGGCGTTTGAGCAGGCGGTAGACCTCGGCCGTCTGCGCGAAGTAGGCGATCTCGGCCGCGCCGCCGAAGTAGGCCACCGTCGGGAGTAGATAATCTTGGACGACGGCGCGCAGCGTGACGTTCGGGCTGAAGCGCTCGGGCTCGCGCGCGGCGAGCGCGGCCCACTCTTCGGCCGTGAGCGCGGGCTCGGACGAGCCTTTCACCTGATAGAGCCCCCCGCCCCCGCGCGCGACGGCGAGGCGCGCGCCCCGCTCGTCATGAAAGAAGAGCGGGAACGCGTCCTCGCTCGTGTGCACCTGCGCGTGGTAGCCCTCGCGTTCGAGCGCGCGGCTGCGCTCGACGAGCGCCCCGGCGATTTCGGGCGCGCGCCGCGCGGCCTCGGCGTAGAGCGGCGCGGCCAGACGCTTGAGGCGCGCGTCGGTCGGGTCGAGCAGGACGAGTCCGTAGCGGCCCACGAGCCCCGTCATCATGCGCGCGAACGCCTCGCCGTGCGTGCGGCCCGGCCGGTAGCTGTCGCGCAGAAGTTCTTCGAGGTCGGGCGTGAACTCGCTCGTCGGCAGGACGCCGAGCAGACGCGCGACAGACTCCTCGATGCTCTCGTCGAGGACGACACCGCCGACCGGCTGACCTTCGGCGTGGAGCGCGTCGGGCACTTCGACGCGCGCGAGCCGCCCGTCGCACGCGATGGTGTCGGCCGCCTGCACCTCGGGCCAATCGTGATCCTCGGTCGCCATCCAGAAGACGGGGGCGGCCTCCGTCCCGCGCTCGCAGAGGCAGCGCGCCAGCTTGACGGCCGACAGCGCCTTGTAGACGGTGTAGAGCGGGCCCGTGAAGAGGCCGACCTGCTGGCCGGAGACGACGGCGACCGTGCGCGGCGCCCGCAGGCGCTCGACGCTTCTTAAGACTTCCTCGCCCGCGCCGTAACGAGCGTTCATCCCGGCGAGCGCGTCGCAGAGCGCGTCGCGGTCGGTCGTGTAATTGTCGAGGACTTCCGTGGAGCGCGCGGCCGTCTCGTGGTGGAAGCGGACGGCCGAGGGGTAGAAGCGACGCAGGGAAGTGGGGTCGCGCAGGTAGTCGAGGAAGATGCGCGACTGTCCGGGGACGCGCTCGAAGGGGAGCGCCTCTATCCGTAGCCCGACGCCTTCGGGCGTCCCGCCGCAGTCGGTCTTTTCCGTCACTCGATTCCCCCCGCGGCCTTCTGCCCCGCGGCGAACAGGCCCGTACACTCCTCGACGAGCCGCGCTATCTCGCGCCGCGCCTCGTCGCCGGGCGAGGCGAGAGGCGCGCGCACCGCGCCGCCCGCGTAGCCCGCCGCGTCGAGCGCGGCCTTCAAGCCGCCGATGCCGTAACGCGTCGTGACGGCGCGCGCGAGCGGGACGAGGGCGGTCTGCAAAGAGCGCGCGCGCTCGGCGTCGCCCCGGACGAACGCCTCGTAAATCTCGACGCACAGGCGCGGCGCGGCGCACGCGGCGGCGAGGATGCCCCCGCGCGCGCCGACGGCGAGCGAGGCGTAGAGCGTCGAGGCGTGGCCGGTCAGCAGCGCGAAATCACGGGCGCTACCGTCCGAGATTTTTTGGCCGACGAGCCGCGCCGTCTCGGTGAAGCCGACGAAGTCGCCGGAGCTGTCCTTGAGGCCGACGACGTTCGGGTGCTCACTGAGGCGCGCGACCGCGTCGGGCGGGATGGCGACTCCCGTGTTCTGCGGGATGCTGTAGAGGACGACGGGCGCAGGCGACGCGTCGGCCACCTCCTCGTAGTGCGCGGCGAGCGCTTCCGCGCTCATCTGCGAGCGGTAGAAGTGCGGCGTGATGACGAGCAGCGCGTCCGCGCCGAGTGCGGCGACGCGCCGCGCCTCGTCGATGGTCGCCCGCGTCGAGTGCTCGCCGATGCCGACGACGAAAGTCAGATCCGACGGGACGGCCTCGCGCGCCGCCTCGACGACCGTCAGGCGCTCGCGCTCCGCGAGGTGCGCGCGCTCGCCGGTCGAGCCGAGCGCGACGTAGCCGGCCGCGCCCGTCTCGTTCCAGCGCGCGATGTTCGAGCCGACGGCGCGCGCGTCCACTTCGCCATCGCTCGCGAAAGGCGTCGGGAAAGGAAGGAAGATGCCGCGCAGCTTATCCAAAATTCCGGCGGGCGAGAGCTCGTGTTTGTGCGTCCGACCGTTTCTGATTTTCCGAGAACGGCGGCATTATAACGGGCGGCTCCGAGCCGGCGCAAACAACCACCCCGCGCCGCGAGTTAAGGGCGCGAGCCGGCGAGGTAAAAATTTTGCATCTCGCGCGACCCCGAGTGTTGACATTCGGAGAGCACAAATATTATCGTGCGGCTGTCCGAAAAAACGTGGCGAAAGAGGCGGCCGACCATCCGCCGCCGGTAAAAAAACCCCGTACTTACGCACCGTCCAACGCCTTACGACGGCCGCCCTGTCTTTAAAGTCTTATACGCAGAACGCACGCCCCTTGAGCGTGCGCGCGATCCTTCTGTTAGCTTGAGCCCCGACCGCGCCGCGCCCACGGCGACGCGGCCCGTCGCCGATTCGGACGCGGAGTCGGGCGGGTTTTCACGTCGGCGCGCGGAGTGACGCGCCGCGGCGAATCCCGTCAAGTCGTTAGCCGAGAGGAAAGCACAGAGCCTCATGAGAAAGCTCTTCAGCCTGCCCCTGACGGCCTTGTTAATCGCCGCCTCGCTCGTCCTGACCGCCCTCCCCGCGCGCGCCCAACGCGCGGCGCAGCAGACCGACTCGGTCAGTAAACTCGACGCCAGCTACCGCAAGCTTCTGGCCGTCGAGCAAGACCCCTCGACGCCGCCCGACATCAGGAGGCGCAACCGCGTCATCCTCGAAGCCCGCCGCGCGCAGCTCGCGGCCGAGGCGCGCAAGAGCCTCGCCGGGTGGCGCAAGTACCGGGCGGAGATGAAGGCCGACCTGTCGAAGTCCGAGCTGGCGTCGGTCGACGGCTCGATACGTAAGCTTGAGCGTCTGCTCGCCGAGCTGAAGCCGGCCGCGGCCGGGGGCGAGGCCGACGAGCCGCGCGCGCAGGCGGCGTCGCAGACGCCCGCGCCGCCGCGCAGGCGGCAGACGCGCGTGATGATGGCCTCGCTCAACGCCGCCGCCGCGCCGACGCCCGAGACCGAGGAGACGCCGGAGCCCGAAGAGTCGCCCGAGCCGGAGGAGACGCCCGAGTCTCCGAAGATCAAATTCCTCGCGCCCGACGACGCCGAGGTGACGACGAAGGTCAGTCAGTACGAGGTCAAGCTCGAAGTTCCGACCAACGTCGACGAGATCGAGGTCAGCGTCACCCCGAAGGACAAGAAGGCCGTCACGCAGAAGTTCACGATGAGGCCGAGCGACGAGGGCAAGAAGTCCGTCGTCGTCATGCTGGCGAAGGGCGAGAACACCGTCGCCGCGGTGAACCCGAAGGAGGCCGCGCACAACGCGACGCCGGTCAAAATCACCTACGAGCCGGACGACGCGGCGGTGGTCGGGCCGGGCGTCCCGCAGCGGGCCGTCTCCGGCATCGACGGCCTCAGCTACGCGCCCGGCGACCCGGCGCGCTTCTTCGAGCGCCCGACGCCCGGCGAGAACGTGCGCGTCAGCTACGAGGGCGAGCGCGGCCAGACTTACCAATTCCTCCGCAACTTCCAGAACGTCGGCAACCCGGTCGTGGCGGGCTTCAACGGCGTCGCCTCGACCATCTTCCCGACGGTCGAGGAGGGCGACGCCATCGGCGTGATGGTCGTCGACGACGGCCAGTCGCAGCCCAACACCTACGCCGAGATCAGGGTCGAGCGCGGCATCACGAACGACGCCGTGCAGAACGAGGGCGGGCCGGTCGGCCTCCTCGTCGGCGGCGCGGTGCTGTCGCAGCAGGCGGGCGAGTTCCAGCAGTCCGACCCGTTCTTCGGCTTCATCGCCGGCTACAGGTCGAAGCTGCGCGGGAAGGTGCCGAAGCTGACGGCCACCGGCGTGGCCGACGGGAAGCGGTACATCGTGCTTGAGAACGGCGCGCTCGCCGACGCCGACGGCTACCTCATCGAGTCTCGGATAGACGGCACGCCGCGGCTCTGCGATGCGGTCGAGGAGCCGCAGTGTTTCAAGGACAAAGACTTCACCTACGTCATCGAGCGCAACTCGGCCGGCGTCCCGCGCCGCGTGCTCGCGCGCCAGCGCCAGCTCTACCCGAAGGAGCGCGGCTTCTCCGGCGGCTGGCGCTGGAACCTTCGTTTTCAGGGAGTGTTCGACGCCGCGCCGCGCACCGCGACCGCGACGGCCGACGATAGCGACAACGGCGGCGGCGGCGAGACGCCCGCCCAAGACCCGTTCAAGTTCATCGCCTCGCGCAAGTCGTTCGACGTGCAGGCCCACGGCTCGGTCGACTTCTGGCCGCGCAACTTCTTCTCCATCGGCCCCTACGTCGCTTGGGGCGCGCACACCGTCCTCGACCGCAACGAGCTCGAAGGCGAGACGGTCTCGCCCGACGAGAACGCCGACGGCGAGACCGACGACGACGAGGTCAGGTCGCGCGCGCGCTCGGACAACGACATCAAGCAGTACCAAGAGGCCGGCCTGACGATTAACCTCGACCTCTTCAACCGCAACCTCTTCATCCAGAACATCCTCGCCTACGGCCGTTACGAGGGTTTGAAAGACCTCGACCCCGGCGACGCCACCAACCCCGGCAACGACACGCGCAACCGCTTCATCGGCCGCCTGCGCATCTTCCCCGGCGGCCTCAACAAGCGCTTCGGCAGCATCATCCGGCCGATCCCGATGTTCGGCGTCGACCTGAACGCGGGCAACGGCCCCGACCACCTGAAGTTCTTCACGGGCTTCGCGCTCGGCATCAGGGGCATCACCCCTTAGGGCCGGGGGCACGCCCGCGCCCGCGCGCTCCTCGCGCGCACGCTTTTCCTGACGCGACGCGGCCGGGCGGCGCAACTGGACGCCGCCCGGCCGCCCTCCCGCTTCTTTTCTCCGGCCGCGCGCCCGCCCACCGACTACCCGACGTTTCGCGCCCCGGCGCGCACGCGCCGCGCTCCGCCGCAACCATTTGACCGAAGGAGACTGACGATGCCCGAGACCCCATACCTCACCTTCGCCGACGTGCTCAAGCAGGAGTACGAGCACTTTAACGACGGGGAGAGGCTCCCGCTCCTCGGCCTCAAAGACGTGGCCCGTCTGGCGAGTCGCCTGCGCGACGCCGGGGCGGACGACAGGGTCGCGGCCTACTTCAGGCGGGGGCTGCCGCCGGAGGCGGAGCGAGAGTTGAGCGAGCTGGACGACGAGCGGGGGCCGAGCGAGCGCCTGAGGGCCGCGCTGGCGCTGCGTTACGACAAGGTGCTCGGCGACCCACAGTTGTATCAGGGGCAGACCGGCGAAGAGCTGACGGGCGCGCTGAGGGCGGCCGGGCTCGGGGGCTTCGAGCTTCCGCGCGACGCCCAGCGGATGACCCGTTTGCAGTGGACGCTCGTCAACAGTAACCTGCTGCACCTGCTCTACCCGGGCACGTCCGGCGCGACGCCCACGGTGGCGTCCGTAGTGCAGTTCCTCCACGAGGCCAAGCACTCGGCCGTCTGCCTGTCGGGCGGCGGCATCCGCAGCGCGACCTTCAACCTCGGCCTCCTGCAAGGGCTCGCGCGCCACGGGCTGCTCGAACGCTTCGACTACCTCTCGACGGTCTCGGGCGGCGGCTTCATCGGCGGCTGGCTGTCGGCTTGGGTTCACAGGCACGAGAGGGGGCTCGATGGCGTCGTCGATGAGCTGAGCGACCCGCCGCCGCCCGACCGCGTGTTAGAGCCCGACCCGCGCCCGCTCTCTTGGCTGCGCACCTACAGCAACTACCTGAGCCCGAAGCTGGGCCTGCTCAACGCGGACACGTGGACGCTCATCGCCATGGTCTTGCGCAATATGCTGCTCAACTGGCTCGTCTTCATCCCGTGGCTCGTCGCCGCGCTGCTCGTGCCGCGGCTGTGGGTCGCGTTCGCCAAAGATGTGCCGGTCGGCCCGTCCGGACTCGGGGCCCTCGTCGTCGGCTGGCTGGCGGGCGTCATCTTCCTCTGCTTCGTCGCGCGCAACCTCCCGAGCCTGCACAAGACGGACAGGGACGACCCGAACGTCAGGGGGCAGGGCTCGGGGCAGGGCCGTTACCTGCTCTTCAACCTGCTCCCGGTCGTCGTCACGGCCGCCATGCTGAGCATCTACTGGGCGCGCATCGACGAGCCCACCCGCGCGCGGCTCGGCTGGCTGCACTTCTCGGCGTTCGCCGGCGCGATGGTCATCATCCCGTGGATTCTCACCATCCACTTCGCGCGGCGGAAGAACAGGGAGTACGCGACGTGGCCGAGGCTCGTCGGCATGACGGTCGCCGTCGCCGGCGGGCTGCTGATTACGGGCTACGCGACGTACAAGGCCGCCGCGCTGCTGCTCGGCCATGTCGGCGGCGACGCGCTCCGACCCGACCCGCGCTTTTACGCGACGCTCGCCGTCCCGGCGCTGATTCTGCTCCTGTCGCTCGGCGGCACCCTGCTGGCCGGCTTAACGAGCCGCGCCACGGGCGACGAGGATCAGGAGTGGTGGGCGCGCGCCGGGGCGTGGATGCTGATCGTGGTCATCGCGTGGGCCGCGCTCTGCGCGCTCGTCCTCTACGGCCCGTCGCTCTTCATCGACCTGCAGATCGCCGCCGACAACTGGCGGTTCTGGACGTGGGACGACGCCAAGCAGGCGAAGCTCGGCAAGATATTCGGCATCGTCTCCGGCGTCGTCTCGGGCGCGGTGGCGCTGTTCGGCGGCTTCAGCTCGAAGACGCCGGCCAACGAGAAGGAGGCGCAGCAGGCGGGCATCGGCAGCAAGGCCCTGAGCCTTCTGACGCCGGTACTCGCCGGCCTCTTCATGATCTTCCTCGTCATGCTCTTCTCCTACGTGGCGCACAGTCTCCTCGCGGGCGCGGGCGCGTCGCCGCTTGAGGTCATCAACGGCTCGACGGTCGGCCGCATCGCCCTGCTCGGCGCGGTCATCATCGGGGTCGGCGTCGTGATGGGCATTTTCATCAGCACCAACCGCTTCTCGCTCCACTACATGTGGCGCAACCGCATCATCCGCGCCTACCTCGGCGCGTCGCACACCAACCGCAAGCCGAACCTCTTCACCGGCTTCGACGCGCTGGACAACATCCCGATGGGCGAGCTGGCGAACTACGCGAAGTCCGCGACCTCGGCGGTGTCCGAGCGGCCGAAGCGGAAGCTGTTTCACGTCCTCAACTTCGCGCTCAACCTCGCGGGCGGCGGCCGTCTCGACTGGCAGGATCGCAAGAGCGAATCCTTCACCGCCTCGCCGCTCCACTGCGGCAGCTTCCAGCCCGCCGTCAAACACCTCTCGCCCGAGGGCGCGGTCGGCTACCGGCCCTCGGCGCAGTACACGGCCGACGGCGGCATCACGCTCGGCACGTCGGTCGCCATCTCGGGCGCGTTCGTCAGCCCGAACATGGGCTACATGATGACCTCGCCCCTCGTGCGCTTTTTGATGACGCTCTTCAACGTCCGCTTCGGCTGGTGGCTCGGCAACCCGCGCAACAGGAAGACCTACAAGTACGACTCGCCCGCGCTGTCCATCCTCCCCATCGTGCAGGAGGCGTTCGGGATGACCAACGACACCTCGCCCTACGTCTACCTCTCGGACGGCGGCCACTTCGAGAACCTCGGCATCTACGAGATGGTCGCGCGCCGCTGCAACTTCATCGTCGTCAGCGACGCGAGCACCGACAACGACTACTCGTTCGGCTCGCTCGGCATGGCCGTCCGGCAGATTCGCGTGGACTTGGGCGTGCCCATCGAGTTCGAGGACTTCGCGGTCGTCGGCGCGAAGGAGGGCAAGGACGGCCGCGCCTGCGCCCTCGGCGTCATCAAATACTCTTGCGTCGACCCGGGCGCGCCCGACGGCGTCGTCGTCTACGTCAAGCCGACGCTGACGGGCAAGGAGCCGCGCGACGTGCTCAACTACGCGCGCGACAACCAGTCGTTCCCGCAAGAGGTCATCGTCGATCAGTGGTTCAGCGAGGCGCAGTTCGAGAGCTACCGCACGCTCGGCTCCTACATCGTCAACGATCTGACCGGCGGCAGCTCGCGCCGCAAGCTCTCCTTCGAGGAGTTCGGCGAGACGGTGCGCGACTACATCTCGCGCACCGCGCCGAACGACGAGATCTCGCGGACGCTCGCCTTCTTCCAAAAGCTCGCCAACCCCGAGCCCGCGGCGGGCGACGGGAACCCGGCGAAGCCGCCCGCGACGACGCCCACGACGGCCCGCTCCGACGGCGATTGAGGCGCGTCCGCGTTGGCGTGTATCATGCGGGCGTGACGGCGGACGAGACGCAAGGGGCGCGCGGGCGCGTGGAGACTCTTGACCTCCTCATCGTCGGCGCGGGGCCGGCCGGGCTGTCGGCGGCCGACGCGGCGGCCCGCGAACGGCTCAGCTACCTCGTCGTCGAGCGCGGGCTCATCGCCGACACGGTCTACCGCTACCCCGTCGGCCTCACGGTCTTCTCCACCCCCGACGAGCTGGAGATGCGCGAGGGCGCACTGCGCCCCTGCCGCGAGAAGCCGACGCGCGAAGAACTCCTCTCACACTACGTCGGCTTCGCGCTCGAAGAGAAGCTGCGCATCAACACCGAAGAGGAAGTGACCGACATCGAGCGCCTCGACGGGCGCGGCTTTGGCGTGCGCACGACGCGCGGCCGATACGAGGCCGCGCGCCTGCTCGTCTGCACGGGCGCGATGGCGCGTCCGCGGCGCTTGGGCGCGCCGGGCGAAGAGTTGCCGAAGGTGCGCCACCGCTTCGTCGAGCCCTACCCTTACGTGCGCAAGGACGCGCTCGTCGTCGGCGGCGGCAACTCCGCCGCCGAGGCCGCGCTCTTCCTCGCCGAGGGCGGCGCGCGCGCCACGTTCGCCATCTGGCGCGCCGACTGGGAGAACCGCGACCCGAAGAAGGGCGCCATCAAACACTGGGTGCGCGCCCCGCTCGAACGCCAGATTGAGCGCGGGAGCTTGACCGTCCTGCACTTCAAAGAGGTGTTGGAGATTACGGAGCGCGAGGTCGTCATCCGCGGCGACGGCGGGGAGGTCTTGACGCTTCCCAACGACGCCGTCTTCGTGCTCATCGGGAGCGACCCCGACCTGACGCTCCTGCGCCGCGTCGGCGTCGAGATCGTCCCGTGCGGCCTGACCGAAGTCCCCACTTACGACCCCGAGACCTTCGAGACCAACGTCCCCGGCCTCCACGTCGCCGGCCACTTCACGCACGCGCGCCACATCAAAGAGGCCATCGCCGTCCCCCGCCGCGTCGTCCCCCTCATCGCCCGCGAGCTTCGCGCCGCCTCCGTCTGAGCGGCGACCCGCCCCTCCCCGCAAACCGTTGACGGCAGATCACTTGCCGGCGCGCCCCGCGCCTTGACGCGGGCGCGGATTCGATCTTAGATCGTCTGCGTTGGCGAGGAGGTCGAAGGCGGCGCGCACGCGAGAGCGCCGGACTTTTCATGTCCCAAGCCCACCCGGCACATACCAATCGAGCGGACGAAATTCTCTGGGAAGCGGAGGAGATGGAGACGCCCCGCCCCGAACCCGTCTACTTGGACGAAGCGCACGGACTTCGCCTCTACCGCGGCGACGCCCTCGACCTTTTGCGCCGCGCGCGCTCCGACCTCTTCGACCTCATCTTCGCCGACCCGCCCTACTTCCTCTCCAACGACGGCATCACCTGTCAGGCCGGCCGGATGGTGAGCGTCAACAAGGGCGTCTGGGACAAGGCCGAGACGTTCGAGGCGGTGCACGCCTTCAATCTCGCGTGGCTCAGGGAGTGTCACAGGCTCCTGAAGCCTTCGGGGACGATTTGGGTGACGGGGACGGCGCACAACATCTACAGCGTCGGGTACGCGATGCAGACGCTCGGCTACAAAATCCTCAACGACATCGCGTGGCACAAGGTCAACCCGCCGCCCAACCTCTCGTGCCGCTACTTCACGCACGCGACCGAGACGATTCTCTGGGCGCGGCGCGAGCCGAAGGGCCGCCACACCTTCAACTACGAGGAGATGAAGCGGGCCAACGGCAACAAGCAGATGCAATCCCTGTGGCACATCAAGCCTCCGGCCGCGCGCGAGAAGCGCTACGGCAAGCACCCGACGCAGAAGCCCGAGGCGCTGCTCGAACGCATCGTGCGCGCCTCGTCGAACCCGCGCGACCTCGTCCTCGACCCCTTCTGCGGCAGCGGCACGGCCGGCGTCGCCTGCGCCCGCCACGGCCGCCGCTTCGTCGGCATCGACCTCGTCGCGTCCTACCTCGAACTCGCCGTCGCACGCCTGCGCGACGAAGTAAGCTCTAATCAGTTGGAACTCACGTTCGCCGGCTTCGCCGTCGAGACCATCTGGATTGAGACGCAAGACTTTGACTCGCCCGCGCCGCCGACGTGGGCCGAGATTGTGTCCAACGCCCTGCGCGAGCTAGGCGGCGAGGGGTATCTGAGGGAAATCAATCAACTCGTCGAGAGGAGTCCGCGCACCAAAGAGAATAAGACATGGCCTTCCACGGTGCGCCGCGTCGTGCGACAATCCACGCACTTCGAACCTGTCGGACGCGGCCGTTACCGTTTGCGCCATGAATCTCTCAATGCCCGCACAATTAGCGCAGAGTTATAAGAATCCTGCTCAGCAGGCTCGCGTGGTGACAGAGGCTTGGGGGCTGGAAAATCTTTACTGTCCTAACTGTCAATCGCCTACCTTAATTCCCGCGGCGAACAACACCCCGGCCTTCGATTACAGATGCCCGCGATGCGATTCTCCGTTTCAACTGAAGAGTAAAAGCTCGACCCTCGGTGACCGCATCGTTGATGCCGCGTACGAGTCAATGCTCAGCGCGATACGCGAAGACCGCACGCCGAACTTGTATGCGCTCCATTACGAGCGGTCTTTCTGGCGCGTGCGAAATCTACTGCTGGTTCCCTACTTCGCTTTCTCGGAGTCCGCGATTGAACCGCGAAAGCCTCTCGCCCCGACGGCGCGGCGCGCGGGTTGGGTTGGGTGCAACATCGTATTGCGAAACATTCCTCCCGACGCGAGAATTAAACTCGTCTCAGATGGCGTGCCGCTATCACCAGATAAAGTCAGAGATGAATATCAACGACTCAAGCCGCTGGAAGAGATAGGCGTTAAAGAGCGGGGCTGGACGCTTGATGTTTTGCGCGCCGTGCGCTCACTCAGCAAGAGTGAATTTTCCAACAGCGATGTCTATGCCTTCCAGCATCTGCTGGAGCGCCTGCACCCTAATAACCGACACGTCAGGGATAAAATCCGCCAACAGCTTCAAGTCCTGCGCGACATGGGCATCTTGATTCATGTCGCGCGTGGCGTCTGGGCGTTAAGCGAACAGGGGCCGACTTCTTCGTAATAATTACGAGTCACTACGCTGTCGCGGCGGTTGCTTGCGCCGCAGGGCGTGGTGCTCATGGCCTTCGGCGGGGCGTGTACCGGCGTTTGATTTGTTGGTGGTCGGTGGGGCCGGGGATTTTGTCGGGCAGGTCGAGGTCGTCGTCTATGAGCGCCTCGGTATTTACACCCGCCACGCGAGCGTAGCGCAGGAGTATCGGTAGGGGCGGCTCGCGCTCGCCGCGTTCGTATTCCGAAATCCTCTGATAGAGAACCATGTCCTCAGCCTCTAAACGCCTTAACATTTGGCTTTGGGACAGTCCGAGCGTGAGCCGGATTTGCAGGAGCTTGCCGGGCAGACGTTCCGCCCTCTGGCGCGCCGTACTCATCGGGAGCGACCTCCCGACGGTGATGTCGTCGGCGCGAACGACTTGCCTTTATCCTGATATCGGGATAAACTGTCCTTGCGTGAATGGTTCGCCGTGAGTTTGAGCCTTTCGTACTCAACGGCGATGCTCATTGCCCGACCGTGAAGGTGAGAGTTGAGCCGCGCATGGGCCGTCGTCTTGTTGTCAACTTCTAAGGCGGCCCGAAGATAGCAAAAGAATTGCCCG
>DASQDT010000011.1:0-14788 GCA_035634035.1 Pyrinomonadaceae bacterium | reverse complement strand
TTGAGCGCGCGCTCGAACTCCAGCGCGCGGCCGGCGAGGAAGACCCGCCCACGGCCCTCGCCCTCGGCACGGCCTACGCGCGCACGGAGAAGTTCGAGCAGGCTCTGCCGCTGCTCGTCGCCGCGACGACGCGCGCGGGCGCGAAGCCCGACGCCCTGACTTTTTACTACCGGGGCTTGGCCGAGTACAGCACCGACCGCCGCGGCGAGGCCGAGGTCTCCTTCAACAACGCCGTCAAGGCCGACCCGCGCCACGCGCCCTCGCTCTTCTACCTCGGCCGCATGGCCTACGAGCGCAAGGACGACGCGGCCGCCATCAACTTGCTCAACCGCGCCACCACCGCCGACGCGCGGCTCGCCGAAGGGTGGGCCTATCTGACCTACTCTTACCTGCGGCGCGCCGGCTCGGCGGGCGAAGGGCCGAAGGCCGACGCCGATTACCTGAGCGCCGTCCGCGCGAGCGAGTCGCTCGTGCGTCTGCGCTCCGACGAGACGGCGACGGCGCTTCACGGTCAGGCCCTCATCCGCGCCAAGCAGTACGCGCGCGCGGCCACGGCGCTCGAACGCGTCGCCGCCACGCCGGACGTGAAGGGCGAGACCCTGTTCCTGCTCGGCTTCGCCTACACGCAGGCGAAGAACGCGCCGAAGGCCGTCGCCGCGCTCGAACGCGCCGCCGAGAAGACGCCGCAGGACGTCAACATCTACCGCATTCTCGGCTACAACTTCGAGGTCTTGAAGCAGTACGCCAAAGCCCTCGCCGCCTACGAGAAGGGTTTAACCCACGCGCCCGGCGACGCCGACCTCAAACAGTCGGCCGAGCGCGTCCGGCCCTTCGCGCAATAAAAGTGACGAGTGACGGGTGGCGGGTGACGGGTTTAAGAACTTTCGTTCTTGCCCGTCACCCGCCGCCGTCTTTAGGGACGAGTCGAGGCGAGTCTCTCATGCTCGTCACTCGTCACTTGTCACCCGTCACCCGTTGGCGTAGCATCGCGCCATGACGAGAGCACACTTTAGCGGCGCGCGCGGGCGCGTGAGTTTGCTGGCCGCCGTGGTCTTCGCGGCGGTGTGCGCGGGCGAGGCGGGCGCGGCCACTTGGAAGGGGCTTGAGCCGCTCAAGTCGCGGCGCACGGAGGTCGAGCGGGCCTTAGGCCGGCCCGTCCGCGACGCCGTCAGCGAGGACGGCACGCTCCACTTCACCGTGATGGGCGGGCGCGTCACGATCTTCTTCGTCACGCCGAAGTTCATCGCGGCCAAGAAGCTCGCGCCCGAGCTCGAAGGCACGGTCTTGCAGATCGTCCTCCAGCACGAGGCGGCGAGCGACACGCCGAGCTCCCTGAAGCTCGACGGCGACAAGCGCTTCGAGCGCGACTCGGAGGGCGAGGTGGCCGTCTACCGCAACCTGCGCGACGGCGTCGCCTACACCTTCCGCGGCGGCAAGCTCATCACGACGCGCTACTCGCCGCCCGCCGAACAGCTCGCGCGCCTCGCGCAGAAGAAAAAATAAAGAAGCCCGACGGATGCTCTACCGCACGCACCTGCTGACCGAGCTGGACAAGCGGCGCGAGGACTTCGCGCGCTTCGAGCGTGGCCTGCGCGACGAGGTGCGCGAGGCGGCCGAAAGCCTGCGCGCCGTCGGGGGGATGACGTGCGCCGAGGTGCGCGAGCGCGCGGCCCGCTCGGCCAGCAGGGGCGTGACGCTCCCCTCGGCCGAGCTCGACGCGAACGCCCCGCGCGGCGTCGCCGTCCCGTTCGCCGAGCGCTGGCGCTCGCACGAAGAGGCGCGCGCGTGGGCCGCGCGCGTGCTCACGCGGCGGACGACGTTCGCCGCCGACGGCAGCCAGATTTATCCGGGCCGCGAGTGCACGATGCCGGTCGCCGCCGTGCAGGTCGCCTCCTTCGAGAACCCGCACACCCCGGACGGACGCTACACGAAGGAGGCGCACTTCAAGGTGCTCACTCCGGACGAGCTGCTCGAAGGCGACCGCGCCTTCGAGAGCCCCGAGCAGGTCATCGCCGCGCGCCGCTTCGAGCTCGAAGTCAAGACCATCTGCGACTTCGTCACGCGCGCGCGCGGCTGGCGCGGACGCAACGAGCGCGCGCCCGTCGCCTTCCTCGACGGCTCGCTCCTCATCTCTTCGCTGCGGAAGGGGACGGAGGTCATGTTCGCGCGCCGCTACGCGCAGGCGCTCGGCGAACTATTGAGACTCTCGCGCGAGTGCGAGGTGCCCGTCGTCGGCTACATCGACCAGTCGTTCGCGCCCGACCTGCGCGGGCTCGTCGAGGCGCTCGACCCGGAGCGGGCGCGGACGGGCGTCTACGACGCGCAGTTGCTCCGCGCGCGCGCGGGCGGCGACGGCGCGCCGATGCTCGCGGCGTGGGGCGACCGCACGGTCTTCTGGCTCTGCCGGCGCGCGAACCTCGCGCCCGAGTTCTACGACGAAGGGGGCGAGCCGCTCGTCGGCTTCGCCTACTTGCAGACCACTTCGGACGGAAACCCGGCGCGCGTCGAGGTGCCGGCGTGGGTCTTCGCGCAGGGGCTTTTGGAGGAGGTCTTCGACGCGGTGCGCGCCGAGTGCGTCGTCGGCAACGGCTACCCTTACGCCATCGAGACGGCCGACGCGGCGGCCGCGATGACGGGGCGCGACCGCGAGCAGTTCCTGCGCGTCATGCAGGACTTCGCCGCCCGACACGAGCTCTCTTTCCGCATCGCGCGCAAGCCTTCGAGCAAAGCGCGCAGGCGTTAGGCGCATCCAAGAAACGAATATGCACGGCGGCTGGAAAGACGAAGCAGGTAACGCGGCGGCACGCGAGCCGCTCGGCGCGCCCGCGTGCCCGGCGTGCGGCGCGGAGGTGCGGCGCGAGGCCGCGCGCTTCTGCGCCACCTGCGGCCGCGCGCTCGCGGCCGAGGACGGGAGCTACTCGCCGTCCGACTCTCTGCGCGCCTCGTATCACCTGCAGGGGCGGCGCGGCGCGGCGACGCTCGCGAGCCGGCTGCGCACGGCCGAGCAGGCGAGGCGGCAGAACAAGATGACGACGGCGGGCGACGCGCCGGGCGGCGCGCGCACAGACCTTTTCGCGCACAACCGCAACGGGGCCTCGACGACGGCTCTGGCCTTCGTCGCCTACTCGCTCGTCCCCTACCTCGGCATCCTCTTCTGCCCCGGCGCGCTCGTCCTCGGCGGCGTCGGCCTCCTGCGCGCGCACCGCTCGCCGCACCTCGGCGGACGCCGCGCCTCCGTCATGAGCATCGTCTACGGCGTCGTCATCACGGGCGCGCAAATCTTCCTCTGGTGGATTCTCTACAAAGTGCCCGAGTGGTCGCGCCAAGCGCCGTGGGCCTTCTGAAGCCTCCCTCAATGACGCGCATCGCACGCATCGTCAAGTCCAACTCGCACGTCGACTACGTCGGCCGCGTCGTCGACAAGATGGACGCCGCGGAGCCGCCCTCGGCCGACGACTACGGCTTCGCGCAGTTCGTCCGCCTCCCGCTCGACGGGGGCGGCGAGGTCGTCGGCGTCATCTACGACACGCAGCTCGCCAACCCCGACTACGGGCAGTTCGGCCCGCGCCTGTCCTCGCACGCCGAGCTGGCCGTGCTCAGCCCCGACTACCTCAACGAGCAGGGCGTGCTCGTCGGCATCCTCCTCGTCGGCTGGCGCGAGGCGTCGGCGGACGGGCGAAAGTCGCCGGGCCGTCACGGCGTGCCGCGCCGCGTCATTCCCGTCGGGCAGGACGTTTTCAAGATGGAGGCCGGAGAGGTCTTGGAGTTCCACCGCGCCGAGGGCGAGCTGATGATGCACTACTTCTCGCAGGTCATCGCGCACGCGGGCGCGATGGCCCTGCCGCTCGTCGAGGCCGTCATCGAGCAGCTCGAACCCTTGTGCGGGGCGGCCGAGCGGCAGCGCCTCTGCGTCCTGAAGAAATCCCTTTCGTGGCAACGCACGCTCGGCGGCGCGCGTCTATAAGAGTCGCCCCGAAGTCCCGCACCCGGAAGGAAACACGACGGATGAATATCGCCCGCAGAATTTTCGCGGCCGCTCTGTGCGCGTCGCTCGCCTCGGCCGCCGTCCCCGCCTCGGCGCAGCGGACGCGCGCCGTCGCCGACCCGCAACAGCCGGCGACGGAGACGACGGCCGAGGCCGCGTCGAAGTCCTCGGCGCCCGCGCCGCCCGCGCCGCCGAAGGTCGTCAAGGCCAAGTACATGGGCGGCTTCCTCGGCTACAACAAGAAGCAGGAGGGCACGCTCAACTTCGACGACCGCAACCGCCGCCTCGTCTTCCGCGACAAGAACGAGCGTGAAATCATCTCTCTGAGCTACGACGCCGTCATCGTCACCTTCGCCGACTCCAAAGCGAACCGCTGGCTCGGCCCCGGCGCGTCGGACGCGGCGCGCGCGGGCAGCGTCTTCACGCTCCCGCTCCTGCTCATCAAGAAGCGCTCGGAGTTCCTCTCCATACAGTTCCGCGACCCGGACACGGACGCCGAGGGCGTGACGAGCTTCAAGATGGACACGGACGAGTTGACCAACTCGATGGTCTACGCGCTCGCGCAGAAGGCGGGCCTCGTCCAGCGCGGCGAAATCTACGTCCGCCCGAAGAAGAAGGACGCCGCCGAGGCCGGGAAGACGACGCCCGAACAGTAAGACTCTCATCAAACGCGCGCGGGGCGGCGAGAGCTCTAGAGCTCTCGTCGCCCCGCCTCCGTTTTCGTCCGGCCACGTTTCGCGCGGCCCTACTCCGGCGCTTTCTTGCAGCGCGGGAACGGGAAGCGCAGCTCGACGCCGCGCAAATCGCCCGCGGCCTCGAACTCGATGACCTGCGTGCGAATCTCGGGCACGTCTTCGCCGCTTTTTTTGATGAGTGCTTCGAGCTTCGGGCAGTTCACGTACTCGCCCGAGTACGTGTACATCTCGCCGAAGAGCCTGCCCTTGCGCCCCTTCAGCACCCTGAACGAGAAGCGCCCTTCGGCGTCGGTGCTGTCGCCGGCGTCGGCCTCCGACTCTTCCTCCTCGCCGCCGACCTTGAACTCGACCCGCTCCTGCTCCACGGGCTTGCCGTCCGAGTAGAGGAGCCGGCCTTCGACCACGACCGTCTCGGCGGCGGCCGGGACGCGCACGTCGAAGCCTTCGAGGTGGTCGCCCGCGCCGATCTCGATGACGGCCGCGCGCTCGCGCTCCGTGACGTTCGGGTAGTAGAAAGTCCCGAACGGCTCGGTGCTCGTGACCCGGCCGTCGTCGTTGACGACGAGGACGTAGCTGCCGCGCGCCAGCTCGTCGATGACGAAAGAGCCGTCGGCCTCCGTGCAGTCGAAGTCGCCCCCGCCGCGCTCGCGCTCGACCGGCGAGGCCGTCACGCACACGTCCTTCATCGGACGTCCGTCGGGGTCGAAGACGCGGCCGCGGATGGAGTTGTCTATCTCGAAGCGGATGTCGACGTAGGTGTGCCTCTTCGCTTCGACGACGAACGGAAACTTGGCCGCGCCTTCGGCGGCCGCCTCCGCGGTCGCGGAGCGCGCGTGGCGGGGCGAGTAGGCGTTGGGCTTCCACCCGCGCGGCACCTCCGGCTCGACGGTGTAGCGGCCGGGCGGCAGGTCGTAGATTTCGTAGACGCCGCTCGCGTCCGTCTTGAGTCTGTGAGTCTTGCCGCCGCCCGAGACGATGACCGTGCGGCCGGCGACGCTCATGTCCGGCACGTCGCCCCACCCGAAGACGAGCGTGCCGGAGACGCGCGTCTTGCCGCGCACCTTCTCCATCTTGTTCAGGTAGAGGAGGTCGTCGCCCGCGTACTCGAAGCTGCGCGAGCGGCCGCAGGTGCCGGCGACCCAGACCGACGAGTCCTTGAGCGTTTTGAGGTAGAAGAGGTATCTGACGCCGACGGACTTCTCGCTGAAAGTCCAGACGCAGTCCGCGCCCCCGCCCTGCGCGAAGGTCATCTCCTCGCCGACCTTCAGGGTGCCTTTGAAGACCTGCTCGACGCGCATCGTGGTCGAGCGCACCCCGGCCACGTACGTCTCGCCGTCGGACATCCGGCCCTCGGGCGCGGTCTTGTCGGGCCCGACCCGCTCGACGGCGACGGCCCGCGCGACGACGACCACGTCGGCCCACTCGTACTCGTCGAGGACGGGCCCGCGCATGGCGCACGAGCAGGCGTGCGCGTCGCGCGCGGCGGCGAGGAGGAGAAGGGCCGCGGTCAGAAACAGGAGACGCTTGCGTCGAGACATGAGCCTTAGTCCTCCTCCTCACTTCTCACGGCGCTCGCCGCGCGCCGCGTCTTCAGTGGTCGTGATGAGCGCCGGCCGGGCGCTCGCCCTGATAAAGCTCCGCGCCCGTCGAGACGAACTCGGCGGCCTTCTCTTTGAGCCCCTCGCGCAAAGCGGCCTCGTCGTCAAGTTCCTTGCGCGCCGCGTAGTCCCTGACCTCTTGCGTGATCTTCATCGAGCAGAAGTGCGGGCCGCACATCGAGCAGAAGTGCGCGAGCTTGGCCCCTTCCTGCGGCAGGGTCTCGTCGTGATACTCGCGCGCGACCTCGGGGTCTAAGGCGAGGTTGAACTGATCCTCCCAGCGGAACTCGAAGCGCGCTTTCGACAAGGCGTTGTCGTGGAGCTGCGCGCCGGGATGACCTTTGGCGAGGTCGGCCGCGTGCGCCGCTATCTTGTAGGCGATGACGCCGTCTTTCACGTCCTGACGGTCGGGCAGGCCCAAGTGCTCCTTCGGCGTGACGTAGCAGAGCATCGCCGTCCCGAACCAGCCTATCATCGCCGCGCCGATGGCCGAGGTGATGTGGTCGTAGCCGGGCGCGATGTCCGTGACGAGCGGCCCGAGCGTGTAGAAGGGGGCCTCCTGACAAGTCGAGAGCTGTCTGTCCACGTTCTCTTTGACCAGATGCATGGGGACGTGGCCCGGCCCCTCGATCATCACCTGACAGTCCATCTCCCAAGCGATTTTAGTCAGCTCGCCGAGCGTTTCGAGTTCGGCGAACTGCGCCTCGTCGTTGGCGTCGGCGATCGAGCCGGGGCGGAGTCCGTCGCCCAAAGAGAACGACACGTCGTAGGCGCGCATGATCTCGCAGATTTCGCGGAAGCGCGTGTAGAGGAAACTCTCCTCGTGTCGCGCGAGACACCACTTGGCCATGATCGAGCCGCCGCGCGAAACTATCCCCGTCGTCCGTCGCGCCGTCAGAGGGATGTAGGCGAGGCGCACCCCGGCGTGAATCGTGAAGTAGTCGACGCCCTGCTCGGCCTGCTCGACGAGCGTGTCGCGGTAGACCTCCCAAGTGAGTTCTTCGGCGCGGCCGCCGACCTTTTCGAGCGCCTGATAGATGGGAACCGTGCCGATGGGGACGGGCGAGTTCCTGAGAATCCACTCGCGCGTCGTGTGGATGTTTTTGCCCGTGGACAAGTCCATCACGGTGTCCGCGCCCCAGCGCGTCGCCCAGCGCATCTTCTCGACCTCCTCTTCGATGGAGGAGGCGACGGCCGAGTTGCCGATGTTGGCGTTGACCTTGACGAGGAAGTTGCGGCCGATGGCCATCGGCTCCGACTCTGGGTGGTTGACGTTGGCCGGGATGATGGCGCGACCGCGCGCGACCTCGTCGCGGACGAATTCGGGAGTCACGTGCGAAGGGATTGACGCGCCGAACGACTCGCCGCGGTGTTGGTGAAAGAGCGAGCTGCGGTCGTCGCGCGAGTGCGCGCCGCCGGCGTGGAGCGCCGCCGCCCGTCCCATGTTCTCGCGCAGCGCGACGAACTCCATCTCGGGCGTCACGATGCCGCGCCGCGCGTAGTGCATCTGCGTGACGGCGCGGCCGGGCTTGGCGCGGAGCGGCGCGCGCCGCAGGCCCGGAAAAGGTTCGAGCCGGCCGCGGTCTCTGTGCTTGGCGAACTCGGCCGCGCCCTCGGTCAGGTAGCCGTCGTCCTGCGGCAGAACCTCGCGCCCCTCGTACTCCTCCACGTCCCCACGCCCTAGAATCCACTCGCGCCGCAAGCCCGCGAGGCCCTCGCGCACGTCGCAGCGCGCCGACGGGTCGCCCCACGGCCCCGACGTGTCGTAGACGCGCACCGGCTCGTTCACCTCCACGCGCCCGTCGGGCTGACGCGTCGGCTGGAGACTGACCTCGCGGAAGGGGACGCGCACGCGCGCGCCCTGCGGGCCGCCCTCGACGTAGACGCGCCGCGAGTTCGGCAGACGCACCTCGCCGCTCGTCGCCTCGCGGCCGCCCCCGTTACGACCTTCAGAATTCTTCACGTCGTCTTTCATCACTCTTCACTTTCTCCGGCACCGCAAGCGCCGGAAACGCGAAAGACCGCTCAGCACACGAAGGGCCGGAACGGTCTTTCACTCTGGCCTCCCTTCGGCGGTACTAACCGCATCAGGTTCAAAGGGTCTCGCCTCACCGGCGACTCTCAGCCGCGCACCCCCCACGGGCCGCGCGGCTCCCCCGTTGTCGAAATTAGTGCAAACCCGAAATTATTCTATCCCTCGACGAATAAATCATCGACCTGCATCGCCCAGCCGGGCACGGCCGGCTCGGCCTCGGCCGCCTCGCCGCGGCGGTAAACGTCCGGCTTCTCCGGTTCGGTCGCGCGGTGGACGCGCACCACGTCCTCGCCGAGTAAGTCCACGTCCCAGACGACCTTTGTGCCGGCGGCGAAGTAGTCGGCGCGCTTCTGCGCCATCTTCCGCGCGGCCCTCGGGCCGTAATCTCCTTCGCTGCGAACCTCGACGGCGAACACGGGCGCGCCGTCGAAGAATTTCATGCCGGGCGGCGGGCCGACATGGAAGGCCACGTCGGGGCTGAAGGATTTGCGGTTGGGTAGATTCACGACGAAGGCGGCGTTGTCGCCCACCGCGAGGCCGCTTCTCGCGCGGCGCGCGTACTCGCGCAGGCTGACAAAGATTTCTCCCGCGGCCAAATTGGGCAAGCCTCCGGTGGGGGACATCAGGACTATCTCTCCGTTAACGAATTCGGCCTTGCCTTCGACCTTGTAAAGGTCTTCGATGGTGGCTTCCGTTTTCGTACTCATCACAACACCCCGGTTTCCGAAGCTTGGGTTTAGCCGCCGATGAGGCTCATCGTGCGGGCGGGCTGCTCGAAGTAGGTCTCGTTGATGTAGTGGCGCGGCTCTTTTTTGAGGACGACCGCGCGGATGAAGTCGCGGGCCTCGTCGTCGTTCGCGCCCGAGCGCAGACAGTCGCGCAAGGAGTGCTCGACTTTGGAGAAGAGGCACGTCCTGATCTGGCCGTCGGCCGTGAGGCGGACGCGCGAGCACGCGCCGCAGAAGGGCTCGGTGACGGGCGCGATGATGCCGACCTCTCCGGGCGCGCCGTCGGCGAAGCGGTAGCGCGCGGCCGTCTCCGAGCCGCGGCCGACGTGCTTGGCGACGAGCAGGAAGCGCTCGTTTATCGCCGCGCGTATCTCCGCGCCCGAGACGACCAGCTCCGGCGACCAGCCGTGGCCCGAGTCCAAAGGCATATACTCGATGAAGCGCATCACGACGTCGTGCTCGCGCGCGAAGGCCGCCATGTCGGCGACCTCCTCCTCGTTGTGACCGCGCACGACGACGACGTTGACCTTGACCGGCACGAGCCCGACGCGTCGGGCGGCGCGCACGCCTTCGAGGACGCGTTCGAGCATATCGGCGCCCGTCATCTCGCGGAAGCGCTCGGGGCGCAGGGAGTCGAGGCTGATGGTGACGCGGTCGAGCCCGGCGGCGCGCAGGCCGGCGGCGCGCTCGGAGAGGTTGAAGGCGTTCGTGGTGAGCGCGAGGTCTCCGACGCCTTCGAGCTTCGAGAGCTTGCTGATGAGCGTCTCGATGTCGCGGCGGAGCATCGGCTCGCCGCCCGTGAGTCGCACCTTCTCGACGCCGAGCGAGGCGAACAGGCGCACCGCGCGCTCGATCTCCTCGTAGGTGAGCATCTGCTCTTTGGGCGCGGCGGGCGGCTCCCCGTGCGGCAGGCAGTAGAAGCAGCGGAAGTTGCAGCGGTCTGTGACCGACACGCGCAGGTCGCGTATCGCACGCCCGTAAGAATCTGTCAGCAAGTCTCTCGTCACGACACTTCAATGATACGACGCGCCGCGCGCCCGCTCAAACCTCGCGCGCCGCGCCTTTCGCTTTCCGCTTCGGCCGCGACCCGCCGACCCACTTCCAGATCAACAGCGCGCTGCCCGCGACGGCGACGGCCGTGAACGCGTAGAGCACGTACTCGAAGGCGTCGGATTGAAGGTACTTGATGAGCTTGCGTCCGAAGTAGACGACGAGCACGGCCTCGGCCGAGAAGCGCACGAGCCGCCCGCAGAAGACGCCCAAGAGCATCTGACGGCGCGGGCTCTGGAGCGCCGCGGCCGTCAGCATCACGGGCCGGAAGGGGAAGGGCGGCGGCAGCAGGCTGACGAAGAAGACGACGCGCCCCGTCTTGTCTTTGAGCTTCGCCTTCAGCTTCTTCGTCCGCTCGGGTTTGACGAAACGCGCCAAGCCCTTCTCGCCCGCGCCGCGCATCAGAGGGTCGACGAGCGCGACGCCCGCCGCCGACCCGGCCGCCGCCATCAGGACGTAGAGCGCCCACGACCACGGGCCGCCGCGCTCGCTGCGCACGAACGAGAGCATCAAAAGCTCGTTCGCCAGCGGCAGGTAGAGGAACGAAGAGTTGAGCGCTTCGAGCACGAAGAAGCCGAGCGCCCCCATGCGGCCGAACACCTCGATGGCCGACTGCGCCCAACCGCCCGCGATGAATAACCCGACCTTGTTCGTCACCGTGTGATGTTGCCGGCGTCGTCGACGCGGAAGCGGAGCGGCGTGCCCGTCAGAAGCATCGTGCGGTAGGCGCCGCCGCGCGTCGCGTGCGCGGCGTAGACGCGCGCCTCGTGCTCGCCCGCCGGGAGCGGCGGGATTTTGAAATCGTAGCCGCAGCGCTCGTCCGCCGCGCGGCCGGCGCGCAGAACGTCGGGCCGCGGCAGGTCTGCGACCGTCGAGCCGGCGAAACGCCCGTCGACGTAGAGCCGCACCTCGACGCGCTCGCGCGGCGCGCGCGCGTTGACGACCCACCCGGCCACCGCGCGGCGCTCGACGACCACCTCGCCCCACCCGCGGAAGTGCGGCGGGAACAGAAGCGTGTAGGCGACCACCGACGCCGTGCCCGCGACGAGCGCCGTCGCCGTCAGGACGGCGAGCGCGAGCTGCCACGCGCCGCGCCGCGCCGTCACAGGCGCTTTCGTCTCTTCGGCCGCAGGCTGGACGCGGCTTTCGCTCACGCGCCCTCACGGCGCGCGGCCGCGGCGTCGAGCAGGGCGCGGGCGTTGCGCTGGAGGCCGGCGAGTTTGGCGCGCTTGACGGGGCTGCGGCGGAAGCGCGCGGCGTAGGTGTCGGGCGTGAGCGAGAGGATATCTTCGAGGGGGGCGGAGACGGAGTCTGGGCGCGGCTCGAAGCGCGGCTCCCGGGTCGGCTGCTCGAAGCGGTTCCACGGGCACACGTCCTGACAGATGTCGCAGCCGTAGAGCCAGCCGTCGAGCGAGGAGGCGACCTCCGCCGGCAACTCGGGCGCGCGCAATTCAATCGTCGCGTACGAGATGCAGCGGCGCGAGTCGACAACATACGCTTCGGTGATCGCGCCGGTCGGGCACGATTCGATGCAGAGCGTGCACGTGCCGCAGTGGTCTTCCGAGGGCGCGTCGTCGTAGGCGAGCTCGATATCTAAAACCAGCTCTCCGAGAAAGACCCACGAGCCGTACTCGCGCGTGATGAGGTTCGTGTGCTTGCCTATCCAGCCGAGCCCGGCGCGCGCCGCCCAAGCCTTGTCCATCGTAGGCTGCGCGTCCACGCAGACCTTGCCCTCCGCCCCCGGCCACTCCTCTCTAATCCACGCGAGCAGCCGGCGGAGCTTTTCGCCGACCACGTCGTGATAGTCGTCGCCCCACGCGTAGCGAGAGACTTTCCCGGTCGCTTCTGACAACTCGTCAGACGCGATGTCATCCCTGCGCGCGTGCTCGTGCGGCGTGTAGTAGTTGTGCGCGACGACGACGACCGAGCGCGCGCCCGGCAAGAATAAAGACGGGTCTGTGCGGCGCTCCGCGTCGCGCGCCATCCAAGCCATCTCGCCGTGGAAGCCGCGCGCGAGCCACTCGCGCAGGCGCGCGCCCTCGGCGTCCAGAGGCTCGGCGCGCACGATGCCGACCTTCTGGAAGCCTTCGCAAAGCGCGCGCTCCTTGATGAGCGCGGAGGCGCGGCGGGCGTCACTTTTCTGTGTCGGCGTCTCGCTCATAAGGAATCTTTCGTGAGTATAAACAAACGGCGTCGCGCTTGCATTCACGCGCGCTTCCGCCCATCATAAAGGCACGCCGAAGGCTTTAATAAATTCTCAAGGGTGGGTTGATTTTGTCAGAAACTATCTCGGCCGAGCCGTCCGCGCTCCACACGGACAAGCCCGCGGGCAAGCCCGCCTGCCCGGTCTGTATGCGCGAGTCGCCCGACGGGCTCGTCCCGTTCGAGTCGCTGCACGAGGAGACGCGGGCCATCATCGCCGTCAACGCGCCGGCCGGCACGCTCGTCACCGCGGTCTGCGCGCGCTGCGCCCAACTCTTCGAGCGCGCCCGCGCGCAGCTCAAATTGGACGCCGCCGTCTTCGAGCAGGGCGGGCGCGTGCTGCCGACTCCGCTGCGCCTCGACGCCGACGAGCGCTTCGCGGGCCGCGGCGTCACCATCGCCTTCCTCGACTCCGGCTTCTACTCGCACCCCGACCTCGTCACGCCCGCGAGCCGCATCCTCAAGTATCACAGCCTCGTCCCCGACTCGAAGGCGACTCTTGAGACGCCCGACCCTTCGAGCTGGCACGGGATGATGACCTCGGTCGTCGCCGCCGGAAACGGCGCGCTCTCCGGAGGCTTCTACCGCGGCATCGCGCCCGAGGCCAACGTCGTCCTCGTCAAGCTCGCGCGCACGGGCCGCATCAGCGAGGACGACATCCGCCGCGGGCTCGAATGGGTGCTCGAACACAAGGACGAGTACAAGATACGCGTCGTCAACATCTCGGCCGGCGGCGACTACGAGTCGTCGTACCTCGGTAACGAGCTTTCGCAAACGGTCGAGCGCGCCGTGCGCGAAGGGCTCGTCGTCGTCTGCGCCGTCGGCAACGCCGGCCATGTGCCCGGCCACCCCGTCCTGCCCCCGGCCTCCGCGCCCTCGTCCATCGCCGTCGGCGGCCTAGACGACCAGAACTCGCTCGACCGCCGACGCCGCGGCATGTACCGCTCGTCCTACGGGCCGACCCCCGACGGCCTGCAAAAGCCCGAGGTCATCGCGCCCGGCATCTGGGTGCCCGCGCCGATTTTGCCGCACACGCCGACGGCCGCCGAGGCCGAACTCTACGCGCGTTTAGACCGCGCGACGGACGAGGAGCTGCGCCCGCTCATCGAGGCCAGCCGCGAGGTGGACGAGGGCCTCTACGACGCGCGCGATTTGCCGACGCACCTCCTCCGCCACCTCATCACCATCAAGATGCACGAGGGCGACGTCATCAGCGAGCACTACAAGTACGTGGACGGCACTTCGTTCGCCGCGCCCATCGTCTCGTCGGTCGTCGCCTGTATGTTGGAGGCGAACCCGGAGCTTTCGCCGCAGCAGGCCAAGCGCATCCTGATTGACACGGCCGAGCGCCTGCCCGCCATCGAGATCGACCGTCAGGGTTGGGGCGTCGTCGCCCCGCGCAAGGCGGTCGAGTTGGCGCTCGCCCTGCGCGGCATCAAGCTCTGACGGGGTGGCGAGCGGCTAGACAGGCGCGGCGGCGTGTGCCAAAATCTCGCGCAATTCAATTCCAGAGTTAAATCAAACCGAGAAGCGAGAGAGGAAGTCGGAGTATGTCAGAGAACGATAACGCGCCGGATGCGGGCGCGTCGAACGAGGCGGGCGGCGAGTCGGGCGACGGCGCGACGCCGGCCGCGCCGGCCGCGCCGCCCGAAGACATCACCTACCACGCGGTCGAGAAGGACGGGGAGGTGACGGCCATCTGGGAGATGCAGGGCCGCAGGCACCTGCGCACCATCGACCCGCGCTCGCGTCAGGGTCAGGAAATCCTCCGCCTCTACACGGCCGAGCACGAGCAGCAGTAAATAGTAGATCGTAAATAGTGAATGGTGTTTGAGCGACGGCCGGGCCGAAGTCTGTAACACTCAAGCCGGCCCGCCCGCCAGCGCGCCGTTCACTACTTACTATTCACTGTTCACCACGTTGAGCGGTTCTCCCCGCGCGAACGCCTCGATGTTGGAGATGAGCTGGTCGGCGAGCGCCTGCATGGCCTCGACGCTGGCCCACGCGACGTGGGGCGTGACGATTAAGTTCGGCAAGTCCGGCGCGAGGAGCGGGTTGCCTTCGCGCGGCGGCTCGCGCGAGAGCACGTCCACACCCGCGCCCGCGATCTCGCCCGCCAGAAGCGCCTCCCGCAGCGCCTCTTCGTCGACCACCCCGCCGCGCGCGCAGTTGATGAGCAGCGCGCTTCTCTTCATGAGACACAGCTCGCGGCGGCCGACGAGGTGGCGCGTCTCGTCGTTGAGCGGGACGTGAAGCGACACGACGTCGCTCGCCTTCAACACCTCGTCAAACGCGACCCGCCCCTCACGCACGCCGCGCGCGCCCCTGCGCTCAGAGATTAAGACCTCCATCCCGAAGGCCCGCGCGAGTCGCTCGACGCCGCGGCCCGTCGCGCCGTAGCCGACGAGCCCGAGCGTGCTCGCGTGAAGCTCGCGTATCGTGTGCGTGAGAAGGGCGAAGTGCTCGGCGCGCTCCCAAAGCCCGCTCCGCACGTC
>DASQDT010000010.1:0-8775 GCA_035634035.1 Pyrinomonadaceae bacterium | reverse complement strand
TTCACGGCCGCCTCTGTACCTGAGAAAACTCTCCCAAACGAGGAAGGGGGTCAGCGCGTATCTGCTCCCATCGCCAAAGCCACCTTCAAATGAAGGGGTCATCGCGACTGAGCTCTGAAGGAGCGTGGTTTTGCCGACGCCATTGTTGCCGAGGATGATTGTCCATTGGGCGGGGCGGCCACGGCCGTCGGAGAGGTCGAGGGTTTGTTTCGGGCCGAAGCAGCGGACGTTTTCGACTGTGAGTGAGAGAAAGTAAGCAGGCGCGGGAGTGGCGGCGCGCGCGGCGGTCGTGGCGCGCGCGGTCGCGGCGGACTTCTTGCTGCGCGCACGCTGCTTGGTGCTCGTCTTAGTCTTGCTGGCCGGCTTCTTCGTTTTCGACATGGTGTTGAGTGTTAGGGCCTCGGGCGGCGGGCGCAGGATAACACCGCCGGACGCGGAATTGTACCGCAATCTGGGCCGGCCGCGGGCCGTTGTGCAAACGCGCGCGGTTGGTGGTAGGCTATTGCAAGTCAATTCCAGCCGTCCGAAAACCTGAGTGTGAGCCGCGCCCGGCCGCCCCGTGCGGGGCGCGGACGCCCTTCGGAGCGAGGTGCTAAGGCCGTGAGTCAACAGCAGAGGACTGATTACTCGGAGATCATCGCCGAGAACTTCGGCGCGAACGCCACCTACGTCGAGGGCCTGCTCAACCGCTTCCGCAGCGACCCGTCCTCGGTCGACGAGGCTTGGCGCGCCTACTTCGACGAACTGCTCGGCGCGGACTCGTCCCCGCAAACTCAGGGCGACAACGGGCGCGCCGCCGCACAGCCCGCGCCAGCCGACGGCGACGGCTCGCCCGAAGCTTGGCCGACCACACACGTCGCGACGCCAGCGGTAACCGCCGAAGCCCCGACCGCACCGACGGAGACTCCGCGCGCCGAGGCCGCGCCCGCCCAAGAAGCCGCGCCCGCCGCCACGCAAGAAGCTCAACCCGCGCAGGCTCAGCCGGCGACGCCGGCCGCGCAGGCGGACGCCAAGACGGCGACGCCCGCGGCGAGTCAGCCCGCGCCCGCGCCTGAGGCCGCGCCGATTCGCGGCGGCGCGCTGAAAATCGTCGAGAACATGGAGGCGAGCCTCGGCGTCCCCGTCGCCACGTCGAACCGGCAGATTCCCGTCAAGGCGCTCGAAGAGAACCGCATCGTCGTCAACCAGCACCTCAAAGAGCAGGCGCGCGGCAAGACCTCGTACACGCACTTCATCGCCTTCGCCATCCTGCGCGCGCTCGACGAGTTCCCGCAGCTCAACGACGGCTTCGTGAGCGCCGACGGCCGGCCCGCGCGCCTGCGCCGCACGCAAATCAACCTCGGCATCGCCGTCGACTTGCAGAAGAAGGACGGCTCGCGCACGCTCCTCGTCCCGAACGTCAAAAACGCCGGCGCGCTCTCCTTCTCGCAGTTCGTCTCGGCCTACGACGACGTCGTGAAGCGCGCCCGCGAGGGCAAGCTCGCCGTCGCCGACTTCCAAGACACGACCGTCTCTCTGACGAACCCCGGCACCATCGGCACCGTCTCTTCGAACCCGCGTCTGATGGCCGGGCAGTCGCTCATCGTCGCGACCGGCGCCATCGAGTACCCGGCCGAGTACCACGCGATGACGCCCGAGGCCCTCTCGCAGCTCGGCATCAGCAAGGTCGTCAACGTCTCCTCGACCTACGACCACCGCATCGTGCAGGGCGCGGAGTCGGGCGCGTTCCTCGCGCGCGTCCACGAGCTACTCTTAGGCAAGCACAACTTCTACGACCAGATTTTCCGCGACCTCGACATCACCTACCCGCCCCTGCGTTGGGCCGTCGACCGCAACCCCGCCTTGCTCGGCGGGCACGACACGCGCGCCCACGTCGTCAAAGAGGCGCGCGTCCTCGAACTCATCAACGCCTACCGCGTGCGCGGGCACCTCATCGCCGACATCGACCCCCTGCACGCGCTCCCCGTCCAGTACCACCCAGAGCTCGACATCGAGACCTACGGGCTCTCGATCTGGGACTTGGATCGAGAGTTCATCACGGGCGGCTTGGCGGGTAAGGAGAGCGCAACCTTACGCGAGATTCTGGAAGTCGTGCGGCGCGCCTACTGCGGCAAGGTCGGCACGGAGTATCGCCACATCCAGAGCAAGGAGCAGAAGGTCTGGATACGCGAGCGCATCCGCGTGGAGTTCGTTGACCCCGAGCCGCTGCCGGCCGAGACGAAGAAGGCCCTGCTCGCGCGCCTCGTCCGCGCCGAGCAGTTCGAGCGCTTCCTCCACACGAAGTACCTCGGCCAGAAACGCTTCTCGCTCGAAGGCTGCGAGACCATCATCCCGCTGCTCGACCAACTCGTCGAACGCTCGGCCGACAAGGGCGTCGAGGACATCACGCTCGGCATGGCGCACCGCGGACGTTTGAACGTTCTGGCCAACGTCGTCGGCAACTTTTCGGAACGCATTTTCACGGCCTTCGAGGGCTCGGCCCATCCCGATTTCCCGGCCGACGAGGGCGACGTGAAATACCATCAGGGCGCGGCCGGCGAGCGCGAGACGCAGTCGGGCCGCAGGGTGCGCGTCACGGTCTCGCCCAACCCGAGCCACTTGGAGTTCGTCGACCCCGTGGTCGAGGGCATGGTGCGCGCCAAGCAGGACGCCTTGCAGCTCGAAGGCGCGCCGCGCGAGGAAGTGATTGACCGCGCGCTCCCCGTCCTCCTGCACGGCGACGCGGCCTTCGCCGGTCAGGGCATCGTGATGGAGACGTTGCAGCTCGCAGACCTCAAAGGCTACCGGACGGGCGGCACCATTCACATCATCATCAACAACCAGATCGGCTTCACCACCTCGCCCGAAGCCAGCCGCTCGTCGATTTATTCGACCGACGTGGCGAAGATGACGCAGATCCCCATCTTCCACATCAACGGCGACGACCCCGAGGCCGCCTTCCGCGTCATGCGCATGGCGCTCGACTTCCGTCAGGAGTTCAACAAGGACGTCGTCTTGGACGTGGTCGGCTTCCGACGCCTCGGCCACAACGAGGGCGACGAGCCGAGCTACACGCAGCCCCTGATGTACGCGCGCGTCAAGGCTCATCCGGGCGTGCGCGCGAAGTACGCCGAGCGCCTCGTGCGCGAGGGGACGGTCACGCAGGAAGAGGTGGAGGCGATGACGCGCGAGGCGACAGGCCACTACGAGGCGACGCTTCAGCGCGCCAAAGAGGTCGTCGCGCGCAAACCCCCGAAGAAGGAGTTGCCGCCCGCGACCGCCGAGGAGGACGGCTCGCGCGTCGTCGAGACGGGTGTGGCGGCCGAAGTCATCCGCGACATCGCGCACCGCATCGCCGTCGTCCCCGAGGGCTTCAACATCAACCCGAAGATGGTCTCGCAGCTCGCGCGGCGCGCCAAGATGGGCGCGGGCGAGGCTCCGCTCGACTGGGCGTTCGCGGAGCTGGTCGCCCTCGGCTCGCTCGGCCTCGAAGGCGTGCGCGTCAGACTTTCGGGTCAGGACTCGGGGCGCGGCACTTTCTCGCAGCGCCACTCCATCATGTACGACACGCGCACGGGGCGTGCGTGGGCTCCGCTCTTCGAGATGACGGAGAAAAACGGCCGCGCCTTGGTCGAGGTCTTCGACTCGTCGCTCTCGGAGCAGGGCGTGGTGGGCTTCGAGTACGGCTACTCGGTCGTCGCGCGCGACGCGCTCGTCCTTTGGGAGGCGCAGTTCGGCGACTTCTCCAACGGCGCGCAGGTCATCATCGACCAGTTCATCTCGCCGGGCGTGGACAAGTGGCAGCAGCCTTCGCGCTTGGTGCTGCTGCTCCCGCACGGCTACGAGGGGCAGGGGCCGGAGCACTCTTCGGCGCGGCTCGAACGTTACCTGCAACTGTGCGCCGAGAACAATATGCAGGTCTGCTACCCGACGACCCCGGCGCAGCACTTCCACCTTCTGCGCCGTCAGGTCAAGCAGGAGGAGGCGCGCCCGCTCGTCGTGATGACGCCGAAGAGTCTGTTGCGACTCCCGGCCGCCGTCTCGTCGGTCGAGGAGTTGACGCGCGGCGGCTTCCTGCCCGTGATCGACGACGCCGACGTGCAAGACCGCGACGCCGTGCGCCGCATCGTCCTGTGTTCGGGGAAGGTCTTTTACGACTTGGCGGCGGCGCGCAAGAAGTCGGGCGATGCCAGCGTCGCCGTCGTCCGCCTCGAACAGTTCTACCCGTTCCCGGAGAAGGCGCTGCGCGAAATCTTCGCGTCGTACCCGCAGGCCGTCCAACTCGTCTGGGCGCAGGAGGAGCCGAAGAACATGGGCGGGTGGGCGTTCGTCGAGCCGCGCCTGACGGGGATGCTCGAAGGCTGCGAGCGGCCCTACTACGCGGGCCGCGCCGCGTCGGCCAGCCCCGCGACCGGCTCTTACGCCCTGCACGAGCTTGAGCAGCGACAGCTCGTCGACCACGCGCTCGTCGGCGAAGCGCCCTTCATCTCCGACGCCTCGACGGCGCAGTACGCCGGTCAGGCCGACTCTTAACCGGAACAAAAAAGCGCGCGGGCGGGCCTCGGGGATAGGCCCGCCCGCGCGCGCGTAGAGTGGCTCGGGTCTGAGTTTACGGGATGTCGGGGATGTCGCCGAGGTTGTCGCCGGGGTCGGGCACTCGAATCGAGCAGGAGACGAGCGGGAACTGGTCGCTCGCGCGGAAGTTGGCGAACTGGATGCGGCCCTTGAGCGGGGAGACGTAGAGGTGGCCGAGGAAGGAGCCGTCCTGCGCTTGGAAGCGCCAGTCGGTGCCGCCGCGGCCGTCCTTGATGGGCGTCGGCTTGAAGACCTGAATCGGCTTGTTGACGAACTGTCCGATGGTCACCGTGCCGAGCCGTCCGCCCTCGGGCATCCGCTTGCCCCAAGAGAAGGTGATGGTGCCGCAGCCGCTGCCGCACTGGTACTGGTCGCGGGTCGGATTGTCCGTGACCGGGATGGTTGAGGTTGACATGACTAAGGTGTCCTCTCCTTTCGGAAATCGTGAGGTTCCAAAGAGCACCACACGCATTGAAAACGGCGTGCCGCGCGCCGCGCGAAAACCGTCGCGCGCGCCGGCGTCGCTAAACTCAAGCGCGGCGAAACTTCCGGGCGCGCGCGGTTTGAACTGTCGCGCGCGCGTCTCACCTTTCGGTTAGACGGACTAACCCAAAGGTTAGCGCGCCTATCCTTCGGGATAGACCGTGCGGCCGGCAGACGCATCAAAGTCGGAGGCTTTCAGGATGGACTTTAAAAGACTCTCGCGCGTCGCGCTCCTCGCGCTCGCGCCCCTCTTCACCTGCGCGGCCCCGCGCGCTCAGGTCATGACGCCGACGCCCGCGCCGCGGCCCGCCGCGTCGCCGCAGACGAGCGCCACCCCAGCGCCGTCGCCGCAGCCTCAGCCGCCGCCCTCGACCGACATCTACCTCGTCCCGCTCGCGGGCGCGGGGCTCGAACTGCGCGCCGGCTCCCCGCGCCGCGCGACCGACTGGGAGGGCTACGACAACCAGCCCTCTTTCACGCCCGACGGGCGCGCCCTGCTCTACACCTCCATCCGCGCCGACGCGCAGGCCGACATCTACCGCCACGACCTCTCGAAGAACACGAGCGAGCGCCTGACGCAGACGCCCGAGAGCGAGTACTCGCCGACGGTCACGCCCGACGGCAAATTCTTCTCCGTCATCCGCGTCGAGCGCGACGGCACGCAGCGCCTCTGGAAGTTCCCGCTCGCGGGCGGCGAGCCGGCGCTCGTCCTTGAGAAGACGAAGCCGGTCGGCTACCACGTCTGGGCCGACCGCGACACCCTGATGCTGTTCGTCTTGGGAGAGCCGGTCACGATGCAGCTCGTCGACACGGGGACGGAGTTGACGGGCACCGTCAGCACCAACATCGGGCGCGGCCTCGCGCGCGTCCCCGGCGCCGAGAAGATCTCCTACGTCCACAAGGTCTCGGCCGACGAGTGGCTCGTCAAGGAGTTCGACTTAAAGACTCACCGCAAGACGACGCTCGTCCGCACGCTCGCCGGCAGCGAGGACTACGCGTGGACGCCGGACGGCACGCTTTTGATGGCGCAGGGGACGAAGCTCTACGCGTGGCGTCCGGGCGGCCCGGCAGACTGGAAGGAGATCGCAGACCTCTCCTCGGCCGGCCTCGGACGCCTCACGCGCCTCGCCGTCAGCCCCCGCGGCGACCTCCTCGCCGTCGTCGTCCAGAGGCAGTGAATAGTCAATCGTAAATAGCGGATAGTAGTTGAGCGGCCTTCGTGCTTAATATTTCGAGCACGAAGGCCGCTCAACTACCATTCACCGTTCACCATTCGCTGCCCGCTAGCTCAAGGCTTCTCTTCGGGGGGCGGCTCGCCTTCGATGATGTCCTCTTCGATGATTTTCAGCTCGGTGCCGAACTTCTGGTAGCCGCGGAAGAGGATGTCGTTGCGCTCGGCGATCATCTGGTCGCCGGAGGGCGAGGTCAACTCGGCCACCGAGCGCGCGGGCAGAAGGTACTGCTGCCCGGCGATGGCGACCCAGTCGTAGTCGATAGTCGTCACCGCCGACTTGATGGGGAAGTCGGCCGGGATGTTGACGGCCACGCTCTCGGCGCGCAGCACGCGGAAGTTCTCGCGGTCGATCCAGACGCGGCCGCGGTAGCCCGTCACCACCTCGCGCCCGCCGTGAATCTGCAGGCGGTAGTTCGAGTTCTCGCGCTTGACCGCGTACTCGAAGACGAGCGTGCGGCGCCCGCGCAGAGTGTCCGTGTCCGCGAGCTTAAATTCCGCCCGCTCCCTCTCGCCGAAAATCATCAGGAGCACCGAGACGAACTCGCCCGCCGAGGTCATGCCGCCGACCTGCGAGTAGGAGCCGCGCTCGCGCTCGTCGGGCGCTGCGGGGATGCCGTTGACGGCGAGCAGGCGGTACTGCTCGCCGCCGCGCGCGCGGTAGCTGACGCCGACGATCAGACGGTCGGAGGTCTGCCAGTTGCGCGTCCGGTTGAGCGAGTGCGAGCGGCGTATGAGCTGCTTGACGACGAAGTCGGGCATCGCCTGCGCGGCGGCCAGCGTCTCCTCGCGCGCGCGCCCGAGCACCGTCTCGGCCTCGGCGACGGAAGGCGGCGCGGCCGACGCCGGGTCGAGCCTGCGGCGCTCGGCCTCTTCGAGCGTGCGCCGGAGGTCGACGTCGTTGCCGCTCTTGGTGGCGACGATGGAGCGCAGCCCGTTCGTCAGGGGGAAGCCGATGCCGCGCCGCCGCACCTCCTTGATGATCTCCTCCTTCAGAGAGGGCTGGCGCGGGAGCTGCCGGACGAGTCGCAAAAACTCTTCGTTCGTGAGCGGCGCGTCGCCCGCCTGCGCGGAGGCGCGCGCGCACGCGCCCGAGAGGAGGAGCGCGAGGACGAGGGCCGTTAAGGTTCGGTAGTTCATAAAGGTCTTCCGTGCACGGGGAAGGTCAGGAGTATGGATGACCGAGGACGCAGAAACGTTCGATGAGGAGCGTGAGAATCGACGTGCACGCGTGAAGCTCTTGGTACGGGACGAACTCGCCCGTGCGGTGCGCGACGCGTATGTCGCCCGGCCCGAAGACGACGGCGTCGGCCCCCAGCTCGATTAACTGCGGCGCCTCCGTCCCGAAGGCGACCGTCCCGGCGGCCGCGCCGCCGAGCAGTGTCTGCATATCCTCGACGAGCGGCGCGTCGGCGGGCGTCTCCGCGCCGGAGTCGAGGCGGACGACGCGCACCTCGCAGTCGAAGTCCCCGTCCTCTTCTTTTAGCGCGCGTATCTCGCGCCCGAGGAGTTCGAGGAAGCGCTCGCCCGGCTGGCCCGGGATGGGACGCCATTCGAGCGTGAAGCGGCACTCGCCGGCGATGATGTTCTTGGCCGTCCCGCCCGAGATGAGGCCGACGTTGACGGTCGTGTGCGGCGGGTCGAACGCCGGGTGCGTCTCCGACTTCAACTCCTCCGCGATGCCTTCGACGCGCGTCAACAGCCGCGCGGCGCGCGTGATGGCCGAGGCGCCCAAGTGCGGGTAGGCGCTGTGCCCCTCGCGCCCGCGCAGGACGGCTTCGGCGAGGCAGTAGCCCTTGCCCGCGCGCATCGGCCGCAGAGATGTCGGCTCGCCGACGACGGCGTGACGCGCGCGGAAGGCGCGCTCGTCCGCGAGCCGCTTCGCGCCGAGACAGCCGACCTCCTCGTCGGCCGTCAGCACGATTCCGAACGGGCGCGTCAGGCGCGGCAGGTGGCCTTGCGCGGCGGCCGTCAGGGCGGAGGCGATGAAGCCCTTCGTGTCGCACGCGCCGCGCCCGTAGAGGTTGCCTTCGCGCTCGGTGAGCGTGAGCGCCTCGGCCCACGCCGGGTCGAACGGCACGGTGTCGGTGTGCCCGACGTAGACGAGCTCGATCAGCTCGTCGTCCGGCGTCTCGGCCGGGGCGACGGCTATCAACTGCACCTTCTCCACCCCGCTCTCGTCCGCGTAGGGCAGACGCCGCACGCGCATCCCCAAACCCTCAAGCCGCGCGGCGGCGTACTCGATGACGGCGGCGTTCGTCTCGGACGAGCGCGAGTCGATGCTGACTAGATCGGCGAGCGTCTCGACTAAACTCATTTCACCCCCAGAGTCTTTTTTGCAGCGCCGTGAAGCGCGCGACCACTTCGTCCTGCGCGGCGTGGCGTCCGTCCTCGACGACGAGGCGGCCGCCGACGGCCACGTCGCGGACGGCCGCGCGCGAGAGCGAGAAGACGACGCAGGCGAGGAGGTCTTCTTCGGCCGCGCCGGCGACGGAAGGGTCGTCGAG
>DASQDT010000009.1:0-20898 GCA_035634035.1 Pyrinomonadaceae bacterium | reverse complement strand
TCCCCCCCCCCCCGCGGCCCCGTCGAACTTTAAAGTTCAGTCACGATTCAAGCGGCCGCGAGGCGGCGACGATTTAACGCCGCTTCCACTTGAGCTCGATTTCAACTTCCTCTTCGTCGTCGCCGCGCTGGTACTCGAACTCGACCGACGCGTAGGGCGGGACGTAGATGCGCTCGCCCGCGATCTGTATCTCGAAGGTCTTGCCCTCTTCCAGCGCGTCGGCCAGACGCCGCAGCTTCGCCACCACGTCTTTCGTCGCGTAAGACTTCTCAACGTCCTTCTCTTCGCCCATCGTTCGCCTCCCGAAAATTTAAGATTGCCCCCGCGCCCTCAGCCCGCGCGCTCGTCGGTCGCGCGCAGAGGCTTAAACATCTCGACCTGATTCTCGCGGAAACCGAAATCGTTGTAGAGGCGGCGCGCGCGCGTGTTCTCGGCGAGGACGCCGATGGTGAGCACGGTCGCGCCCGCCTCCCGAGCGTATTCCTCGGCCCGGCGCAGAAGCGCGAGCCCCCACCCCCGGCCCCTCTGGGCTTCGGCGACGACGAGGTCGGAGACGTAGGCCACCTCCGACTCCGCGTTGACCAGCCCGTTGACCCTCATCTTGGCCCACACCGAGACGAAGCCGACGACGCGCCCGCCGTCTTCGAGCACGAACACTCTCCCGCCCGTCTCGGCGCAGCGGCCGAACATATGGCGCAGGTACTTCTTCGCCACCACGCGCCCCTCTATCCGCCGCGGCTCAATCCTCCGCTCGAACTCCTGCAACTCGACGAAGCACTCCTCGACCCCGTCGCCGTCCTCGTCCCGAAACTCGCGAATCAAAGCCATCTCCGTTCTCGACCCGGGCACGCGCCTGAGGCCGCGCCGCGCGGCATGACAACTACGAGGAGTGTTATACCGCAGGACGCGCGCGGGTTGAACTCGAAAGTTGGGTTTGGGGTTGAAGAGGCGCGGGCCGGCCGGAAGCTCGACTCACCAAATCCTGATTCGCTTGGCGGCGGGGCGCACCATCGGGTCGCCGTCCTTGAGGCCGAAGGCTTTGATGAAGCCCTCGTGGTTGGAGAAGGGGCCGTTGACGCGGAAGGGCGCGTAGGAGGTCGTGCTGGTGTTGACCTTGAGGCGGACGGCCTCGGGCGTCATGTTGACGCGCCAGACGCGCGCCCACGCGACGAAGAAACGCTGCTCCGGCGTCAGCCCGTCAATCAAGGGCGCGCGCCCCTCGCGCCTCTGCCGCGCCTCGAAGGCGTCGAAGGCGACGTGGACGCCGCCCAAGTCCGCGATGTTCTCGCCGACCGTCAGCTCGCCGTTGAGCCGCAACCCGTCGAGCGCCGTGTAGCCGCTGTACTGCTCGACCACGAGCCTCTGCTTCTCCTTGAAGCGCGCGAGGTCTTCGGCCGTCCACCAGTTGGCGAGGCGGCCGTCGCCGTCGTACTGACTGCCCTCGTCGTCGAAGGCGTGCGTGAACTCGTGCGCGATGACGCTGCCGATGCCGCCGTAGTTGACGGCCCGGTCGAACGACTCGTGGAAGACGGGCGGCTGCAGGATCGCGGCCGGGAAGACGATCTTGTTCTCGGCCGGGTTGTAGTAGGCGTTGACGGTCTGCGGCGTCATCCCGAACTCGCCGCGGTCGGCCGGCTCCCCGAGCTTGCGGATGCTGCGCTCCACGTCGCGGCGCGTGACGCGGACGACGTTGGCGAGGTAGCCGTCCGGGCGTATGTCGAGGCCGTCGAGGTCGGGCCAGCGGTCGGGGTAGCCGACGTTGACCGTGATCTTGTCGAGCTTGGCGAGCGCCTTGCGCTTCGTCTCCTCCCCCATCCAGTCGAGCGCGCGGATGCGGCGCGCGAACGCCTCGCGGATGTCGCCGATCATCGTGAGCATCCGCTCTTTGGCGCGCGGGCTGAAGTGGCGCGCGACGTACTCGCGGCCGAGCGCCCACCCGAGCTGGCTCTCGACCTCGGCCTGCACCATCTGCCAGCGCGGCTGCATCTCCGTGACGCCCTGAAGCGTCCGGTCGAAGAAGTCGAAGTTCTCTTTGACGAAGTCGGAGCTGAGCAGGCGGGCGTTCGTCTTGAGCACGTTCCAGCGCAGGTAGGTCTTCCACTCGGCGAGCGGCAGGCCCGCCGTCATCTCGCTCAAGCCGCGGAAGAAGCCGGGCGTGACGACGTTGACGGGCCTCGTCGGCGGCAGGCCGAGCGCCGCGAAGTAATTCGCCCAGTTGAAGTGCGGCGCGGCCTTCTGCAGCTCGGCCAGCGTCATCCTGTTGAAGGTGAGCTTCGGGTCGCGCTCCTCCTCGCGCGTGAGCGAGTGTGAGGCGAGCGCCGTCTCCACCTTCAGCACGGCGGAGGCGTTCGTCTTCGCGTCGGCTTCCGAGTCGCCCAAGAGCCGGAACACGCGTTCGACGTGCGCGCGGTACTGCTCGCGGAGCTTCGCGGACTCGGCGTCGTCGCGCAGGTAGTAGCTTCGGTTCGGCAGCGCGAGCCCGCCCTGACGCAGCGCGGCGATGCGCCGGCCGGGGTTCTCCACGTCGGCGTCGCGGTAGTAGAGGAAGACGGCCTGCGGGGCGACGGTCTTGTGAAACTCGCCGACGAGCGCCGCCAGCTCGTCCTTCGTCCGCAGCGCGTCGATGCGTTCGAAGTAAGGCTTGAGCGGCGACGCGCCGGCGCGCTCGACGGCCTCCGTGTCCATCGCCGACTTGTAGAAGTCGCGCAGGAGCTGTCGCGCGCTGCCCTTCGGCGCGGCCGCGTCGCGCAGCGTCTCGTCGAGGATGGCGCGGAGCTTCTCGGCCGTCCGCACGTCGAGCTCGTCGAACGCCCCCCACCTCGACTGCCCTGCGGGGATGGGGTTCTTCCTGACCCAGTTGCCGTTGGCGTAGCGGTAGAAGTCCTCGCCGGGCCGGACGGTCAAGTCCATGTCGGCCGGGTCGATGGCCTTCGGCGCGGGGCTCTGTTGTCGTCGCGCGGCGGCGGACGGCGCGCAGGCGAGCGCGAGGGCGAGAATCAGCGGGGCGAGCGGCGAGAGAATTCGACTGTGCATGGGGCGACCTCAGGAGAGACGTGTCACATGAAGAAGAACACCGCCGCGCGCGGTTTTGTGACAGCAATTCTCGCCCGAAGCCGCGCCCTCCGAACGCCCCCGTCGCCAGACGCGACAAGGGGCGCGAACCCGTCTCGGCCCGCGCCCCTCTCAACCATGTCTCAACTCCCCGGCCCGCCTCAGCGCAACTCGCGCGTCGTCGTCTCGGCGACGCTCACGGGCCCGGCCAAACGCCGCGTCGCCTCGACGCTCTTGTCGAGCAGTTCGGTCACGAGGCCGAGCGACAGGCCGCAGCGCGGGCAGAAGGGCGTCTCGTCGGAAACCTGCCGATGACCACATTGCGGGCAGAACATCGGAGCCTCCCCAGAAACGGCCGCCCGATTTTTCCAGACCTGCGAGCGGCCCGCGAGGGAAGTTCGGGCTCGGCTTTAGAGCCCGAGCGGGCGCGGCGTCTTGCCGCCGAAGAACCAAGACGCGCCGACGCGGAGGCGGAGCTGCCAAGTCGGCAGGCGCGTCGTGTAGAGCGCGAAGCGCGCCTGACGCGCGAGCTGTCCCGTCACGACGCGCCCGGCGGCGAGCACCGCCGCGTCGTCCGTGCCCAAACTGACGGCCTCGCCCAACTCCTCGAAGCGCCCGCGCGCGGGCACGCTGCCGTCGATGAGCGCCTGAATGTTCGAGGCGACGAGCGACGACTGTTGGAACGCGAGCTGCGCCGTCCCGGCGAGGCTCGGCACGACGTGGCGCGCGGCCGCGATGTCGCCGAGCGCGAAGACCTCGCGCCGCCCGCGCACCTGCAAAGAGTCCTCGACGACGATGAGCCCGCGGCGGTCGCGCTCCACGTCCAACTTTTCGACGAGCGGGTTGACGCGCACGCCCGCCGTCCAGACCACGCCGGCCGCGCTAATCTCCGTCTCGCGCCCGCCGTGCGCGATGACGGCTCCGTCCTCCGTAACGCGCACGACGCGCGTGCCCGTGTGGACTTCTATGCGGCGCTCGTGGAGCGCGCGCTCGACGACGCGCCGGATCTCGGCGTCCATGCCGGGCACGACCTCGTCGCCCATCTCGACGACGACGACGCGCGGCTCGCCGCGCAGGCCGCGGCGCTGAAAGGCGTCCGCCAGCAAGTCCATCATCTTCGTCGAGAGCTCGATGCCCGACGCGCCCGCGCCGACGACGACGAAGGTCGCGGCCGCGCGCGCGTCCTGCGGCGCGGCGTCGGGCTGGATGCGGTCGAGCGCCTCGATCATGCGCGCGCGCAGCTCGTCGGCGTGGCGGATTTTGCGGAACGGCATCGTGTGCTTGTCCGCGCCCTCGACGCCCCAGAAGTTCGTCACGCCGCCGACGGCCAAGACGAGGTAGTCGTAAGGAATGCGCCGCAGTCGCCCCGCGACCTCGACCTCGCGCGCCTCGAAGTCGACGGCGACGGCCGCGCCCTGCACGAGCCGCACGCGGTCGCCTTCGAGCAGCTCGGTGTAGCGCGGCGCGATGTGCCACGCCTCGACCTCGCCGCTCAGATACTCGTAGAGCATCGGCGCGTGCAGGAAGTGGTCTTCGCTGGCGATGAGGGTCACGTCGCCCGCGCGCTGCGCGGCCCGGGCGGTGAAGAGTCCGCCGTAGCCGCCGCCGATGACGACGATGCGCTCGGGCACGGGGTCTTTGTCTTCTTTCGCGTCCATTGGGGGTTCTCCGTTTCAGTCTCGACGAGCCGAGTCGCGCATATTATCAGCAACCGCGCGGCATCACGAAACTCCCGCCGCCGCCCCGCGCGGCGACTCGCTCCGGCCGCGCGCCTGACCCCGAGGCAGACAACCCCCGTGCCGCGCCGCCCGACGCGCCGGTTTAAGGGGGTTCGTGCGGCGCGTGTCTTGCGAATCACCGCGCAGTGTGCGAAGCGCGGCCCTCCCCGCTTCGCAACTTGCGAATCTATCGGCCCCGGCCGCCTCGCTGGACAGTGCGCGCGGCGGCGTGTTAGATTGTCGGGCGTAAGTTTTACTAACTCTTGCGGTTAGCCTGAAGTAGTCGGGCTTCTACTGCGGACTGGGAGGCCATCTCGAACAGTGGCACTGACGAACGAAGTTAAAGAGACGATAGTCTCGGATTACCGCACGCACGAGGGCGACACGGGTTCGCCGCAGGTGCAAGTCGCGCTCCTGACGCGGCGCATCAACGACCTCACCGAGCACTTCAAGACTCACAAGAAGGACAACCACTCGCGGCGCGGACTGCTCAAGATGGTCTCGCAGCGACGCAGCCTGCTCGACTACCTCAAGCGCAGGGACATCGAGCAGTACCACGAACTGATCGGCCGGCTCGGGCTGCGCCGCTAAGTCAGATTCGTAGCGTTACGACAGGCGGGCCCTAGCGCGCCCGCCGACCAAAATAACACCCGCCTCCTTTTTCAAGCCCTCGGACGGTGCCGAACGTGACGGCGCGAAACCTTCCGACCGGGCGGACGGCGGGACGGCCTTGCGGCAGACTACCAGCAGAAGGTGGCACCGGGCTTCACGGTTGATGGCCCGGTGCTTCTTTTTTTCGGACGGCGTAAAGTCGAAAGCGCCCTTCACGTAGGCGCCCCGGCCCGCCCGCCGCCGACGGACTGAAAATTTGGCCGGACGCCCGGCGGCCGAGGCGGATGAGACGCCCGCGCGAACTGAAAACGGCCCCGCGCAAGCCGCCGGGGGAGGCGTCCGAAGGAGAACAAAGAAGATGCCAGTGAGGAAATATTTGAAAGAATCAATCAGGCTCGGCGACCGCGAGTTGACGGTCGAGACGGGCCGCGTCGCCAAGCAGGCCGACGGCTCCGTCATCATCCGCTACGGCGACACGATGCTCTTGGTCGCCGCCGTCGGCGCGAACGCGCCGCGCGAGGGCATAGACTTCTTCCCGCTCACGGTCGAGTACCGCGAGCACAACTACGCGGCCGGACGCATCCCCGGCAACTACTTCCGGCGCGAGGGCCGCCCGAACGAGAAGGAAGTGCTCACCAGCCGCATGATCGACCGGCCGTGCCGCCCGCTCTTCTCGGAGGGCTACCGCAACGAGACGCAGGTCATCGCCTCGGTCATCTCGGCCGACCCCGACAACGACCCGGACGTGATCGCGATCACGGGCGCGTCGTGCGCTCTCTACCTCTCCGACATCCCTTTCCCGAACCCGATTGCCGGCGTCCGCGTCGGCCTCATCGAGGGGCGCTACGTCATCAACCCGACCTACGACGAGGTGCGCGAGTCGCGCCTGAACCTCATCGTCGCCGGAACCGAAGAGGCCATCACGATGGTCGAGGCCGGGGCGAAAGAAGTGTCGGAAGAGATCATGGTCGAGGCCCTGATGCTCGCGCACAAGGAGATCAACCGCCTGTGCCGCTGGCAGAAGGAGCTCTACAAGGCGCTCGAAATCGAGAAGCGGCCCGTCACGCCGCCCGCCCTGAACGAGGAGATGTTGGGCGAAATCGAGCGCAACTACGCGGAGCGCCTGCGCGAGTCGCTCAACACCGAGGCGCTCGGCAAAATCGCCTCCTACGCGGCCGTCGACGCCTTGAAGAAGGAGGTCGTCGAATCTTACCCCGAGGACGCGCCCGAGCAGCGGCAGATGGCGAAGAAGATTTTCGACCACCTCAAGGAGAAAATCTTCCGCGAGGACATCCTCAACAACCGACGCCGCCCCGACGGGCGACGCTTCTCGGAGATTCGCCCCATCGACTGCGAAGTGAACTGGCTCCCGCGCGTCCACGGCTCGGCGCTGTTCACGCGCGGCGAGACGCAGGCCATCGTCACGACGACTCTGGGGACGAAAGAGGACGAGCAGTTCATGGACGACTTGGAGCAGGGCGAGGTCAAGCGCCGCTTCCTGCTCCACTACAACTTCCCGCACTTCTCGGTCGGCGAGGTCGGACGCTTCGGCTCTCCCGGCCGGCGCGAGATCGGCCACGGCGCTCTGGCCCGCCGCGCGCTCGAACCCGTCCTCCCGCCCGAGGAGGAGTTCCCCTACGCCCTCCGCATCGTCGCGGACATCACCGAGTCGAACGGCTCCTCTTCGATGGCGACCGTCTGCGGCGGCTCGCTCTCGATGATGGACGCGGGCGTCCCCATCAAGTCGGGCGTCGCGGGCGTCGCGATGGGCCTCGTCATGGAGGGCAACAAGTACGCCATTCTCTCCGACATCGCCGGGGCGGAAGACCACTACGGCGACATGGACTTTAAAGTCGCCGGGACGGCCGAGGGCATCACCGCCCTTCAGATGGACATCAAGATCGCGGGCATCAACGCCCAAATCATGGCCGAGGCTCTGGAGCAGGCGCGAAAGGGCCGGATGCACATCCTCTCCGCGATGGAGAAGGCGCTGCCGAGCCCGCGCGAGGAGATGAGCCCTTACGCCCCGCGCATCATCACCATCAAGATCAACCCCGACCGCATCCGCGACGTCATCGGGCCGGGCGGCAAGATCATCCGCGCTCTCGTCGAAGAGACCGGCGCGAAGATCGACGTCGAGGACGACGGGACGGTCTTCATCGCCTCGGCCGACGAGGAGGCCGCGCAGCTCGCCATCAACCGCATCCGCGGCTTGACGGCCGAGGCCGAGATTGGCGAAACCTACCTCGGCACGGTCTCGCGCATCGTGGATTTCGGGGCGTTCGTCGAAATCTTCCCCGGCACGGACGGCCTCCTGCACATCTCGGAGATAGCCGACCACCGCGTCCGCGACGTGCGCGACGAGCTGAAAGAGGGCCAACAAATCCTCGTCAAGTGCATCGGCAAGGAGGGCAACAAGATTAAGCTCTCTAGGAAGGCCGTGCTCCGCGAGGAGAAACAGAGGGCCGAGGCGGCCGGCGGCGGCGGCGGCGACGAGTAAAAACCGTCGCTTTCGCCCAAATTTTGACAGAAAAGGGGTTTGCCGTCCGGGCGGGCCCCTTTTTTTGTCTTGACAGCCGCCATCATCGGGGGTTTAATTGCGCGCACGAAACTGGAATTAACAAGCTATTCCGCGTCTTTTCCCTCTGAGTTCGACCAGCAGACGGTTCGGCCCCGGGCCGCTTTCCAAAGCCTGCCGGGGCGCTAAAAAGAGACGCCAGCCAAAGGCCACGCGGGCGGCCGGTGCGGGAAGAAGTCTCCGGCCAGCAAAGCCGTCTCTGCCAAAAGATTTTTTGATTTAAGTCAGGTCGCGGATTCCGGTGTCGGCCAAAGTAAGTTTCAAGGGGGCGCCGGGGATTTTAAGGAGGACGACCTTCATCATGAGGCGTCAAGTCGCAAGCACGGTTGCCATCACGCTCAGCGTCCTGCTCGTCGCGTTGCCGGCGCAGGCCGGGACCGTGCACGTCCTAGACGCGCTGCAAGCCTCGGCCGGACGGCGCGCGCAAGGGGCTCAGTCCCCGCGCCTCCGCGCCGTCACGCAGTCAGGCTCTGACGTCGCCTCGGGCGTCACCTCGTCCGCGCAGGACTCCCAGACCCAGTCGGGCGCTGCGACGCCCGCCCCGGCGCAGGTGGGCTCCGACGCGTCGAGCGCGCCGGTCTCAATCATCGGTCAGGACGCGCAGGGCGGCGGTCAGGTCGAGACCGTGGATTTGGGCGACGTGACGGGGACGGTCTGCGACTGCGGCGAGTTCGAGAACCCCATCATCCGCGGCGGCGGCTTCCCGCTCTGGCCTCTGGCCGGACTCGGTGCCATCCCGCTCTTCTTCATCAAGAAGGACAACCCGCCGCCGGGCAACCCGCCGGGGACGCCCCCGCCGCCGCCGCCGATTCCTGAGCCGGCCACGCTGCTGCTCCTCGGCTCGGGACTCCTCGCGCTCGGCGCGGGCGCGCGCCGCCGCCGCCGCCAGCAGTTCGGCGACGAGGCCACGAAAGCGGAGGTGATCTGAGCCGCCATGCCGAGACCACTTCGCACGAGCCTTCTTAACGCGCGCGCCGCGCTCTTCGCCTTCGCGCTCCTCTGCGCGCTCTGCGCCGCGCCCGACGCCGACGCCTCGCGCACCAAGCAGCAGCGGCGCAACGACAAGAACCGCCCGACGCAGGGGCGCATCGAGGTCTCGACGACGCCCGGCGGCAGCCCCGTCTTCATCGACGGCGCGCCGGCCGGCGAGACGACCGAGTACGCGCGCCAGATAGACCTGCCTCCGGGGCCGCACACCGTCGAGATAGTCTTCCCGAACGGGACGCGCTGGTCGCACGTCTTTAACATCGTCGCGGGCCGCAAGGAGTGCATCGCGCTCACCTACCGCCCGCGCAACGTCGCGATGCCGGCCGTCGTCACGAGCCCCTGCCCCTACCCCGTCAACGTCTCCGCGCCGGCCACCGTGGCCGACGGCGACATCATCACGTTTACGGCCGACGTCAGCTACCCGGGGCAGTCCGCGCTCAACTACACTTGGACGGTCAGCCCGCCCTCGGCGCGGATACTTTCGGGCGCGGGCACGCCGACGATTACGGTCGACTCGACCGGCATCGGCAACCGGCGCATCACCGCCATTCTCGTCGTCGACGACGGCTCGGGCGACCGCGCCTGCCGTCAGGTCGCGCAGGCATCGACCGGGATTCTGGCGCAGGTCGCGCCGCCCGTCACGCCGCGGCGCTTCGACGAGTTCCCGTCCATCGCGTTTGACGACGACAAGGCGCGGCTCGACAACATGGCGATCGAGCTTCAGAACAGCCCCGGCGCGCAGGGCTACATCATCGCCTACGCGGGCGCGGGCTCGCGCGCCGGCACGGCCGACCGCATGGGCCGCCGCGCCGTCGAGTACCTGACGCGGCAGCGCGGCATCTCGTCCACGCGCCTCGTCGTCATCGACGGCGGCGGGCGCGACCGCAACACCTACGAACTCTGGATCGTGCCGCAGGGGGCGGAAGCCCCGCGACCGACGCCGACGCGCTGACGGCGTCGAGTCGGGGCCAAGAAAGATGCGCGCCGTGCGTCTTCCGCGAGAAGATTCACGGCGCGCTTTTTAGTGGAGGGCCGTTGACGCGTTCGGCGGCGGTGTGTTAACAACTTCGCCGGACGCTGCAAAGCTCTCCCGCGGTTTTAAAACTTGGGGCTCTCGTCGCGCGCGTCGGCGCGGGCGCTTCCGATTTCCTTGAAGGAGGACTTCAGAGATGGCAGAAGGTGAAGGCGGCGGAGGTGGCTCGGCCGGCGTGGTCGCGATCGTCGTGATTTTCGTGATCGTGCTGCTCGTGCTCTTCTTCGGGTGGGGCAGGTTCTTCGGCGGCGGCGGCGGCAAGACCGAAGTCGACGTCAAGGTGGACGCGCCCGCCACTAAGTAGCGCGGCCCGCCGAGGCGGGCGAGCAAAACCGTGGAGAGAGGAGGCGACGCCGTGGGGCGGCCTCCTCTCTTCATTTTCATTTGGCCGGCGCCCCTGCTATCCTCCCTGACATCCACTCTGACGGAGACACAGTCCATTGCCCGCGCCCAACATCGACACCATCGTCTCGCTCTCGAAGCGACGCGGCTTCGTCTTCCCGTCGTCGGACATCTACGGCGGCCTCGGCAGCTCTTGGGACTACGGCCCTCTGGGCACGGAGCTGACGGCGAACATCAAGCGCGCGTGGTGGCGCTGGCTCGTCTACGGGCGCGACGACATCGAGGGCCTCGACTCCTCCATCATCCTCAACCGCCTCGTCTGGAAATACTCCGGCCACGAGGCGACCTTCAACGATATGCTCGTCGACTGCCGCGAGTGCAAGAGCCGCCTGCGCGCCGACAAGATCGAGGCGGGCGAAAACGGGGCGCTCGCCTGCCCGAACTGCGGCTCGAAGGATTTGACCGAGCCGCGCCCGTTCAACACGATGCTGAGGACGCGGCTCGGCGCGGTCGCCTCCGAAGACGAAGACGATTTATCACTTGCTTACCTCCGGCCCGAGACGGCGCAGGGCATCTTCATCAACTTCCTGAACGTCCAGACGACGATGCGGCGCAAGCTCCCGTTCGGCATCGCGCAGATCGGCAAGGCCTTCCGCAACGAGGTCACGCCCGGCAACTTCATCCTCCGCACGCGCGAGTTCGAGCAGATGGAGCTTGAGTACTTCGTCAAGCCCGGCGAGGACGACGGGCAGGTGGACTACTGGGTCGAGCAGTATCTAAGTTGGTACACGGCGCTCGGCCTGAGCCGAGACAACATCAAGCTCGTCGAAGTCGAGGGCGACCAGCTCGCGCACTACTCCAAGCGCACCGTCGACGTTTACTACCGCTACTTCCCCGAGCGCGAGGACGAGGGCTCGCAGTGGGAGGAGCTGATGGGCATCGCGCACCGCACGGACTTCGACCTGAAGTCGCACTCGAACAAGCCGGAGGTCGAGGGCAAGCGCGTCAACGCCAGCTCGACCGAAGACCTCTCGTATTTTGACGAGGCGGCGAAACAGCGTTACTACCCTTACGTCATCGAGCCCTCGGCCGGCGTCAACCGCTCGATGCTCGCGTTCCTGATGGACGCCTACACCGAGCGCACGACCGACAAGGGCGAGACGCGCGTGATTCTAAAACTTCACCCGGAGCTCGCGCCCATCAAGGTCGCCGTCTTGCCGCTCGCGAAGAACAAGCCGGAGATAGTCTCGATGGCGCGGCGCATCAAGTCGGAGCTTCAGCCCTCGATGCGCGCCGTCTACGACGACACGGGCGGCATCGGCAAGCTCTACGCGCGGCAGGACGAGATAGGCACGCCCTTCTGCGTCACCGTCGACCACGAGTCGCTCGAAGACGAGGCCGTCACCGTGCGCGACCGCGACACTTGGGGGCAGGAGCGGGTCAAAGCCTCCGAGCTTGCCGGGCACTTAAAGCGACGGCTCGGAATCAAAAGTTAGGGGCGCGAAAGCCATGGCCGTAGTCAAAAAACGTAACGAGCAGACCGAGACGCGTCTGCTCTTAGAGTCCGACGACGCGGTCGAGCTGCCGCCCGCGGAGGTCGAGGAGTCGGCCGTCGTCTTGCAGTTCGAGCAGTTCCGGCAGTACATCCCCGAGCTGCTCGAAGCCCTGCGCTCAGGCACCGTGGCCGAGCCCGTGCCCGTGATGATGGACGGCTCGACCTTCGTCGTCCACGGCGCGACGCGCAGCTTCTGGGTCAAGCTCTGGCACTCCTCGGACGAGCACGCGCGCGTCGAGCGCGTGCAGGTCATCAGCTGCCTCCCCTCGACGCGCGGCCTCCAAGTCATTGTCGACGACCCCGAAGACTATGACGACGATGACGACTTCGACGATGAGGAGTTCGCCGAAGACGACGCGCTCGACGACGAGGACTTCGACGACGAAGACGAGCTCGACGACGAGCTCGACGGCGACGAAGACGAAGGTGTTGACGGCGACCGCGCCGGACGGCCGTCGCGCTGAGCTTTGAGCCACGCCCGCTCGCCCGCTAAGATTCGGACGATGCCGGCTCCCGTCCCCGAAAAAATCCTAAAACTCGCGCGCGCCGTGAGCGCCGAGGGCGGGCGCGCCCTGATGGTCGGCGGCTGCGTCCGCGACCGCCTCACCGGCCACGACGCGAAGGACTGGGACGTGGAGGTCTACGGCGTCACGCCCGAGCGCCTGCGCGAGCTGCTCGACCGCGCGGGCCGCGTCAACGTCGTCGGCGAAGCCTTCACCGTCTACAAGCTCGGCCGGAACCTCGACGTGAGCATCCCGCGCCGCGAGCGCAAGGCGGGGCGCGGCCACCGCGCGTTCGTCATCGAGGGCGACCCCGCGATGTCGGTCGAGGAGGCCGCGCGCCGGCGCGACTTCACCGTCAACGCCCTCCTCGAAGACCCGCTCACGAACGAAATCCTCGACCCCTTCGGCGGCCGCGCCGACCTCGGACGGAAACTCCTGCGCGCCGTCTCGCCCGAAACCTTCGTCGAAGACTCGCTCAGAGTCCTGCGCGCCGCGCAGTTCGCCGCGCGCTTCGAGTTCGACATCGACCCGTCCACCGTCGAGCTGTGCCGCTCGATTGATTTGACGGACTTGCCGCCCGAACGCCTCTGGGGCGAGCTGGAAAAACTTCTGCTGCGCGCCGCGCGCCCCTCCCACGGACTCCGATGGCTCGACCGCCTCGGCGTCAACCAAAAAATCTTCCCCGAGCTCCACGCCCTCAAAGGCGTGCCGCAAGAATACGACTGGCACCCCGAGGGCGATGTCGACATTCACACTTGGCTCACGTGCGACCGCGCGCGCGAAGTTGTTGACGACCTCGACTACCCGCGCCGGGTGGCGGTGATGCTCGGGGCCCTGTGCCACGACTTCGGGAAGCCCGCGACGACGGAATTTATCGACGGGCGGATACGCTCGCGCGGGCACGAGGAGGCGGGCGTCGCGCCGACCGAGTCGTTCCTAGACCGCCTGCGCGTCTACACGCTCGAAGGCTACGACGTGCGCGCGCAGGTCGTGGCGCTCGTGCGCGACCACCTCAAGCCCGGCGAGTTCTACCGCCTGCGCGACGAAATCTCCGACGGCGCTTTCCGACGCCTCGCGCGCCGCTGCGAGTTGGAGCTGCTCTACCGCGTCGCGCGCGCCGACTCTCTCGGGCGCAACGCCCCGTGGGTTCCGCCGGAGCGCCGGTACACGGCCGAGGCGCAGGAGTGGTTCATCGCGCGGGCGCGCGAGCTGGCCGTCGAGCAGCGCCCGCCCGCGCCGCTTCTGATGGGGCGACACCTCGTCGAGATGAGCCTGAAGCCCTCGCCGCTCTTCAAACGGATTCTCGACGCGGTCTACGAGATGCAGCTCGACGGGCGCGTGCGCGACGTGGAGGATGCGCGGCTCGCGGCGCGGAGGCTGATGGAAGATGAGGCGTGACGTGAACCTGCTGACCTCGCCGCTCTTTCTCGCGGGGCTCGCGCTGCTGCTCGCCAACGACCTGCTTCTGAAGTCGCTCTTTCACAACGCGCTGACGGGGAAGCTCTCGGACTTCGCCGGCCTCTTCGTCTTCCCGTTCTTCTGGTCGGCGCTCGCGCCGCGACGACGCCGCGCGGCCTACGTCCTGACGGCCGCCGGCTTCGTCTTCTGGAAGTCGCCGCTCTCGCAGCCGCTCCTCGACGCGTGGAACGCGCTCGGCCTCATGCGCGTCGCGCGCGTGGTTGACGCGACGGACTTAGTCGCGCTCGCCGTCCTCCCGCTCTCCGAAGCCTACCTGCTCGGACGACGACGCGCCGCGGAAGATCGCCCGCCGACGGCCCTCGCGTGGAGGCGCTACGCGAACGCCGCCGTCCTGCTCCTGTCGGTCTTCGCCTTCGCGGCCACGAGCTACCGCACGGGGTTCGAGTACGAGGGCGAGGCGTTCACGTTCGCCGACACGCGCGAGGGCCTCGTCAAGCGTTTTGAAAAACTTCAGCACAAGGTGTGGCGGGGCAACCATTGGTCTTCGCGGCCGGGCCCCGACGAGTACACCATCAGGATTAAGGCCGACTACTGCTTCGACAGCATCAGCGCGCTCGTCGAGATGAAGGAGCAGCCCGGCGGGCGCACTCTCCTCGTCCTGCGCAGGCTCGAACACGAATGCCCCGAGGAGGGGAACGACAAGGCCGATATGCTGACGATCTTCATGCGCGAGGTCGTGGAGAAGCTTCAGGACGACATCGACGCCGACCCGCGCCCGGCCGCGTCGCCGCCTGTGACTTTGCGCCGGGCGTGATGTTAAGATGGCCGGTCGCAAGAAGGCCCGCACGTCTCGCCGAGAGGCCGCGCCTGAGCCCGCGACCGCCCTCGCGCCTCTTCAAATTTCATAAAGGACACATAAAAGATGATCGATTTCGAGTTGACCGAAGACCACAAGGCCATCCGGCAGACCGTCCGCGACTTCGCGACGAAGGAGGTCGCCCCGCGCATCAAGGAGCTCGACGAGCGGCAGCAGTTCGACCGCTCCATCCTCGACAAGATGGCCGAACTCAACCTGCTCGGCGTCTGCGTCCCCGAGGAGTACGGCGGCGCGGGCTTCGACTACGTCGCGCTCGGCCTCGTCTGCGAGGAGCTTGAGGCCGTCGACACCTTCATGCGCGTCATCATGTCTGTGCACACGGGGCTCAACTCCCTGACGCTCTACGCGTGGGGGACGGAGGAGCAGAAGCGCAACTACCTCGTGCCGCAGGCGCGCGGCGAGAAGATAGCGACCTACGGATTGACCGAGCCGGGCGCGGGCTCGGACGTCGTCGGCTCGCGCTCTACGGGTCGGCGCGAGGGCGACGAGTGGGTTCTGAACGGCGAGAAGATGTGGATCTCTCTGGGCGACGTGGCCGACAACTTCCTCTTCTTCTGCTGGACGGACGAGGAGAAGCGCAGGAATCGCGACCACTCCGGGATGTCGTGCTTCATCGTCGAGCGCGGGATGAAGGGCTTCACCTCGGGGACGATTCACGGCAAGATGGGCATCCGCGCCGGGAACACCGGCTACTTCTCTCTGCAGGACGTGCGCGTCCCCGCCGAGAACATGGTCGGCAAAGAGGGCGAGGGCTTTAAGATAGCGATGTTCGCGTTGGAGCAGGGCCGCTACACCGTCGCGGCCGGCGCGACCGGCATCATCCGCGCCTCGCGCGACGCCTCGGTCGCCTACGCCTTGGAGCGCGAGACGTTCGGGACGAAGATTGCCAACCACCAGCTCGTCAAACAGAAGATCGCCGAGATGGAGGCCGACTACCAGATGTCGCACCTCCTGTGGCTCCGCGCGGGCTACCTGAAGAACGAGGGCAAGATGAACGCGCGCGAGACCTCGCTCGCCAAGTGGCAGGCGACCGTCAGGAGCGAGAAGGCCGCCTCGATGGCGATTGAGGTGCACGGCGCGAACGGCTACTCGAACGACTACCCGGTCGAGCGCTACCTGCGCAACTGCAAGGCGGCCGTCATCTACGAGGGGACGCGCGACATACACACCCTCATGCAGGCCGACTGGGCTCTGGGGCTCAAGAAGGAGAAGCCGGCGCGCGTCACGCTTCCGCCTTACCGCGCGGCCGAGTCGCGCGAGACGGTCTCAGCCGGCTGACGCGTCCGGGCCGAGTTGGGTTTTAAAATTCGGTGGCTAAAAAGGCGGGACGCGGAGAGCCAGAAGGGAGTGACTCTCCGCGTCTTTTTTTGGATTGGCGCGAATGACCCCTCGGCCGGAGCGGCATTTGGCGAAGGGAGTTAGAAACCGCTCCGTCCGAGCACGCCAGGGGGGCGGGGACTGTGTGGCGCGTGTGAGGCGGCGGGGCCTCGCGCCAAAGTTTTATTCCTCCAGAATGTATGTAACTCTTCTCATCGTCGTTTCTGTTTTAGCTTGCCGGCGGCCGCTCGAAGCGTGACGGCCGCCGGCAATCACCTCTGGTGGTCTAGGACGCGCCCCGCGAGGGGCCTCGCTTCGCCACCGCTCGGACATCACTCAAAAGCGTCCCCCGACGAACTTTTGAGCTACACTATGTAATTCAATCGGCGTGCCGCACCTCGCGGCGGCCGCCCGAGCCTCACGCCCTCCGCGCGCAAACGCCTGAGCCGGCGTGAGATAGGGTTGAAAGTGAGCGTCTGCGCGGGCGTCGAAGGGGAGCCGGCCGTTCCCCGCGACCGCGCCCGCCCCTAGCCTTTCGGATAGGGCGACTATCTTTTCGGATAGACGCGCTTAAAGCCTCGATGAGTAATCACCCCAAGCTCGCCGCCATCGCCGGCCCGCTCAAAGACTCCGTCCACGTCCTCTCGGGCGAGGAGTTCTCGGTCGGGCGCGAGTCGGCCAACAGCCTGTCGGTCGGCGACGGGCTGCTCTCGCGCCGCCACTGCGTCATCCGGCGCGACGCCTCGGGCTATAAAATCTACGACCTCGACAGCCTCAACGGCACGTTCGTCAACGGCGTGCCGGTCAAGGAGCGGCGTCTCGAACACGGCGACCGCGTCTCGGCCGGCGGCTCCCACTTCATCTTCCTCCTGCCCGAGGCCGAGCAGGACACGACGGTGCGCTCGAACCCCGTCCAGCTCGAAGAGGGCGAGATCGTCGCGGCGACGACGCTCAGGCTGCCCATCGAGGACGCCGTCTACCTGAGCCCCGAAAAACTCGTCGAGAGCGTGCCGCCGCTCGAACGCATCGCGCGCGACTTCAGGGCGCTCTTGAAAGTCAGCACGACCATCAGCTCGATACGCGACTCGCAGGAGCTCCAGCGGCGCCTGCTCGAACTCGTCTTCGAGGTCGTCCCGGCCGAGCGCGGCGCGATAATTCTGACCGACGGCGAGAGCGCCGACGTGCTCTCGCTCTGCGGCCTCGACCGCACGTCGGGGCAGGACGCCGTGCAGGTCAGCCGGACGGTCGTCCGCCAAGCCGTCGAGGGGCGCGCGGCCGTGCTCTCGAACGACGTGCTCTCGGGCGAGGCGTTCGCGGCGGCCGAGAGCCTGCGCTCGTCCTACGTCCGCTCGCTCGTCTGCGTGCCGCTCGTGCTGTTCGGCCAGCCGCTCGGCGCGATTTACCTGACGACGACCGACGCCGGGACGCGCTTCACCGAGGAGCACCTGCAACTGCTGACGGTCGTCGCCTCGGTCGCGGCCGTCGCGCTCAAGAACGCGCAGCACGTCGAGCTTCTGGAGGACGAGAACCGGCAGCTCCGGGCCGACGTGAAGATAGAGCACAGCATGGTCGGCGAGTGCGAGCGGATGCGCGAGGTCTACCGCTTCATCGCGCGCGTCGCGCCGACGCCCGCGACCGTGCTCGTCCGCGGCGAGTCGGGGACGGGCAAGGAGCTCGCCGCCCGCGCCATCCACCTGAACAGCCCGCGCGCCGAGCGGCCCTTCGCGGCCATCAACTGCGCGGCGCTGGCCGAAACACTTTTGGAGTCCGAACTGTTCGGGCACGAGAAGGGCGCGTTCACGGGCGCGGTCGGGCAGCGGCGCGGACGCCTCGAAGCGGCCGAGGGCGGGACGGTCTTTCTGGACGAGGTCGGGGAGATGTCACCGGCCCTGCAGGCGAAGCTCCTGCGCGTGCTGCAGGAGCGCGAGTTCGAGCGCGTCGGCGGGACGCAGACGATTCAGGTCGACGTGCGCGTCGTCGCCGCGACGAACCGCGACCTTGAGCGCGCGATGAAGGACGGGACTTTCCGCCCAGACCTCTACTACCGGCTCAACGTCGTCTCGTTCCAGATGCCACCCTTGCGCGAGCGGCGCGAGGACATCCCGATGCTCGCCTCCTACTTCGCCAACAAGTACTCGACCAAGTTCAACCGCAAGGTGTCGGGCCTGTCGTCGGCGGCGCGCGCGTGCTTGGTGAGTTACGACTGGCCGGGGAACGTGCGCGAGTTGGAGAACGCCATCGAGCGCGCCGTCGTGCTCGGCTCGTCCGACTTGATTCTCCCGGAAGACCTGCCGGAGACCCTGCTCGAAGCCGCCGCGCCGCAGCAGGGCGCGACCGGCGAGGGCGGGGCGGGGAAGTATCACGAGGCCGTGCGCGAGGCGAAGCGTCAGTTAATCCTCGGCGCGGTCGAGCAGTCGGGCGGGCAGTTGACCGAGGCCGCGCGCCTGCTCGGCGTCCACCCGAACTACCTGCACCGCCTGATACGCAACCTGAATCTGAAGGAGACGCTGAAGAAGCATTAGTAGTGCTTTTCGGCGCGCACTTTGATAGTATTCCTGCGCTTTCCGGAAGAGTGCAGTCAGTCTCTTAAGCGGCCGGGTCTCGGCGGCGAAATCTTTCTCGAAAGAGGTCTGGGCGTCGAAGATGGGTCAAGAGCTGAACAGCGTCAATCTCTCGCTCGATTTCCTCGCCGTCTGCGAGGCGGCGGCCATCGCCGCCGCGCGCACGATGGGGCAGGGCGACCGCAAGTACTCCGACCACGTCGCCGTCGAGGCCATGCGCGAGCAGATGGACGCCGTCCCGATGCGCGGCCGCATCGTCATCGGCGAGGGCGAGCGCGACGAGGCCCCGATGCTCTACATCGGCGAGGAGGTCGGCCGCGGAGTGCACGACCCGCAAGACCCCGACTACCCCGAGGTCGACATCGCCGTCGACCCGCTCGAAGGCACGAACCTCTGCGCGCTCGGCGCGAACAACGCCATCGCCGTCTTGGCCGCCTCGGAGCGCGGCGGGTTGCTCAACGCGCCCGACATCTACATGGACAAGATCGTCGTCGGCCCCTCGTCGCGCGGGGCCATCGACATCGACGCGCCGGTCAAAGACAACCGGCGCGGCATCGCGCGCCGCTTGGGCCGCGACGTGGAGGACTTGACCGTCATCGTCCTCGACCGCTCGCGCCACAAGCAGTTGATTCAGGACGTGCGCGCCTCGGGCGCGCGCATCCGGCTCATCTCCGACGGCGACCTGTCGGCCGGCATCTCGGCGGCCGTCGCCGGGACGAACATCCACGCGCTGATGGGCATCGGCGGCGCGCCCGAAGGCGTGCTGACGGCGGCGGCGCTGAAGTGTCTGAACGGCGAGATTCAGGCGCGTCTGGTGTTCGACCCGGAGCGTCTGGGCGTCGACAGCTCGAAAGTCCCGCCCGAGGCGGAGGTGCTCAGCCGCCTCAAAGAGATGGGCATCGACAACCCGAACAAGGTCTACGACACGCAAGACCTCGCGCCGGGCAAGAAGATCATCTTCGCCGCGACCGGCGTGACGGACGGCGCGCTCCTGAAGGGCGTGCGCCTGTTCGGCGGCGGCAAGCGCACGCACTCGCTCGTGATGACGACCGAGTCGCGCCACATACGCTTCGTCGACACCGTCCACATCGAGGGCGGCCCCGACACGGTCATCCGTTTTTAAGAATCTCAGATCTCAGATTTGAGATTTCAAATCCGCGAGTGCCTGATTCAATCTACAGCTACGTGCCGCAGTACCCGGACGCGAGCGACGCGCGCGTGTCGCGGCGCGCGCTCGCGGCGTGGGCTCTGGTCGCGGGCGGGGCGCTTCTGTTTTTGGCGTTGCTGCTCGTCGCGCCCTACGCGGCGGCGGGCGGGCGCTTCGGCTTGGCGGGCGCGCTCTACAACGGCTTCTCGGTCATCTGCCACCAGCAGCCCGAGCGCTCGTTCCACGCGTGGGGGCTGCCTCTGGCCGTCTGCGCGCGCTGCGCGGGGCTCTACGCGGGCTTCGCCGCCGGGGCCGTTCTGTGCCCGCTCGTGCGCCCGCTCGCGCGGACTTACGCGCCCGCGCGCGGGTGGCTATTTTTGGCGGCCGCCCCCACCTCCGTCGATTTCCTCCTCGGCCTCGCGGGGCTGTGGGAGAACACGCACCTGTCGCGCTCGCTGACGGCCGCCGTCTTGGGCGCGGTCGCGGCCCTCTACGTCGTGCCCGGCGCGGTCGACTTCGCGACGAGTCGCGGGCGCGGGCTCTTTCAGTTTCGGGCGGCGCGCTCGTGAGCAGTCGCGCGGCCGCGCGCCGCGGAAGCTTTACCCGACCTCTCTCTAACAACGAAGGGGATGAAGAAAGATGAACAATAGCTTAAAGCCAGCAATCATCGGCGGCCTCGTCGCCGGAGTTCTGTCGGCGCTGCCGATGGTCAACACCTGCTGCTGCCTGTGGGGTCTCGTCGGCGGCGCGCTGGCCGTGATGTTGGCCGTCAAGGAGTCGGCCACGCCGCTCCAGATGGGCGACGGCGTCAAGCTCGGCGCGATTGCCGGCGTCATCGCCACCGTGCTCTACCTCGTCATCGGCGTCCCGCTCGCGCTCATCACGGGCCGCGCCTCGATGAGCGCGATGTCCGGCTACCTTGAGCAGATGAACCCGGAGATGGCCGAGCAGATTCGCCAGCAGACGGCCGCGATGCAGTCGGCCTCGATGGTCGAGCAGATCACCATGATGATTCCCTCGATCCTGCTCATCGCGGCCATCCTCGTCATCACCGGCATCCTCGGCGGCGTGCTCGGCGTCCCGCTCTTCGAGAAGCGCAAGGGCGGCGCGGCCGGCGTCCCGCCGCCTCCGCCCCCGCCGCCGGCCTACGGCGGGACGGGCGTCTAAAACGTCCGAGACTGCGGGCGAGACGGGAGGG
>DASQDT010000008.1:0-4396 GCA_035634035.1 Pyrinomonadaceae bacterium | reverse complement strand
AGCAGCGCGAAGGCGTGCTCCTGCGAGGAGTGGACGAGGCCGTCGGAGGTGAGGCCCATCAGGTGCAGCGCGCGCTCGTTTTTGAGCGCGCTCTCGATGGCGGCTTCGAGGACGAGGTTCTGCTCTAACTGTCGGGTGCGGATTTCGTGGTTGATGCGCTCGATGTCGGTGCGGACGATGCGGCCCGCGCCCATGCAGAGGTGGCCGACGTTGGAGTTGCCCATCACGCCCGCCGGCAGGCCCACGCACTCGCCCGACGCCTCAATCAGCGTGTGCGGATACCGCTCACGCAATTCGTCGTAGAACGGCATGGACGCCAGCGCCACGGCGTTGCCCTCGCGCTCGTCGCTGTGCCCGAAGCCGTCGAGGATGATGAGCGCCAGCGGCCCCTTCTTGTCGGTCAAAGCCTCTTCTCTCCGTTAGCTGAAGCTCACTTCTTGGCCGCGCGCGCCTTCTTCGACGCGCCGCCTTTGCGCTCGCCGCCCGCGCTCTTGTCATGCGTTCGCTGCTGCGCGGTCAGGTCGAGTTGGTAGAAGGCCGCGAGGCCGGGGTAGCGGGCCGCGCCGCGGAGGTCTTCCTCGATGCGCAGGAGCTGGTTGTACTTGGCGACGCGGTCGGTGCGCGAGAGACTCCCGGTCTTAATCTGCCCGGCGTTGGTGGCGACGGCGAGGTCGGCGATGAAGGTGTCCTCGGTCTCGCCCGAGCGGTGCGAGATGACGGCCGTCCGACGGTTCGTGCGCGCCAGCTCTATCGCGTCCAGAGTCTCGGTGAGCGTGCCGATCTGGTTGACCTTAATCAAAATCGAATTGGCGACGCCGCGCTCGATGCCCTTGCGCAGGAACTCGGTGTTGGTGACAAACAAATCGTCGCCGACGAGTTGGATGCGCGCGCCGAGCTCGTCCGTCATGAGCTTCCAGCCGTCCCAGTCGCCCTCGGCCATGCCGTCCTCGATGGAGACGATGGGGTACTGCTCGACCCAAGACTTCCAGTAGGCCACCATCTCGGCCGGCGCGAGCTTGCGGCCGTCGGACTTTTTGAAGACGTAAGACTTGCCGTCGAAGAACTCGCTCGCCGCCGGGTCGAGCGCGAGCAGAACGTCGCGCCCCGCGTCGTAGCCGGCCGCGGCGACGGCTTCGAGAATCGTCTCGACGGCCTCCTCGTTCGAGCGCAAGTTCGGCGCGAAGCCGCCCTCGTCGCCGACCGACGTGGCGTAGCCGCGCTTCTTCAGAACGCCCTTGAGCGCGTGGAAGATCTCGGCTCCCGCGCGCAGCGCGTCGCGGAAACTCGTCGCGCCGACGGGCATCACCATGAACTCTTGGAAGTCGACGTTGTTGTCGGCGTGCGCGCCGCCGTTGAGGATGTTCATCATCGGCAGGGGGAGCGTGCGCGCGCCCGCGCCGCCGAGGTAGCGGTAGAGCGGGAGTTCGAGGTAGGCGGCGGCGGCGCGCGCGGTCGCGAGCGAGACGGCGAGCAGGGCGTTCGCGCCGAGCTTCGACTTGGTCGGCGTGCCGTCGAGTTCGATGAGCGCCGCGTCGACCTCCGTCTGGTCGAGCGCGTCGAAGCCCTCGACGGTCGGGCCGATGAGGTCGTTGACGTTCTCGACGGCGCGCAGGACGCCCTTGCCGCCGTAGCGCGCGCCGTCGCCGTCGCGCAGCTCGACGGCCTCGTTCTCGCCGGTCGAAGCGCCCGAAGGGACGGCCGCGCGCCCCACCTCGCCGCCGACCAGATAGACCTCGGCCTCAACGGTCGGGTTCCCGCGCGAGTCCAGAATCTCGCGCGCCTGCACGGAATCGATGATGCTCATACCCCGGCCCTCGCTCCTCGCTGATTGTCTTGGGATGACTTTCGACCGACAGACTAACACATGGCGCGCGCGCGAGTGAATCGGAGTATCATCGCGCGCGTTTCGAGACGCGCGAGAAGGGAGGCGGGGCGGCGACGCATGACGACGGAAAGCGTCGGGGGACACTCGGCGGGAGGGGCTGACGGGCGCGACGGGGGGCGCGAGGTCGGCCGCGAAGGGCGCGGGCGTTGGAGGGCGCTCGTGCTCTTGGCGTCGGCGGAGTTGTTGTGCATGAGTCTGTGGTTTTCGGCGTCGGCGGTTGTGCCGGCGTTGCGTGCGGAATGGAATTTAAATGAATCACAGGCGGGGTGGCTGACGCTGTCGGTGCAGTTGGGGTTCGTGGCGGGGACTTTGTTGAGCGCGGTTCTCAACCTGCCGGACGTTTTGTCGGCGCGTCGCTTGTTCGCGGCGTCGGCCGTGTGCGGGGCGATAGTTAATGCGGCGTTCGCGTTGGCGGTTGAGAGTTTCGGGACGGGCGTGGCGCTCCGGTTTTTGACGGGTCTGTTCCTCGCGGGTGTTTACCCGCCGGGGATGAAGATCATGGCGACGTGGTTTCGGGCGGGGCGCGGGATGGCGTTGGGCGTTCTGGTCGGCGCGCTCACGTTGGGGAAGGCGACGCCTTACTTGGTCAACGCCGTCGGGAGCGACGCGTGGCGCGCGAACGTTCTGTTCGCGTCTCTTTTGGCCGTCGCGGGCGGACTCGTTGTCCTGCTCTTCGTCGGCGACGGGCCGCACGCGCTCGCCCCCGCGCGCTTCGACGCGCGTCAGGTCGCGCGGGTCTTCCGCAACCGCGGCGTGCGCCTCGCCAACTTCGGCTACTTCGGCCACATGTGGGAGCTTTACGCGATGTGGACTTGGACGCCGGCGATGGTTCGCGCGGGGCTGGCGGCGCGCGGGGGCGACCCGGCGTGGGCCGAGATGGCGTCCTTCGTCGTCATCGGCGCGGGGGCCGTGGGCTGCGTCGTCGCGGGCCTCGTCGCGGACAGGGTCGGGCGCACGGCCGTCACCTCTTGGGCGATGGTCGCGAGCGGCGCGTGCTGCCTCGCGGTCGGCTTCGTCTACGACGCGCACCCGGCCCTGATGCTCGCGGTCGCGGCGGTGTGGGGCGCGACCGTCGTCGCCGACTCGGCGCAGTTCTCGGCCTGCGTCACGGAGTTGGGCGACGCGCGCTACATGGGGACGGCGCTGACGATTCAGACGTGTCTGGGATTTTTGCTGACCACCGTCTCGATTCAACTCGTCCCCGTGCTCGTCGAGCGCTTCGGGTGGCGCTACGCCTTCGCCGCGCTCGCGCCCGGCCCGGCGTTCGGCGTCGTCTCGATGCTGCGTCTGCGGCGTCTGCCCGAGGCGTCAAGGATAGCGTCGGGCAGACGTTGACAGTCGCCGTGAACGAAAAGGGCGCGCGGGCCTTCGGTCATGGTTGACCGAAGGCCCGCGCGCCCGAAGATTTCGCGCGACGGATTTTTAGTTGAGACGACTCACGCGCCGGCCGTGAGCGAACGCTTCTGCGCCTGCTTCTCCGCGTCGAGCCGTTCGCCGAGCGAGTTGATCTCCTCCGTGCTCAGCGCCTTCTGCGCGTCCTTGAACATCTCGCCCTCTTCCTCCTCGACGTGGTGCTCGACGTTCTCCTGCAAGACCTTCAGCTTCGCCGTCCACTCCTCCGTGTCGACCGGCGTGGCCGCGAGGTCGCGGAGCAGGTCTTTGACGACGGCGTGCTCCTCGTAGCCCTCGAACGTCACCTCGCGGGTCTCGGCCTGCTGCTTCAAGACCGGGTAGAGGATCGTCTCCTCGATGTGCGCGTGGATGTCGAGCTCCTGTTTGAGCTTGGTAAACAGCTCCTCGCGCGTCTTGACCCCGCGCTCGGTCGTCGTTTCGAGCTGTGAGAAAATCTCTTCGACCTTGCGGTGATCCTGTTTCAGCAGTTCAAAAGCGTTCATCTCCCCGTCCTCCGTTGGTTCGTGTAGTCAATCCCTGCACGGTTACGGTACGTGCAAACCTCGTCCCCGTGATGACACTCAAACGCGGTGCCAGCGGGGCGGCCGCCCGCCCGCGCCTTTAGCAAAACGGCGCGCGCCTACAGTAAACTTTCTGTGACTTTAGTGCGGGCGGGATGTGTCAGCGATGAATAAACCGGACGAGACGCGCGGCGCGGGACGCGAGACGGAGGAGATAGCCTCCGCGTCGCAGCCCTCGCACTACAACACAGACAAGAACGCCACGGGCGACGAAGGCGCGCACGGCGGCGGCGGCGCGCGTGATGCGCATGACGACGGCGCGCCTGATTCGGATGACGTTGCGCGTCGTCGCGGCGGGGCGCGCGCGGGCGTGAGCGCCGAGACGCCGGAGGAGTTCACGGGCGGGCTCGAAGTTAAGAGGCCGGCGGGCGCGGCCGGCGGGATGGGGGCCGTCTGGTCGAGCGCCAAGCACGCGTGGCGCGAGATGGGGCTCGCGCGCTCTGTGCGGACGCTCGCGCGCGTCAACCAGAAGGACGGCTTCGACTGCCCCGGCTGCGCTTGGCCCGACCCCGACGGCGAGCGCTCGCACTTCGAGTAC
>DASQDT010000007.1:0-6469 GCA_035634035.1 Pyrinomonadaceae bacterium | reverse complement strand
CCGCGCGCGCGGCGTCGCGCGCGGCGCGCGCTTCCTCGCGGCCCGCGCGCGCCCTCTCGCGCGCCTCGGCGCGGGCCTCCTCGCGGTCGCGCCGCGCCTCCTCGCGCGCCTCGTGCGCCTCGTCGTAGTCCTCGGCCGCGCGCGTCTCCGAGAGCATATTCGTCACCTGACTCTGCGGGCGGCCGTCCTGCGCGCGGCGGATGTTGATGGAGCCGTTGACGTTCGACAGGCGCAGGCGCGCGCCGCCCGTGCCGAGCATCCCGGCCAAGTCCTGCCCGACGTAGTCGCCGCGCTTGACCGGCAGCCCGAAGTCGTTGCGTATCGAGCCGTGGACGGTGTTGGCGCGCAGCTCGACGTTGGCGTCCGAAGGGATGGTGACGTAGACCGGGCCGTTGACCGAGCTGAGCGAGACGGGGCGCGTCTCGTCGAGGCGGTGGAGGACGACTTCGAGGCGGCCGTTGATGGTCGAGAGCTTGAGCTCGCCCGTCAGGTTGCGGCCCGCGACGCGGCCGTTGATGGAGGAGGCGATGACCTCGCCGTCGAGTCCCTCGACGTCGATGCCGCCGTTGATGAGCTTGATCTCGTCGACGCGCGCGCCGCGCGGGACGGTGAGCGTGTACTCGACCGTGGCCGGCTGGTGCTGCTTCTTCTCCTCCTCGCTCATGTTCCGGCTCCACGTGTAGTTGCTGCGCGTGTACTCGGTCGCGACGTTGACGGCCTGAGCCGAGGCGTTGACGCGGATGAGGGCCTCGTCGAGGCGCTCTTTGGAGAACGCGTACTTGACGGCGTCGACCTTCACCTCGTTGCGATCCCACGCGCGAACCTTCACGTCGCCGTTGAGGTTTTCGAGCGCGACGCGGCCGCCCGGCGCGAGCGGGTAGGTCTGGTGGAACTCCTCCGTGAGGTTGCCGCGCCACTGGTCGTTGTGCTGCGCGCGGCCCGCCTCACCCGGCCCGAGCGCGAGCGCGGCCAGCGCGGTGATGACTGCCAATGCGAAACGTCTTTTCATCTCTCGAACTACTTTCGTCCTAGTCGAACGTCAAATGCTGTGGGCGAATTCGTCTCTGTCTACTTTTTATGACGCGCGCCGCCTAAGAGGCGCGCTTAATCTCGATGTCGCCGTTGATGGTCTTCAGGCGCAGGGGGCGTCCGCCGCCGCCGATCTGCGCGGCGAGCTTGCGCCGGCTGACGCGGCCCTGCACGGTCATCTCGAAGTCGCTCGAAATGTCGCCGTTCAGGGTCTCGGCCTCAAGGTCGGCGCTCAGGCCGTCGGGGAAGCTCAGGTTGATGCCGCCGTTGACGGTCGTGAATTCGAGCGCGCTGTCCCAGTCGGCGCGGCCCATCGCGGCCCTGATCGAGCCGTTGACGGTGCTGGCGCGCGCGTAGCCCGAGGTCGAGACGCTGATCGCGCCGTTGACCGTGCGGGCCTCGACGTTGGCCGTCAGGCCCTCTATCTCGACGCCGCCGTTGACCGTCCGGCCGCTGAAGCGGACGCCCGCCGGGACGCGCACGACGAACTCGACGTGCACGTCGTTGTCGCGCACGTTCGAGCGGCCGCCGCCGCCCGGCTCGCAGGTGTTCGGCTTCGACGCGTCGGGGCTCGGGTAGACGGCGCAGACGGTGACGCCGTCGCCGTGCGGCACGACCTCGATGCGGACTGTCTCGGGCGCGCTGCGGCGGCCGCGCTTCGTCGCCACCACCTCGACCTCGCCCCCGGCGGCCGTCCCCTCGGCGCGCACGCCGCCGTTGATGCCCTTGATCTCGACCACTTTGCCGGCCGCGAGCGCCCCGCGCCAGCGGAACTCGTCGCCCTGCGCGGACGCCTCGGGGGCCGGCGGCTCGGCGGCCGAGGCGGCGACGAGGTTCGTCATCGCGTTGCGGTAGTTGCAGGCGGTGGTGGAAAGGACGGCGAGCGCGGCGAGCGTCGCGGCGAGCAGGAAGATTCTGAGAGAGCGCATCTGCGAATTCCTCTTTTCGTGGGCCGGGGGTTTCGTGTCGAGCGAGGCGGGCGCGGAGCGGTCGGGTTCGGGTCTTACTTTCGACCTTTAAAACCGACTCTCGTCGCCCGTCTAAAGTGTGTACACCGTGGGGAGGGGGCTTGTGGCAAAAATTTTCGGGGCGGGCGCGCGTCGAAGCGGCCCGCCCCGCTCGTCTCACATCTTCCGCAAGTAGACCGTCCCGTTGAAGGACGAGAGGTTGATGTCGGCGTCGCCGCCGGCGACCGTGCCCGTCAGGCGCGTCTGCGTCTCGGGCTTCGGGGCCGGCTGGAGCGTCGCGCCCTTGACGGGGAAGTCGGTGATGATCTCGCCGCCCGTCACGACGCGCGCGTTGATTTTGAAGGACGCGTCGGCCGGGAGCATCAGGGTCACGTCGCCGTTGGTCGTCCGCAGGTCGTACGTGCCGGCGGCCGCGAGCGGGCCTTCGAAAGAGACGCCGCCGCTGACGGTCTTGGCGACGACGCGCGCGTGCGTGACGGCTTCGAGCGTGATGTCGCCGCTCGTCGTGCTGACCTGCACGTCGTCGCGCGGCGAAAGCGGGCGCGCGCGGGTGGCGCTGACCTCGCCGCTCAGGGAGCGCAGGCGCACGGGCCCCTGCGCGTCGTCGAGGATGACGTTGCCGCTGAAGCAGTTCACGTCCGTCGCGCGCGAGACGCGTCTCACGTTCACGTCGCCGCTCGCGCTGTCGATGCGCGCCTCGGCCACGTCGGAAACGTCGACGTCGCCGCTCTGGATGTGGAGGATGACGGTCGCGCCGCGCGGCACGTTCAGCTCGACGCTGCCCGAGCCGTACTCGCCCGGCTCGACCCTCTCGTCGCCCGGCACGCCGACGAGCACGGCGACGCGGCCGACGGGCGTCCCGGCCGCGGACGGCTGACCGGCGACCGCCTCGCTGTGGCGCAGGTCGATGCGCCCGGCCTCGGGAGAGTAGGCGCGCACCTCTTTGCGCTCCCACCCCTGCACGACCACGTCGCCCGATTGGAGCGACAACTCGACGACCACGTCGGGCGTCGTCGCGACCCTGCGCTCGGCCTGACCGGCGGCGTCCTCGGCCTCCGCGTCCGCGTCGTCCGCCGCGTTTTCGACGTCGACGGCCTTCGGGTCTTCGGCGCGCGGCGCGGCGGCGTGCTGTGTGCCCTCGGCGCGCGCGGCCGGGGCGAGAGCCTGCGCGAGGAGCAAGAGGAGAATGAGTAGAGCCTGTTTCATCGTGACGTTCTTCCCGTACGCTTTCATCAAAAGTTTAGTGCCCCAGCGTCGCGACCTGCGCCTGTTCGGCGACCGAGCGCATGATGTCAATCTTCGTCTGGTAGGAGGAGAACAAATACGCGGCGGCGTCCTGATCCTTAGGGTTGCGCAGCGCCGCGCGGCGCGTGTCCTCGATGGCGCGGTTGACGACCGCGAGGTTGCGCTCGTAGTCGGCGCGCACGCTCGGGCGCAGGGCGCGGTCGCCGCCGAGGTCGATCATCTTCTTGAGCGACGCGACGGCGCGGACGTAGGTCTCCTCGCCGGGCACGAACCGGGTCGCCGCGACGACGCCGTCCGTGACGGGGACGGTTCTCTCAGTCGTCGTCCGGGCCTCGGCGACCTGCCCGTCGCGCTCGGTCAGAACGTCCCGGAGCGGGCGCGGGGCGGAATGGCGCTTCGGCTGAACTTTCTGCCGAACCTTCGGCGCGGGCTGCGGCGCCGCGTCGCCTTCGGGCTGCGGCTGCTCGCCTCCCTTCGTCGTCTCGCCCCCGGCCTTCTCCTTCTTCGTCGCGTCCGACTCTTCGGGCTCGCCCGACTCGACGGCGGCCGTCTGTTCGGCGCTCGGCGCGTTAGCGTCGGCCATCTCGCGGCCCGGCCGGTTCATGAAGACGAGGCCGAACAGGAGCGCGAGCGCGGCGAGCGCGGCGAGGCCGGCGAACGCCCCGGCGTAACGCGGCGTGAGCGAGAAGGAAGCGGCGAGGCGACTGAACAGGACGCCGACGCTCCAAGCGCTCGCGCTCGACGTTTCGACGCGCGGCGGGTTCATGGCGGCGAGGGCGTCGTCAATCGAGGCGCGCAGGCGCTCGGTCGGGACGCTCAGCCCGGCGGCGGGCGCGAAGGCCGCGGCGAAGAACGAGAGCTCGGCCTGAGCCTCGTCGAGCGCGGCGGCGCACGCGTCGCATTCGGCCAGATGGCGCGCGGCCGACGAGTGCGCCTCCGGAGCGAGCTCGCCGTCCGCGTAAGCCTGTATCGCGGCCTCGTCCAAACAACCCTTCGTCCTCATCGACGTCCTCCGATCTTGCCGTAGACCCGCGTGAACTCTTTGCGCCCGCGCGCGATTAAACTCCCGACGTTCGCCTCGTTGACCGAGAGCGCGCTCGCGATTTCGCGGTACGAAAGCCCCTGCTGCTTGAGCAAAAGACAACTGCGCATCGGCTCTTTCACCTGTTCGAGCGCGCGGCGCGCCCCTTCGATCTCCGCGCGGCGCTCGTAGTCGGCGTCGAGCGGGGCGGTCAGCCCGTCCGTCCCGACGACGGCCTTTGCGAACTCCTCCTCGCGCGCCGCCGAGCGGCCGCGGCCGCGCAAGGTGTTGAGCGCCGCGTTCGTCGCGACGCGCAAAAGCCAAGCCCTCAAGTGCTCCTCGCCCTGCAACGCGTCGAGGTGGCTGTAGAGCTTGAGAAAGACCTCTTGCGTCACGTCCTCGGCGAGCCCGGAGTCGCGCACCACCCCGTAGGCCGCGCGGTAGACCGCGCGGTGATGAAGCATGAACGCCTCATCAAAGGTGGGCGCGGGGGCAGGCGTTGTCTCAATTCTGCTCGCCACAGAATCTACCAGAGCCTCCCCTGCACTCTCCGTCATCGCCGTTCCCGTCTGCATCTGTCTCGCGACGCTTCCAAGCTTGTAGCAGGACGGACGCCCCGACGCTTCCCCGCCTCACCCCGAGAGCCGGGCGGCGCGGGGGCGTCCGCCCCACACCTTTAACCGCGCTTCAGACGGACGTCACCGTTGATCGTCTTGATGACGATTTTATTCCGTCCGCCCCCCACCTGTCCCGTCCCGTAGAGGTACTTGCGCGGCGTGCCCTGACGGTACTCCCAGTCGGCCGACTCCCTCTGCTGGAGCGGGAAGTCGCTGAAGATTTGCGCGTCGCGGCCGGAGTTGTTTTTGGTGCGCGCGATCTCGATGTGGATGTCCATCGAGAGGCCGTCGGGCACTGTGAGCTCGATCTCGCCGCCCATCGAGGTCAGCTCGACCGAGCGGTTGCCGCTGCTGGGGTCGCCGACCATGTGGACGTTCATGTCGCCGCCCATCGTCGTCGCGTTGACGCCGCCGTCGACCGAGTCGATGTTGATGTCGCCGCCCATCGTCTTGGCGCGGACGAACTTGGCGGCCGAGCGGATGCGGATGTCGCCGCCCATCGTCGAGACGTTCGCGCCCTCGGGCGCGTCGTCGACGCGGATGTCGCCGCCCATCGAGGTGATGCGGACTTCGCTGCCGGTCGACTTGCCGCTGCGGCTGGTGACGTTCTTGTAGATGACCTTGCCGCCCATCGAGGAGCCCTTGACGTCGCCGACCACGTCCTCGAACAGCACCTCGCCGCCCATCGTCGAGACCTTGCCGTCCACGTCCGAGGCGCGGAGCGTGACGTTGCCGCCCATCGTCGTCATGTCGAGCCGGCCGCGCAGGTTCGAGAGGTCGAGCGCGCCGCCCATCGTCTCGCCGTTCATCGTGCCTTCGAGGTCGGTGAGGCGGATGCGGCCGCCCATCGTGTTGAACTGCACGTCGAAGCGGCGCGGGACTTTAATCTCGAAGGCGATGCTGGTCGAGTAGTTGTTGCGGCCGCCCTCGTAGCGCGTGTGAATCTCAAGGCCCGCGCCCGTCTCGCGGAAGTCGACGACGCTCTGCGCGCCGTCGCGCCCGCCGAGCGTGGCGTTGACCGAGACCACGTCCTGATCCCAGCCCGAGATTTCGAGCGAGCCGCCGGTCTCCAAGTCGACGTCGAGCCGCTTGCCGGAGCCGACGCGGAACTGCCGGTCGACGCGTCGCACCTCGCCCGCCGACTGCGCGGCCGCGTCGGGCGTCGCCGGAGTCGACGAAGCGTCGGCGGCGCAGGCGGCGACGGCGAGTGTCGCGAGCGCGACGGCGAGGGCTATGAGTGGATTACGGTTTCTCATCTGCGGGTTCTCCTTAAAACGTACATTAGAATCGCCGTGCGCGAGTCGCTTTTCGGCCACTTACACAACTTAAACACCGTGTGCAGAGAGTTTGTGGCAGAAAAAACCGGGGCGCGCGGGCGGCGGCGCGGGCGGCGCGGCGGGTGCGCTCGCGCCGCGGCGGCAATCTGTTGTAGTCTATCAACTTATGGCTTCCAAACAGTCCGGCGAAAGGGCCTTTTGAGGATGAGTCTTGAGCCCGACGGGGCGGGGGCGGCGGGCGTCTCCGAGGAGCGCCTGCGCCAGAGCCCGTTCATGCGCGCGTGCCGTCGCGAGCCCGTCCCCCACACGCCC
>DASQDT010000006.1:0-4186 GCA_035634035.1 Pyrinomonadaceae bacterium | reverse complement strand
TCGACGTGGCCGCGCACATCCCCGCTTGGGCCATCGCCCACGCCGAGAACGGCTTCGTCTCAACCGAGGAGGTCGTCGAGACCGTCCGCCGCGTCCGCAAGGTCGCGACCATCTACACCAAAGACTTCTCCGAGCTGACCGGCGCGCGCGCCGCCATCATCACGGCCTAATTAGCCGAATCACAATTAGTTGATTTTGAGGATGACGAGGGTCTGGTCGTCGCCGCGCTCCTGCGCGCCCGTCCAGCCGTCCACCTCGTCGTAGATTGCGCGGCGCAGCTCGCCGGGCGAGAGGTGGCGGCCGCGCGCGGCGAACTCGGCCAAGCGTTCTTCGCCGTACTCCTCGCCCGTGACGCTCTGCGCCTCGCTGAGGCCGTCGGAGAAGACGAGGAGCACGTCGCCCGGCGCGAGCTGGATTTGCGCCTCCTCGTAGCGCGCCCACTCGAAGGCGCCGACGAGCGTGCCGCCGCGGTCGAGCCGCTCGACGTGGCCGCCCGCGCGGACGAGGATGGCCGGGTTGTGGCCCGCGCTCGTGTAGCGGAGCGTGCGCGCCCCGTCGTCGTAGAGCGCGAGGAAGAGCGTGGCGAAGCGGTTCGCGTCGGTGCTCGCGACGAGCTGGTGGTTGACCTGCGCGACCATGTTCTCGACGGCGCAGCCGGTGTCGATGCCCGTCACGCCGCACGGCGCGGCCTCCAACGCCAGCTCCGTCGAGGCGGACGAAGAGGGCGCCGACGAAGGCGTCGTCGGTGAAGCGGCGGCTGATGAAGACGTGACTGATGAAGACGCGGCCGACGGCGCGACGGCCGCGACGCCGACGGCCGCCACTTGGCCCGACATCTTCAGACGCTCGGCGATGATCGCCACCTGCGCGCGCAAGGCGGCCTGCAAGTTCGACATCACGAGCGAGGCCGAGACGCCCTTGCCCGACACGTCTCCGAGCGCGAAGGTGATGAGGCCGGGCACGACCTCGATGTAGTCGTAGTAGTCGCCCGCCACGCCGCGCGCCGCGCGGCACTCGCCGACCATCTCGGCCGTCCGCAAGGCGGGGACGCTGCGCGGGAAGAGTTGCGCCTGCACCTCGGCCGCGATTTCGAGTTCGCGCTCAAGTCGCTCGTGCTCGACGCGCTTGGCCAAAAGCGACTCGATGTTGGCCGACATCTCGTTGAAGGCGAGGGCGAGGTCGCCGAGCTGGTCGGTCGAGCGCGTGCTGATGCGTCGCGAGAAGTCGCCGCGCTTGACGAACTCGGTGGCGAGGTGGAGCTTGTGCACCATGCCCGTGACGGCGCGCGTCATCCACGCGGCGGCGAGCAGCGCGACGAGCTCCAGCACGAGGAAGGCGACGGCGATGATGGCGAGTATCCGCTGGAGTATGCGCCCGACGCCGGTCGTGCCGAGGAGTTGGTTGCGCGCCTCTCGGAACGAGAAGCTGAACATGAAGGCGAGGCGCGCGTCGCGCTTGCCGGTCTCCCAGTTGGTCGAGGGCAGCACGACGAAGTAGGAGCTGCCGGGGTCGAGCCGCTCGCCGAACTGGTCGACGCGCTCCCCGTCCTCGCGCCGCGCCGCGTCGTCGCCCGCGTCGGCCGTCGGCCCGAGCGACACGCGCCCGCCGCCCCGCTCCGAGCCGCGCGACTTGATCGAGAAGCTTCCGTCCTCCCTCTGGTCGACGACGAGGTCTTGGCCCGCCATGAAGTAGGGGCGGACGTTGATGCCCGTCGTGTCGCGCATCTGCGAGACGAGCGCGCGGCTGACGGGGACGGTGAGCGCGACGGCGACGCCGCGCCCGCGCACCTCGCGGCGGACGACGGCGCGCACCGAGGGCGAGCCGAACCGCCGGCCTTCCGTCCGCGGCGGTAGGAACGTGAACCCGCCCCACTCGCCCTGCCCTTCGAGCCACGCCGGGAGCGACGAGTCCGCCGCCGTCGCGTCGTCGCCCACGCCGCGCGCCTCGTCCGAAGCGTCCGGCGCGCTCGCGAACTCGGCCTCCGAAGTCTGTCCGACTCTGCCCGCCTCCTCGTACGCGCCCGCCCCGCGCGACGGCGCGCGCCACAGCGCGACGCGCGCGCCGGGCAGGGACGGCTGAAGCGCCGAGGCGCGCGCGTCGAGCCACGCGCGCACCGCCTCGTCCGAGGCGTTCTGAGGGAGACGCGCGAAGTCGTCGGCGAGCGAGCGCGCGTGGGCGAGCGCGTGCCGCTCGGTCGTGACGACCTGCGCCGTGACGATGCGCGACATGGCTTGGCCCGAGGCGATGTAGGCCGAGAAGACGCCGAGCAGTCCGAGCAGCACGATCGGCGTCACGCCGACGAAAAGGTACGTGACGATGAGCCGCCGCCGCACGCGCCAGAGCAGCTTCCGCTTGGCCCACAAAAGCGCGCGCGCGCCGAAGTAGACGCAGGTCAGGAGGACTCCGCAGAAGGCGAGCGTGTCTAAGAGGTTGTCGGGCGTCGTCTCGTCGAAGCGCGTGTTGACAAGTAGAAGCCAGAGGACGAGCAGCGCGCCGGATGCGGCGGCGACGCGCGGCATCACGCGCCGCAGCCACGCGCGCACGGCCCCCGACGCCCCCGCCAAACCCGACTTGCCCCCGCCCGTCTTACTCAACGGCCCCGCTCCCCATGTCTCAAATCTCAGACTTCGGATTCACAGTTCCGGATCGACGGTTGACGAGCGTTGCCGTCGTCAACCGTCGTCTCGCCTTCGCCGGCCTTCCAACCCGCGTCGCGCGTTCTGAAGTCCGCGAACGTCTGCGGCATCTTCAGCCTTCCGGCCGCGAAGAGCAAGAGCCAGAGCAGGCCGGGGCTGGCCGAGAGAAAACCCGCCAGCACCGTCAACTGTCGCGGCGTCATGTAAGACTTCAGAAGCCACCCGGCCGCGACCGTCGAGACGCTCATCATCATGATCTCGGCCGCGCGATCGGTCGTCGAGACGCGCCCGCGCAGGCGGTCGGGCAGCAGACGCATCAGAAGCGTCTCCTGCACGGCGAACTCCACGCCGATGAAGACGCGCGACAGGAGCAGCATCAGGCACGCCGTCCAGAGCGTCGGCATCACGCCGGCCAGCGCGAACAGAATCCCGTGGACGATGATCGTCCAGCCCATGAAGCCGGCCGTCCACCCGCGCAGCTCGACGTGCGCGCCGACCCTCCGCGCCAGAATCATGCCGAGGAACAGCCCCGCCCCGACCGCCGTGTAGACGACCGCCACGCCCGCGTCGCCCTCGAAGCCGCCGCCCCCGGCGAAGACGACTCCGCCCAGACGCTCGTAGATTAAGTTGCTCGCGCCGCCGCCCGTCGCCCACAGGATGTTGACGCCGATGATGGCGGCGACGAGCGGGTGGCGGACGATGTAGCGCCAGCCGTCGGCCACGTCCGTCAAAAAACTCGTGCGCTCTCGCTTCTCGTCCCCGCGCCCCGCGGGCTCGCGCGTGTCCTCGTCGCGTATCAGCCAGACGGTGTAGGCCGAGACGACGAACGACAGGGCGTTGACGACGAACGCTATCTCGTAGCCGAGCCAGAGCGTCGCCGCGCCGCCGAGCGCCGAGCCGACCGTCATCAGCAGAAACCGCGACGAGAACATCAGGGCGTTGGCCGCGAGCAGCCCGCGCTCGCCCGCGACGTTCGGCACGGCGGCGTTGCGCGCGCCGTCGAAGAGCGCGGCCAGCAGAGTCGAGGCGAGCGTGCAGGCGTAGGCTATCCAGAGGTCGTCGCGGTCGCGGACGAAGAGGAATCCGAGCGCGAAGACGGCGCGGGCCGCGTCCGACGCGATCATCACGGCGCGGCGCGACACGCGGTCGACGAGCGCACCCGCGAGCGGCGCGAACAGCGCGAACGGCGCGAGGCGCAGGACGACGAGGATGGCCGTCGCCTCGGGCGCGGCCCCCGTCACGGCGCGCACGAGCCCCAAGCCGGCGATGAAGTTGAACCAGTTGCCGAGCTCGGACACCACCTGCCCCGCCCACAGCCAGCGGAACGAGCGGTTGCCCGCGAGCAACTCCCTGTAGGTCAGCGCACTCATGACGAACCTGCCTTAGAGCGTCAACGCGCGCGGGGCGTTTGAAGTTCCGTGGGCGCGGGCGGCGTGTCGTTTCCTGACGCCGGCTCTCACAGGAATTTGCCCGACGTGTAGCCGGCCCAGACCATCGCGAGGCCCGCCAGATTCGAGGCCACGACGTTGAGCGCGGCGAGCCCGAGCGCG
>DASQDT010000005.1:0-15975 GCA_035634035.1 Pyrinomonadaceae bacterium | reverse complement strand
CTTAATGGTCGGCACCAGCGCCATCGCGCCCGCCACACCGAAGTCGGGGGCGCAGGGCGGCGCGAGCGCGACGGCGACGGGCACGCCGTCCCCCAAGACGACAAAGACGCCCGCGCGCCCCGCCGCGTCGAAGCCGAGGGCGCGCGGCAAGCGCCGCCCGTGAGCTGCGCGGGCCGCCGTGGCTTGGCTTTGCCCCTGCCGGCGGCTAGAATCACCCCTTTGACTTCCGACCGCCCGGCGCGTCCGAGCCTGACAAAGACGACTTAGCAAAGGATGAAGTATGACCGTTTGTAGCAACTGCGGAACCCAGATTCTCGAAACGGCCGCCAACTGCCCCGTCTGCGGGGCGGCGACCGACCCCAACGACAACGTCGCCTCCGACGCGGCCGCCGGCTTCGGCGCGGACACGCCCGCGCAGGACGCGGACGCGAGCGCCTCCCCGGCCGCCGCCACAGACGTTACGCCCGCCCCGGCGCAAGCGGCCCCTCAGCCCGCGACGCGCACGGCCGCGGCCCCCGCGCAAGGTAGCCGCGGCGGCAGCTCGACGACGACGAAGGCGCTCGTCGCGGCGCTCGTCGCCATCGTCTTGGCCGTCGGCATCATCTTCTGGCAGACGGGCGCGGGGCGCGGCGGCGACGTTCAGATGACGGCCGAGGACATGACGCTCATCGCCGAGAGTCTGCCGCCGCAGCAGCGCATGATGCTCGCGTCCAACGAGGAGGAGCGCAAGAAGCTCTCGAAGGACTTGGCGCAGATGCTCGCGCTCGGCGAGGAGGCGCGGCGCGAGGGCATCGCGGCGAAGCCCGAAGTCCAGAAGCAGTTGGAGATCGGCCGCGCCTTCGTCATCGCGCAGAGCTTCGTCCGCAAGCAGCAGGAGGCAGGCGTCACGCTCGACCAGATAGCGCCGAAGGAGGAACTCGACGCGCTCCTCGCGGAGCCGGGCCGCGACAAGGAGTTTGACGACTACCTGCGCACCCTACAGTCGTTGCAGCCGGGCGCGCCGCCCGAGATTCCCGAAGACCAGCGCAACGAGATTCGCGAGGACTGGGCGCGCCTGAAGGTCATCGAGAAGAAGGCGCTCGCGGCCGGCGTCGAAAAGGAGCGCAAGGTGCAGCTCCAGACCAAACTCCAGCAGGCAAGTATGCTCGCGCGCCTCTACTCGCAGAGCCTCACCGAGAAGATGAAGCCGACCGACGCGGAGATCGACGCCTACATCGCCGCGCACCCCGAGCACGACCCGGCGAAGCGGCGCGAGCGTGCCGAGGAAGTCCTGCGCCGCGCGCGCGCGGGCGAAGACTTCGAGGCGCTGGCCAAAGAGTTCTCGACCGAGCCGCGCGCGAGCGAGTCGGGCGGCGACCTCGGCTGGTTCAGCCGCGGGATGATGGTCAAGCCGTTCGAGGACGCGGCCTTCGCGCTTCAGGACGGGCAGATCAGCGACCTCGTCGAGACCGACTTCGGGTTTCACATCATCAAGGTCGAAGGGCGTCGCACGGGCACGGGCGTTGACGGCAAGCCGGCCGAGGAGGTCAAGGCGCGTCACATCCTGTTCGGCCAGCAGCTCCCGCCGTCGGCCGGCGTGATGCCGGGCGCGTCGCCGCGCGAGATAGTCGCCGCGCTCGTCCAGAAGGAGAAGCAGGACAAGTTCGTCGCCGAGTTGATCGCGCGCAACGGCGTCAAGGTGGCCGACAACTACACGGTCAACGCGCCGCAGATGCCCAACCCCGGCTTCCCGTTCGGCGGCGGCGGCGGCGACCCGCACGGCGGCGCGCCCGAAGGCCAAGCCCCGCCCAACGAAGGGAAGAAGTAAGCGGCGAGTCCGGACTCCGGACTGTTTTAAGAGTCGTGCAGTTCGGCGATTACCGCGTGGAGGTCGTGCCCGAGTGCGAGTTTCGGCTCGACGGCGGGGCGATGTTCGGAGTCGTGCCGCGCGCCCTCTGGTCGAAGCTCACGCCGCCCGACGACGAGAACCGCGTCCGCCTGAGCACGAACTGCCTCTACGTCGAGACCGACGCCGAGCGCGTCCTCGTCGAGACGGGCTTGGGCGATAAATTCTCGCCGCGCCACGCGGAGATGTACGGCGTCCGCCGCGAGCTTCCTTTCGGCGAGCGCCTGCTGCGGACGACGGGGCGCGCGCCCGAGGAGATAACAATCGTCGTCAACACGCACCTCCACTTCGACCACGCGGGCGGCAACACCACGCGCGACGAAGGGGGCCGCGTCGTCCCGACCTTCCCGAACGCGCGCTACCTCGTCTCGCGCTCCGAGTTCGAGCACGCCGAGTCGCCGCACGAGCGCGACCGCGCGAGTTACCTGCCGGAGAATTGGCGTCCGCTCGCGGAGTCGGGGCAGTTGGAGCTGATGCCCGACTCTTACGAGGTCGTCCCCGGCCTCACGCTCGAAACGGTCGCCGGACACTCGCGCACCATGCAGTGCGTGCGACTACAGCGCGCTGGCCGAACGCTCTACGGCTTCGCCGACCTCGTCCCGACGCGCGCGCACCTTCAGCCCGCGTGGGTCATGGGCTACGACCTCTACCCCGTCGAGACGCTCGAAGCGAAAAAGCGCCTGCTGCCCGAGGCCGCGCGCGAGGGCTGGCTCTGCCTCTTCTATCACGACGCCGACGCGCCCCTCTGCCGCGTCGTCTCGGAGGACGGGAAGCTCTCAGCACACCCGATTCAGGATTGAAGGAGTTAAGCGGATGACGAAAAAATCGCTGACCGCCGCGGCGGCCCTGCTCGCGCTGGCGCTCTCGTGCGTCGCCGCCGCGGCGCAGGAGAAGCGCGGCCCCTCGACGCCCGAGGAGCGCCGACGCGCCGTCGAGATCGCGACGCTGCTCGAAAACGACCCGCTCCACAAGGACGCCAAGAAGTTGAGTCAGGCGCTCCTCTACTTCCTCATCGAAGCGCCCGACATCAGCGTCCCCGTCTGCACGGCCGTCCTCGGCGACTACGAGAAGATTAAGGGCGACTACGCGCCGCACATCACCGCGCAGCTCACCTTCTCGACCGCGAAGTTCGTCATCGAGCACCCCGAGCAGGCCGCGGACAAGAGTCAGGTCTACCTCGCGGGCGTCGAGGGCGCTCTGCGCGCCTACCAGAACATCAAGAAGGCCAAGCCCAAGACGCAGATGAAGCCGCTCGAAGAACTGCTCGCGAAGCAGCAGGCGGGCCAGCTCGCCGACTTCGTGAAGACGGCGGCCGCCGACGGCTGCAAGTAGTTAAAATTCTCCGGCGCGCGTCGCGCGAACTCGACTCGGTGGGAAGAATGACGACTGCGAAAATCGGAATCATCGGCGGCAGCGGCCTCTACCAGATGGCTGAGCTGAAAGACGTCGAGGAGATTAAAGTCGAGACGCCGTTCGGCGACCCTTCGGACGCCCTCATCACGGGGACGCTCGAAGGCGTGCGCGTCGCCTTCCTCCCGCGCCACGGGCGGGGCCACAAGATTCTCCCGACCGAGCTGCCGTTTCGCGCGAACATCTACGCGATGAAGCTGCTCGGCGTCGAGCGGATACTCTCGGCCTCGGCCGTCGGCTCTTTGCAGGAGCAGTACGCGCCGCTCGACATGGTCATCCCCGACCAGTTCTTCGACCGCACGCGCGCGCGCGCCCACGAGTCGACGTTTTTCGGCGACGGCATCGTCGCGCACGTCACGTTCGCGCACCCCGTGTGCGACGAGTTGGGCGGCGTGCTCGAAGAGTCGTGCCGCGGGGCGGGCGTCCGGGTGCACCGCGGCGGCACGTACCTGTGCATGGAGGGGCCGGCGTTTTCGACGAAGGCGGAGTCTCACGTCTACCGCTCGTGGGGGATGGACATCATCGGGATGACGAATTTGCAGGAGGCGAAGCTCGCGCGCGAGGCCGAAATCTGCTACGCGACGCTCGCCCTCGTCACCGACTACGACTGCTGGCACGAGGGGCACGACGCCGTCACGGTCGAGACGGTCGTCGAGTACCTGAACAAGAACGTCCGTAACGCGCAGAACGTGATGCGCGAGGCCGTCCGCCGTCTGGCGGAGGCGACGCGCGCGTGCGGGTGCGGCTCGGCCATGAAGAACGCCATCTTCACCCCGCCGGAGTTGTGGCCCGAGGCGACAACGAAGAGGCTCGAAGCCATCATCAAAAAGTACGCGGGCCGGGAGTAGCTTTTTAAGGAGTCGTTATGAAGAAATCTTTACTGACGTTGGCGGGGCTGGCGCTCATGTTGGGCCTTCTGTCGGGCGCGGCGCGGGCGCAGGGGGCGGCGACGCCGAAGGCGACGGAGGCGACCGTGCTCGTCGAGGCCGAGCTCGAAAAGGAGATGAAGCACGAGTTGGATGTCGCGCGCCACTACTTCAAGATGAAGAAGGCTTATCTGGCCGCGCTCAACCGCTCCGAGTACATCGTCGCCGGCTACGACCGCTTCACGCGCTACGACGAGGCGCTCTACCTCGCCGGTATGTCGAGCCTCTACCTCGCGGAGGGGAAGGGCAAGCAGAAGTCGCCCGTCCCCGCGGAGAGGCTGCGCGAGCAGGCGCGCGAGTACCTCACGCGCCTCGTCAACGAGTTCCCCGAGAGCGAGTTTCGCAAGCCGGCCGACGACGAGTTGGCGCGCATCGGCGGCCCGGCGAAGTCCGCCGACGCGAAGCCCGAGGCCGACAAGCCCAAGCCTTAAGTCAAACCAAACTGACAGGAGAATAGAACCACTGTGTCACTGCTCGTTGTCGGCTCGGTCGCGTACGACGCGGTCGAGACGCCCTTCGGAAAGCGCGAGCGTATGCTCGGCGGCGCGGCCACCCACTTCTCACTCGCGGCCAGCTTCTTCACTGATGTCCGCGTCGTCGGCGTCATCGGCGGCGACTTCGAGCCGCAGTACATGAGCCTCTTCGCGGAGCGCGGCATCAACACCGACGACCTCGAAGTCATCCCCGACGGCAAGACCTTCTTCTGGCGCGGCAAGTACGACTTCGACCTCAACACCGCGCACACGCTCGACACGCAGCTCAACGTCTTCGCCGACTTCGACCCGAAGCTCTCGGAGGAGTCGAAGAACTGCCCCTACGTCTTCCTCGGCAACATCCAGCCCGACCTCCAGCTGCGCGTCAGCTCGCAGGTCAAGCAGTCGCGCCTCGTCGCGATTGACACGATGAACTACTGGATTTCGAGCGTGCCGGAGGCCGTCAAAGAGGCCCTGTCGAGCGTCCACGTCTGCATCATCAACGACGCCGAGACGCGGCAGCTCGCGGGCGAGGCGAATTTGATTCGCGCCGCGCGCAAGATCCTGTCGTGGGGGCCGCGCGCGCTCGTCGTCAAGCGCGGCGAGTACGGCGCGGCGATGTTCACGGCCGAGAGCTACTTCGCGATGCCGGCCTACCCTCTGGAGTCGGTCTTCGACCCGACGGGCGCGGGCGACACCTTCGCCGGGGGCTTCATGGGCTACCTGTCGGGCCGCGACGCGACCGACGAGGGGACGATGCGGCGGGCGATGATTTACGGGTCGGTGATGGCCTCGTTCAACGTCGAGGAGTTCGGCACGGAGCGCGTCGCGCGCCTCACGCACGACGAGATCAACGAGCGCTTCCGCGCCTTCAAGCGCATGACGCACTTCGACGAAATCCCGTTCGAGCGCGCGGCCGAAGCCACGAAGTAAAGGCGAAAGGTAAAAGTAAAAAGGCGAAAGGGCGGGAGCCGTCATGCTCTTCCTTTTGCCTTTTACCTTTTCACCTTTGCCTTCTATAATCTCGCCGTCCATTCGAACAACTCATTTGGGGGAATCCTATGTTCTGTCCCGTTTGCGAGTCGGAGTACCAGTCGGGCATCGAGACGTGCCCCGACGACGGCGCGGCTTTGGTCGAGCGCCTCACGCCCGAGGAGGGCGCGCGCGACAACAGCGAGGCGCGCTTCGTCCCGCTCCACACTCTGGGCTCGCCGGCCGAGGCCGAGATGGTGCACGACATCCTGTCGCAGAACGGCGTCCGCTCGGCCGTCCAGTCGGGCGGCATGGACGCCTTCTCGCCGCTGCTCTCGACGACCGCGCCCGGCGCGCAAGTCCTCGTCGACGAGCGCGACCTCGACCGCGCGCAGGAGCTTTACAACTCCTTCTTCGGGCGGGACACGACGCCTTTGACGGGGACGACCGACGAGGAGGAAGAGGAGGCGCGCGACGACGACTGATGGGTGACGCCGAGAGCGACGCGATTGTTGTGATCATGACGGCCGGGAGCCGCGAGGAGGCGGCGCGGCTGGCCGAGATGCTCGTCGGCGCGCACCTCGCCGCGTGCGTGCAGATTCTTCCCGAGATCGAGTCGGTTTATCGTTGGGAGGGGAAGGTTCGGCGCGAGCCGGAGATTCTGCTCCTCGCGAAGACGACTGCCCCCTGCTTCGCGGAATTGGAGCGCGAGGTGCGGGCGCTACACACCTACGACACGCCGGAGATCGTCGCCGTCCCCGTCACGCAAGCCTCCGCCCCCTACCTCGAATGGCTCACCGGAAACGTCATCACGCCCTACGGCGCGCGCCCGAAGTAGACGCCTCAGTAGTCGTAGCTGATTGACTTGTCGAGCTTGCGCAGGGAGTCCTGACTGTCGACGACGACGCGGACGACCTCGGCGGGCGAGTCCGTCAGGTGCAGCAGGCGCAGGTCGCCGTCGCTGATCATCCGCCCGGCCAGCATCACGTCCTTCAGCCAAGTCATCATCCCGCCCCAGTACTCCGTGCCGAAGAGGACGACCGGGAAGTTGCGAATCTTCTTCGTCTGGATGAGCGTCAGCGACTCGAAAAGCTCGTCGAGCGTGCCGAAGCCGCCCGGAAAGATGATGAAGGCCGTGCTGTATTTGACGAACATCGTCTTGCGCACGAAGAAGTATTTGAAGGTGAGCGAGCGCGTCTGGTAGGGGTTCGCCCCCTGCTCGAACGGCAACTCGATGTTGCAGCCGATCGAGACGCCGCCCGCGTCCATCGCGCCGCGGTTGGCGGCCTCCATGATGCCGGGGCCGCCGCCCGTGATCACGGCGAAGCCGGCGCGGACGAGCTGCGCGGCCGTCTCGCGCGCGGCCGCGTACATCGGGTCGTCGGCGGGCGTGCGCGCCGAGCCGAAGATGGAGACGCCGCGCGAGACGGCCGCCAGCTCGTCGAAGCCTTCGACGAACTCGCCCATGATGCGGAAGACGCGCCACGTGTCGGTCTGCGTGAACTCGTGGGGCTTCGGCGATTCGAGCAGCTGCTCGTCCTGCGTCGCCGCGCGCCCGCGCCGCTCCGTCCCGTCCCAATTTTCAGACTTGTTCTCAGCCATCCTCTGTTTTAAAAGGCCATGATGTTGTAGCCGCAGTCGACGTGGAGGACTTCGCCGGTGACGCCGGAGGAGAGCGGGCTACAGAGGAAGAGCGCGGCGTCGCCGACCTCGCGCGCCTCGACGTTGCGGCGCAGGGGCGCGCGCTCGGCGTGGTGCTTGAGCATCTGGCCGAGGCGGCCGACGCCGCGCGCGGCCAGAGTGTTGAGCGGCCCGGCCGAGACGGCGTTGACGCGTATGCCGCGCGGGCCGAGGTCGGACGCCAGATAACGCGTGCTCGCCTCTAGCGCCGCCTTCGCCACGCCCATCACGTTGTAGTTCGGCACGACCTTCTCCGCGCCGTAATAGGTCATCGAGACGATGCTCCCGCCCTCGGTCATCAAAGGCGCGGCGGCGCGCGCAAGCTCCGCGAGAGAGTAGGCCGAGATGTCGAGCGCGGTGAGAAAAGCCTCGCGCGTCGTCGCCAGATACTCGCCTTCGAGCGCCTCGCGCGGCGCGAACGCGAGGCTGTGGACGAGAAAGTCGAGCCGCCCGTAACGCTCCTTGACGCGCGCGAACGCCTGCTCCACCTCGGGCTGGTTGACCACGTCGCACTGCACGCAAAGCGGGTCGCCCGAGAGCTTGCCGACGAGTTCTTCGACGTTCTCGCGCAGACGCTCGTTCTGGTAGGTGAAGGCGAGTTGCGCGCCCGCGCCCGCGAGAGACTGCGCCGTCGCCCACGCGATCGAGCGTTTGTTGGCGACGCCGAAGACGATTCCGATCTTGTCCTGCATCAACATGGCTTCAGATGGCCTCGAAGTTTTTAGGTGGCGAGGCGAGCGCCGGGCCTTCTAGGCCGCGACGCTCGCGGGCGCGCGCTCCATCACTTTCTGATACTCGCCGCTCTCGACCCACTTGAGGATTTCCGAGACGCGCCAGACGGGGAACGGGTGCGTCAGCCCCGACGTGATGATGTCGGCCCAGAAGCGGTCGAGCGCCTTCTCGTCGTAGTTCTTCTGGAAGTCGCGCGCCTGCGCGAGGAACTGCTCGTAGTCGACCTTCGACGCGTAGGTGCCGCCGCACAGCTTCATCATCGTCCGCCCGATGACGTGCGGGTCTTGGACGACGAGCAGCGCCGCGCGGTCGCACGAGAGCTCGGCCCGGCGCGCCCACGCGAGGAGCGCCGCGCGCATCGTGCCCGACAGGATTTGCGCGACGATGTTGGCAATCGGCGCGGACGCGATGGCCACGTTCGCCAGCGCCTCCAACAGGCGCGCGGCCGTGATGTAGAGGACGTGCTCGGCGTGGATGTGGCCGACCTCGTGCGCGATGACGGCCAAGACCTCCTCGTCGTTGAGCCGCTCGATGAGCTGCGAGTGGAGGACGATGACGGGGTGTTTGACGCCGCCCGTGAAGGCGTTGACGATGGGGTTCTGCTGGACGAAAAGCTCGGGCATATCGACGCCCAAAGTCGTGCAGGCGATCTGAAGTTTCGCGTAGAGGTCGGGGCACTGCCGCGGCGTGACCTTGACGGCCGAGGCCGTGAAGATGACGCGGATGACACTCTCGCCCGTCACTTCGAGCAGCTTTTTCAGCGCCGAGTCGATGCCGGGGATGGTGCGCAGGGCGGCGAGCGCGCGGCTGTCGGCCGGGTGGATGTACTCGTGTCTGTCGAGGTCGGCGAACTTGACGTGCGGCTCGCCGGAGAGCGTCAGGCGGCAGCGGCCGCAGCGGGCCTGACCGTTGTTCCCGTCGCGCGTGTTGTTGAGTTGCCCGCAGTAGCGGCAGCGCACGGGCTGCCCGCCGTTCTGTCCCGAACTGATTTCAATTTCCGACATCTGTTGCCCTCTGGTTAAGCGAGTGAATCAGGGAGACGCCGCAAAGCTTTTAGCGTGGCCTAAGTATTAACGATTGCGCGCCGCCTAAGCAAGCGAAGAGGCCGGCGGCCTCTAGTGCCTGAAGTGGCGGACGCCGGTGAAGACCATCGCGAGGTCGTGCTCGTCGGCGGCGGCGATCACTTCGGCGTCGCGCACCGAGCCGCCGGGCTGGATGACGGCCGTGATGCCGTGCCGCGCGGCCTCGTCGATGCCGTCGCGGAAGGGGAAGAAGGCGTCGGAGGCGATGACGGAGCCTTCGACCGGGAGTTGCGCGCGCATCGCGCCGATGCGGACGGAATCGACGCGCGACATCTGACCCGCGCCGACGCCGACCGTCTGGCCCGCGCGCGCGTAGACGATGGCGTTCGACTTCGTGTGCTTGCAGACCGTCCACGCAAACAGAAGTGCTGCCCGCTCCTCTTCGGTCGGCGCGCGCCGCGTGACGACCTTCAGCTCGTCTGTCGTCAAGCGGTGCGTGTCGCGCGTCTGGACGAGCACGCCGCCGGTGACGCGTTTGAAGTCCAACCCCCGCGGGCTTTCGGCGCGGCCCGCGCCGAGGACGCGCAGGTTCTTCTTCGACTTCAAGACCTCGACCGCCTCGGCGTCGAAGTCGGGCGCGATGACGACCTCCGTGAAAATCTCGGTGACGGCGCGCGCGGCCGCGGCGTCGACCGTGCGGTTGAAGGCGACGATGCCGCCGAAGGCCGAAACGGGGTCGGTTTGGAGCGCGCGGCGGTAAGCCTCTTCGAGCGTCGCGGCCGTGCCGACGCCCGAGGGGTTCATGTGCTTGATGATGGCGCAGGCCGTCTCGTCGAAGTCGCAGACGAGCTGCCAAGCGGCGTCGGCGTCCACGTAGTTGTTAAAAGACATCTCCTTCCCGGCGAGCACCTCGGCGCGCGCGACGCCGCCCGCTTCGTTCAACTCGAAAAGCGCCGCCCGCTGGTGCGGGTTCTCGCCGTAACGAAGCACGGCCGTCCTCCGCGCCGTGAGAGAGAGGGAGGCGGGCAGCTCGTCTGCCTCGTCCGCGCCGGCTTCGAGGTAGTGGGAGATGGCGAGGTCGTAAGTCGCGGTGCGGCGGAAGGCTTTGCGCGCGAGGCTTTGGCGCGTCTGAAGTGAGAGTGCGCCGCCGCTCGATGACAACTCTTCGAGGACTCCCGTGTAGTCGTCGGGCGAGACGATGACGGCGACGCCCGCGTGGTTCTTCGCCGCCGAGCGAATCATCGAAGGGCCGCCGATGTCTATTTGTTCGACGGCCTCCGGGAGCGTCGTGCCTTCGCGCGCCACGGTCTGCTCGAACGGGTAGAGGTTGACGACGACCATGTCGATGGGCTCGATGCCGTGTTCATTGAGCGCGGCCGCGTGCGCCGGGTCGTCGCGCCGCGCGAGCAGCGCGCCGTGCACGCGCGGGTGCAGGGTCTTGACGCGGCCGTCGAGCATTTCGGGAAAGCCCGTCACGTCGGACACGTCGCGCACCTCCAGACCTGCGTCGCGCAGCGCCTTAGCCGTCCCGCCCGTGCTGACGACCTCGACGCCGAAGCCGCGGAGCGCGCGCACGAAATCGACGAGCCCCGCCTTGTCGGAGACGCTGACGAGCGCGCGCCTGATTTTTACGAGTCCCTCTCTGCTCTGTTCGTCCATTCCACTCACTTTAGTTGGTAGCTGTCGCGTAGGGCGCGCACGCGGAGTCGGCCGCGTCCGCGTGATGTGAGTCGCACTTCGATGCGACGGTTGCTCGCGCGCTCGGCCGCCGACGCCGGGTAGAAGCCGAGCAGGTACTGGCCGCGGAGGTCTTCGGCGATGGCCTCGAAGACGGGTTCGAGTCGCGGGCGCGCGCGCGGGTTGAGAGCGTCCGCGGCGTCGCCGACGGTGAAGAAGCGCCCGCCCGTCTCCTCTGCCAAGTCGCGAAAGCCCTTCGCGGTCGGGCGCGGCGCGAGCCGTCCCTCGCGCGGCGCGAAGAGCGGCAGGTGTATGACGTAGAACGACACGTTCGAGGCGCGCGCCGCGCGTATCGCCTCGGATGCCGGCGCGGTGCTGGCCGTGTCGAGTCCGTCGCTGATGAGGATGACGATGCGGCGCGCGGTCGGGTGCGGCTCGTCACGCTGGAAGCCGCGCGCGGCGAGGAGCGCCGCGTCGAAGATGGCCGTGCCTTGATTCGGGAACGAGAAGAAGTGGAATCCGTCGCCGGCCTTCGTCGGGTCGTCCGTGAAGGGGAGAGTGTTTTCGACCGTCTCCTGAAAGTGTTTGACGGCGACGCGCGAGCCGCGCCCGAAGCGCGCGAAGAGCGAGAGCGCGGCCTCGCGCTGCGCGTCGAGCGTCTGCGAGGCGCTGCCCGAGGCGTCGAGCAAAAAGAGGAGCGCGACCCTGTCCGCGCCCGACGCGAAGAACGTCGCCTCGACGGGCCGGCCCGCGTCGCGCAGCTCGAACTCTTCGCGCCGCAGCCCGGCGACGCGCCGCCCGCGCCCGTCCGTCACGAAGACCGGGACGGTGACGAGGTTCGTCTCGACGCGCTCGACCTCGCCCGCGTCTTCGTTCTCGATTTGGTTGGAAGCTTGAGGCGCGGAGTCGCCTTGCGCGAGCGTCCGGGCGGAGACGGCGAGGGCCACGAAGAGTAAGGCGGGCGCGTAAGTCAGGAGGCGTGCGCGGCGAGGCGACGCGTGACGTGCGAGGCTCGCTGCGCGTCTGAGGCACATTCCGCCGCCGGTTCTAAAAGAGGAACCGCCCGAAGAAGAGGATGCTCAGGATGAGGGCGATCGTGATGACGATGATTTTAACGAGACTCACTGCCGATTCCTTCCGCCGTTGCCGGCGACTGAGGGAAACCCCTTGGAGAGGCGCATTTTATCGGCGCTGAAAGCGAAATGTCAACGCGACGCTTTCGTCCGCTCAGGTTCTCGCGTGCTCAAACTAATTACGGACGGCGGGCCGCCTCCGTTCCCGAAAAATTCCAATTTTCGGGGCGCGCGCCCGGCCGGGTGGACGTTTCCGAAAGTCGAAAATCGGTGCTAAGGTTAGCCGGCTCTCCGCACGATTCGACTATGCCCTTGAAGCGGGACTCCAAGTCGCACACGCCCCCCCACACTTCACGACGAAGCGCGCCGCGACTTCGCACGCGCACGACGCTCGTCGCACTCTTTCTGTTGGCGACCGCCTGCGCCGCCGAGTCAACACGAGCCCAATCGCTCGACGTGAAGCTGACGCTGACCTCGGTCGAGCCGCCGCGCGTGCGCGTCGAGGGGCGACGCGACCGAGCCACGGCCGCGTGGTCTTTCCGCAACTCCTACGCAGGAATGCTTGGGCTGGCCGCGCGCGTCGAGAAGCTCGTCCTGCGCGACGAGAGCGGAGCCGAAGTGACCGCGACGAGGCGCGCCCCCGGCGAGTACGACTCGGCGCGGCCCGCGACGCATTTCAGCTACGATGTCAACCTCGAACCCCCCTCGACGCAGACCAACGCGGCGCACGTCTCGTGGCTCACGCGCGAGCGCGGCCTCCTGATGTTGGGCGACCTGCTGCCGCTGCCCGCGCGCGAGGCGAGCGTCCGAATCGAGTTGCCCGCCGGCTGGAACGTGACTTCGAGCCACGCCCTGACGGCTGCCGTCAACTACCGAATCACGGACGCCGAGTCGGCCGTCTTTCTCGTCGGCCGCGACCTGCGCACGGCGCGCGGTCGCGCCGGCGCGGCCCCCTACAACGTCGCCGTGACGGGCGCGTGGGCCTTCGACGACAGGGAAGCGGTCGGCGCGGTCAGCGATCTTCTCAAGGATTACGAAAAGAGTTTCGGCGGCACGCCGCGCCGTCTCGTCACCGTCATCGTCACGCCCTTCCCCGGCCCCGCGGCCGCGCAGGCTTGGAGCGCCGAGACGCGCGGCGAGACGGTCACGGTCGTCACGGGCGCGTGGCCGTCGAAGGTCGCGGCCGTCGCGCAACTCGGCGGCATACTCTCTCACGAGCTGCTCCACCTCTGGGTTCCGAACGGCGTCGCGCTCGAAGGCGACTACGACTGGTTCTACGAAGGCTTCACGCTCTACCTCGCCATGCGCGCGCGGATGCGTCAGGGTCAGGTCTCATTTCAGGATTACCTCAACACCCTCGGCCGAGCCTTCGACGCCTACGCCGCCGCGCGCGGCGCGGACGACCTCTCCTTAGTCGAGCTCTCGCGCCGGCGTTGGACGGGCGGCTCCGCGCTCGTCTACAACAAGGGTATGTTAGTCGCCTTCCTCTACGACCTCGCGTTGATGAAACGGACGGCGGGACGAAGCTCACTCGAAGACGTTTACCGCGCGCTCTTCCGACGCCACGGCGAAGGGGGCACGCGAGCCGACGGGAACGCGTCGGCCGTCGCCGCGTTGGGCGAGGTCGGCGGGATGAGCGAGTTCGTGCGCGTGCACGTCGAGAGCCCGGTCGCGATAAACTTGGGCGCGTCGCTCGCGCCCTACGGGCTGCGCGCCGAGCCCTTCGGCGTCAGGACGCGCGTCTCGGTCGCCGCGTCACCGGGTAAGGAGCAGCGAGAGTTGCTGAAGAAGTTGGGTTACAATGAACAGTCGGACGCCACGTCGCGGCGCCTGCACGAGAAGCTCAGGAAGCGTACTGACAAGCGTGAAAACTAACCGCCTCCACAAGTCGAAACTCCTTCTGCCGGCGCGCGCCGCTCTGCTCGCGCTCTGCGCGCTCGCGTCCGCGGCCTGCGGCGCGCTCGCGAGTAAAGAAGAGACGGGCGTCGTCATCGCGCGCCGCGCGCAGGTGCGCAGCTCGACGGCCGTCGTCGCCGCCGACCTCAAAGAAGTCGTGCGCGGCGACGTGCTCGAAATCCTCGACACCTCGACGGCCGAGAACGGCGAGCAGTGGCTCCACGTCCGCACGCGCGACGCCGAAGGGACGGAGGGCTGGATCGAGTCGCGCAACGTCATCCCGCAGGCCATGATCGAGCGCTCGCGCCAGCTCGCGCGCGAGGACGAGGGCATCCCGCCGCAGGCTTCGGGCCAGCTGCGCGCCAGCACCAACATACGCTTCACGCCCGACCGCAACGGCAACGACAACATCCTGATGAAGCTCGAAAGCGGCGCGCGCTTTTACATCATCGGTTGGCAGCGCGTGCCCAAGCCGAAGTCGGCCGAGGCGTCCGAGAGCGACGACGCGCCGAAGGCGGGCGCGGCGCAGCCCGGCGCCTCGCAGCGCGACCGCGGCGAGGCCGAGGAGAAGGAGGCCGAAGACCCTAACGAGCTTTGGTACAAGGTGCGTCTGCCGCAGACGATCTCGCCCGCGCCGGCCGGCTGGGTCTTGGGCAAGCAGGTCGAGCTGACCGTCCCGGCTGACATCATCTTCTATCGCACGGGGCGCGAGTTCGTCGCGTGGCGCAGGCTCGACGGCGGGGCCGACAGCGAGCAGGTGCTCGGCGGGCCGGTCGACAAAGACGCGGCGAAGGAGACGCGCCCCGGCAGTTGGGTGATTCTTGAGAAGAGCAGCACGCGCGACCCGCAGGCGACAGACCCGCCCGACTTCGACCGCATCTTCGTCCTCGGCTACGACAAGGACAGGCAGGAGCACTACACGGCCTACCGCAGTCAGGACTTGGAGGGGCGTCTGCCTCTGCGCGTCGAGGAGCAGGGCGACGCGAAAGTCTTTATCGTCCGCGTGCAGGACGGCGGGCAGACGAGGGACGTGCGCTTCAGGGCGTTTATAGACTCGCGCGGTCTTCTCAAGGTGACGCCGCTCGACGAGTTGCCGAAGACCACGAAGCCGAGGTGAGCGCGGCACGTTTTCGGCGCGGCCGGGGCGACCGTAAAATGGCGTCCGGGCGCGCTTTAAATGCTCTTCATCCTACGAGTGAAATTTTGTCCATTCAGGGGTTGACAAAAATTCTGGAATGTCTATAATGCCCATTCGCCGTGAGGACACGGCAGTTGACATCCCGGAAAATCGAGCGCTTTCGTTTAGCCGCTACTCTTTCAGAGAGCTTGTGAGAGGGGGCGGCTGTTTCATCGGCAAAAGACGGCCGGCGGGGCGTTTCGAGAGCGCCTTGAACCCGCGCAAATTTGAGCACTCAACACGGGCATCCGAAGTGATGTCCGGGGCATCATAGACGGCCCGCTTGAGTGTTGAAGTTTCCGGCGTTCAAGACGCGAGAAAAACTCGGGCGGGGGCAGACAACCGAAGTGCTGATAAGCACATCTTAGTCTGATGCCCGCTTGACAAGGAAGACGCGGTTGAGTTAAAGTCGCGTTTTGCTTGAGACGAGAAAAAGTCGTCTGTAGGGCAGTCGGAAGAAATAGAAAGCGATCTTTGAAAACTAGATAGAGCGTGTCCTGTTAATAGACCTTTGAGAGCGGCGCTGGACGATAAAGTCCGCGCTTCAAAACTCGAGAAGAGTCATTATCGGATACTTTAACCAGTAACGATAATGTTCCAGAGATACAAATTCTAACGAGAGTTTGATCCTGGCTCAGAATCAACGCTGGCGGCGTGCCTCAGACATGCAAGTCGAACGCGAAATCTCCCTTCGGGGAGAAAGTAGAGTGGCGCACGGGTGAGTAACACGTGAGTAATTTGCCTTCGGGTGGGGAATAACAACCGGAAACGGTTGCTAATACCGCATAATGCAGCGGCACCATATGGTGACAGTTGTTAAAGCGGGGGATTCGCAAGAACCTCGTGCCTGAAGAGAAGCTCGCGGCGGATTAGCTAGTTGGTAGGGTAACGGCCTACCAAGGCAACGATCCGTAGCCGGCCTGAGAGGGCGGTCGGCCACACTGACACTGACACACGGGTCAGACTCCTACGGGAGGCAGCAGTCGGGAATTTTGGGCAATGGGCGAAAGCCTGACCCAGCAACGCCGCGTGAAGGATGAAGTTTTTCGGAA
>DASQDT010000004.1:0-11984 GCA_035634035.1 Pyrinomonadaceae bacterium | reverse complement strand
ATTTCGCGTCGGGAGGTCTCCGAATCGCGCCGCGTCGCTCAGAGGCCGAGGACGTTGATGAGCTCTTGGACGGAGGCGGCGCTCTTTTGCAGGGCGATGCGCTCCTCGGTGGTGAGGTTGATTTCGATGATCTGTTCGAGGCCGCGCGCGCCGAGCTTGCAGGGGACGCCGACGTAGAGGTTGTTGATGCCGTACTCGCCTTCCAGATACGCGGCGCACGGCAGAATCTTCTTCTTGTCCTTCAGGATCGACTCCGTCATCTCGACGGCCGCGGCCGAGGGCGCGTAGTAGGCCGAGCCGGTCTTGAGGAGCCCGACTATCTCGGCGCCGCCGTTGGCCGTCCGCTTCACGATGGCGTCCAACTGATCCTTCGGCAGAAGCTCGGTGACGGGGATGCCGGCGCACGTCGAGTAGCGCGGCAGGGGAACCATCGTGTCGCCGTGGCCGCCCAGAACGAAAGCCGTCACGTTCTCGACCGACACGTCCAGAGCCTCGGCCAAGAAGCAGCGCATACGCGCCGAGTCCAAGACGCCGGCCATGCCGATGACGCGGTGCTTGGGGAAGCCCGACCGCTTCAAGGCCACCTGACACATCGCGTCGAGCGGGTTCGAGACGATGATGAGGATGGAGTCGGGCGAGTACTTGACGACCTGTTCGACGACGGTCGAGACGATGTCGGCGTTCGTCTTCAAGAGGTCGTCGCGGCTCATGCCGGGCTTGCGCGGCAGGCCCGACGTGATGATGACCACGTCGGAGTCTTTGGTCAGCGCGTAGTCGTTGGTCGAGCCGACCATGCGCGCGTCGTAGCCCTCGACGGGCGCGGCCTGCGCCAAGTCGAGCGCCTTGCCCTGCGGCATCCCCTCGACGATGTCGACGAGCACCACGTCGCCCAACTCTTTCGAGGCCAGCCAGTGTGCGGCCGTCGCGCCGACGTTGCCCGCGCCGACCACCGTGATTTTGTTTCGCTTGCCCATCGCTTCTTCGGTTTCCTTTCGCCCAGACGGATTTATCGTTTGACGCCCGCCGCGCGCGGCGCGAGGGCGTGCGGCGAGCGCTCGCGCCCCTCGGCTTCGGAACACGGCGCGGATGTTAAGATTGCGGAAGGTGGCGAGTGTATGACTCCGCCCCGGTGGTGTCAAGCGAGAGGTCGGTCGAGCCGAGATGCTGCGCGAACTGCTGCGAAAACTCTTCCCCGCGACGCCGCGCGACGAGCGCGCGAAGGGCGCTGAGGACGACGCGGGCGAGACGGGCGAGGCGGACGAGGACGACGCCGACGAGGCGGACGGCCTCGACCCTTACGACCCTTTCCCCGAGCCCGTCCGTCTGGAAATCCGCGACGTGCTAGACCTCCACGCCTTCGCGCCGCGCGACGTGGGGCGCGTCGTCGAAGAGTATCTGCTCGAAGCGCGCGCTGCGGGCTACAATTCCGTGCGCATCATCCACGGCAAGGGCGTCGGCGTGCAGCGCGAGGCGGTGCGCAAGATTTTGGCCCGCACGCCCTTCGTCGAGCACTTCTCCGACGCCCCGCCCGAGGCCGGCGGGTGGGGCGCGACGGTGGTGAGGATGAAGGGTGAAGGCGACGAGGTCTGACTTCTTCGACGTGATGGTTCAGCCCGCGGAGAGCGTCAGCAGCTCGTCCCAACGCGTCGTGTAGCGCGGCGAGCGTCGCTCGCAGATGGTGCGCCAAGCCTGCGTGCGCGAGCGAAGGCCGGCGGAGGCGAAGCGCACCGTGTCGGGGCCCATGCGCCGGTTGATGCCGTCGACCGCTTCAAGCACGCGGCGCGCGCGCTCGCGGTCGACGCGGTCGAAGAGTCCCCTTTGCGCGGGCGACTCGGGCACGAGTTCGAGCAGCATCACGCCCGCCTTCTTGTAGCGCAGGCCCGGCCTGAAAGCCTCCTCGACGGCGCGGCGCGCGTAGCCGATGAGCTCGGCCGTCAGGGCCGTCGGCACGGGCAGGTGGACGACGGCCGAGCCCTCGTGCTGCGGCCCGTCGGCGAAGCGGTTGGTGGCGACGAAGACCATCAGGACGCCCGCCGCGAGACGCGCCCGCCGCAGCTTCTCGGCCGCGCGCGTCGTGAAGAACGAGACGGCCTCGCACAAGTCTTCGAGCCTCTCGACCGTCTGCCCGAAAGAACGCGACACCGTCACCGACCGCCGCGGCGGCGGGCAGAGTTCGAGCGGGAGACACGGCACGCCGCGCAGCTCGTGCACGACGCGCAGGCCCGTCACGCGCATCCGCCGCCGAATCAGACGGTCGTCCGCGCGCGCCAGCTCAAGCGCCGTCGTGATGCCCTCGGCCTGTAGCCTGCGCGCGAGTCGCCGGCCGACGCCCCAGACCTCCTCGGCCGGCGTCCGCGCGAGCGCCTCCTCGATCTCGCGCGCGCCGACGAGGTGGCGCACGCTCCCCTCCCTGCTCCGCTTGGCGAGGCGCACGGCGAGCTTCGCGAGCGTCTTCGTCGGCGCGATGCCGACGCTCGAAGGCAGCCCCGTCCAACGCCTGACGCGCTCGCGCACGGCGTGCCCGTAGTCGAGGAGCTTCTCCCCGCGGCGTCGTTCGAGTCCGCCGCCGAGGCCGAGAAACGCCTCGTCAATCGAGTAGACCTCGACCTCGGGCGTGAACGTCGCGAGCGTCTCCATCACGCGCCGCGACATATCGCCGTAGAGCGCGTAGTTCGAAGAGAAGACGCGCACGCCCTGCGCTTCCGTCAGCGCGCGTATCTGGAAGAGCGGCGCGCCCATCCGGATGCCGAGGCGTTTGGCCTCCTGTGAGCGCGAGATGACGCACCCGTCGTTGTTCGAGAGCACGACGACGGGACGCCGCGCGAGCCGCGGGTCGAAGACGCGCTCGCAGGCGACGTAGAAGTTGTCGCAGTCGACGGCGGCGTAAGTGTGCATCGTGTTTGGTCGCGCGCGCGATGTCAGGCGATGTCAGAAGGAGCGTATCGAGTGCATGACGCGCCCCCAGACCTCGAAGTCCATCTCCTCCGTGACCTCAAACGGCTCGTAGGCGGCGTTTTCGGGGACGAGCCAGAGCCGCCCGTCGCGTATGGAGAGGCGCTTGACGCACAGCTCGTCGCCGAGGCGCGCGATGACGATGTCGCCGTCGTCGACTTCGACCGCGCGGTCGACGACGAGGATCGAGTCGGGGTGGATGCCGGCGTCGAGCATCGAGTCGCCGGAGACGCGCACGTAGAAGGTGGCGACGGGGTGTTTGATGAGGTGGCGGTTGAGGTCGAGCCGCCCCTCGATGTAGTCCTCGGCGGGCGACGGGAAGCCGGCCGGGACGCGCGTCGCGAACACGGGCCGCGACCAGCGCGTCGCGCGCCCCGGCGTGTAGACAGCCTCGACGTTCGTCATGGAGCCCCTTGTTTCACGCGTGAACATTTGTGCCAACGCCGGGATTCTAAGCGCGAACGGCCCGATTTTCAAGACTTTTGTTTGCGGCCGGGGGCGGGAGGGGCGGGCGGGGCGTCTTTAAGAGACGTTGAAGTCGAGCGACTTGACGACGCGGCCGTTGAGGAAGACCTGCACGCGGTAGCGGCCGCGCGGCCACTCGCGCGGGAGCGAGGCCACGCCGTCGGCGCGCGACTCGCCGGCGCGCGTCACGTACTCGGCGTCGGCCAGCACGCGGTCGCGCTCGCCGCCGGCGTCCACCGCAGTCCAGACGAAGCGGACGCGCACGCCCTCGCGCGGCTTGTTGAGCGAGGCGACGCAGTGCAAGGGATTATCCTTCGTGCGGAAGCCCGTCACGCGCTGGCCCGCGCGCCCCGCGCCGTCGTCGCGCGCCAACTCGGCGTCGGTCACGAAAATCTCCTGCGGCGTCTGCGCGGCCGCCATCACGTCGCCGCGCGCCTGCCTCGCGGCATAATCGCTCCGCTCCGCGACCGCGACCGCCTGCCCCGCGCACAGCGCGAGCGCGGCGGCGACGGCGAACGATGTTAGTTTCGGGCGGCTTCTCATGTTGCGACCGAGCCATGCGAACGGCGAACTAAGGTGGTGCTCCCGGCACGACTTGAACGTGCGACCCCTCGCTTAGGAGGCGAGTGCTCTATCCACTGAGCTACGGGAGCGGGCAGATGAAAGTTTACAGAAGCGCCGCGGCCCGCGTCCAGCCCGACTCAAGACTGATACTTGATGAGCGAGCGCACGTCGTAGCCTTCGAGGCGCTTGCGGCCGGGGAGGAATTCGAGCTCGACGACGAAGACGAGGCCGGCGACCGTGCCGCCGAGCTGTTCGACCAAGTCGACGACCGCTTTGGCCGTCCCGCCGGTGGCGAGGAGGTCGTCGGCGATGAGGACGCGGTGGCCCGCGCCGACGGCGTCGCGGTGAATCTCCAGAGTGTCCTGACCGTATTCGAGGTCGTAGGAGATGGCGGCGCACTCGGCCGGGAGCTTGCGCGGCTTGCGGACGGGGACGAAGCCCGCGCCGAGGTGGTAGGCGAGGGCGGGCGCGAAGATGAAGCCGCGCGCCTCGACGCCGATGACCGTGTCGACGCGCTCGCCCTCGAACTCGGAGGCCAGCGCGTCGATGGTGCGGCGCAGCCCGTCGGGGTGTTTGAGAAGCGTCGTGATGTCGTAAAAGTTGATGCCCGGCTTCGGGAAGTCGGGCACTTCGCGGATGAGCTGTTTGAGTTCGTCCATTGGCTACTTTTCGATTCTGAAGCTCGGGTGGTGGCCCGTCGGCTCGTGCGCGGTCTCCTCGACCTGTGCGACGCGCGCGTGTCGCGGGCCGGCCGAGATGTCGTGCTTGAAGCCCTCGACGCCCTCGGGCGTGCCCTCGGCGTAGGCCTCGACGCGGCCGTCCGCGAGGTTGCGGACGTAGCCCGTGACCTGATGGCGCGCGGCCACGCGCTGCGTGAAGAAGCGGAAGCCGACGCCCTGCACGTCGCCGCTGACGATGAATCTGCGCGCCACCCTCATGCGTTCTCGCGGGTCAATTCGCGTACAATGTCGGGGCCGAAAGACGCGTAATGCTACAGGGAAGCGCGCGCGGAAATCAAACCGACGTTCGCGGCGCGCGCGGCGCGCCGACAGGAGCCAAAGAGAGATGAAGAGAACGTGTGTGCGCGCGCTCGCGAAGCGCGCGGGGGTTGTGCGCGCGGCGGCGCGTTTGACGACGGCCGTCGTGTCGCTCGTCATCGCGCTCGCGTCCGCGGGGGCGGCGCAGACGGGCGGGGGCGGGCGGCGCACCGTCCCGGACATGGCCGCGGCCGTCTTCGACGTGGAGAATTTCGGCGCGGACGCGGGCGACGACCGCGACGACCGCGCGGCGATTCAGTCGGCCATCGAGGCGGCCGAGGCGGCGGGCGGCGGCACGGTCTTAGTCCCGCGCGCGGGCATCTACAACCTCGTGGGCCGCGCATCCGACGCGCAGCTTCTTCTCGTCACGCGCAGCATCAAGTTTCAGTGCGTGCCGGGCGCGGAGCTCCTGATGTCGGTCGCGGGCGCGAACCGCACGCACGGCATGAGGGTCGCCCCCGTCTCGACGGCGCCGTCGTACAACGTCTTGAGCCAGCTCGAAATCGAGGGCTGCCGACTCGTCCCCGCGCGGGGCAGCGCGCCGGGCGGCTACGGACTTTTCTTCGACACGTCGGGCGCGCGCACGCAGATCAGAAACGCGCTCGTGCGCGGCACGCACGTCGGCACGCCCGCGTCGGAGTTCGGCGACTACGCGCTCGCGATGACGAACCCGACGGGCGCGCCCGACACGCAGTTTACGAACTCCTTCCGCGACCTCTGGCTTTACGGCGGCATACGCGTCGACAAGGTCGGCGACTCTTTAGAGTTCGACTCGGTGCGCGTCGCGTCGAACGTGCCCGACCGGCCTTCGATGTACGTCAACTTGGTCGGCGGCGCGACGGGGCCGAACGTGCGCGGCGGCAACATGACGGCCGGCGGCGGCATCGTCATCGCGAGCGGCGTCAACCCGAACTTCACAGGCGGCCTCATCGTCGAGGTCGGCAACCGCAGCCTCACGAACTTCACGGCGACGCCCGCCGTCATTCAGGTCAAGGGCGGCGGCATCGTCCCGCGCGTGCAGGGCGCGAAGTTCGAGGGCATCTCGATTATCACGCTCATCCCCGGCGTCCACGGGATGATCGTCGACCGGGCCGACACGACCGTCGTCGGGACGAACACTTGGAACGTCTCGACTCAAGGCGGGCCGGGCCTCGACCCCGTCTACCAACTCCCGAACGCGCGCCCGCTCCGCGTCATCACGACGGCGAACGCGCTCGGCACGATGTGGCACAACGTGCAGCACCTGATGCCGGGCTCGGCGCCGGGGATTGACGGCAGCCGCGACCGCGAGTTTTCGCGCGTCGTGCCCGCCTACACGAACGCGATGTTCGAGCAGGAGGGCCACTTCGGCGTGACGAGGACGATTCGCGCGCGCGAGGGCTACGACTTCGGGGCCGACCGACCGAAGATGCTCGCGGGCGTGGGGAGCCCCGAGGGCGTCGCGGCCGCGTGCCCCGGCTCGACCTATCACCGCTCGGACGGCGGGCCGGGCACTTCCTTCTACGTCAAGGAGGGCGCGGGCTGCACTTCGTCGGGTTGGGCGGCCTACTCGCGCGGCGGCGGGGGCGCGGGCGCGCGTAGCGAGTCGGCGTCGAGGGCCGCGCCGGTCGAGTCGCCCGTCGTCGCGTCGCGGTCGGAGGGGCCGGTCGCCTTCATCGCGCCGACGCTCAATCCGGGTTGGGTCAATCAGGGCGGAGCGTTCGCGACGGCCGGCTACGTGAAGCACGGCGGGCGGGTCGAGTTGAAGGGCACAATCGTCTGCCCGAACGCGAAGCCGGGCGTGGCGTGGACTCTGCCGCAGGGCTTCCGCCCCGTGGGCGACCGCGTCATGCACGCGCAGTCGGGCGGCCTCTTCGTCTACCTCTACATCGAGGCGGACGGCGACATCAACGTCCTCAACTGTAACGGCTCGATCTCGCTCGACGGCATCGTCTTCACGCCGGAACAGTAGACGGCCGCCAGCAGTCGGCGGGAAAAACCTTAGTAAAAACTTTCGGGGGCGGCGCGTTTTATTTGGACGCGCCGCCCCCGAAAACTTTTCTACCGCTACTGTCTACCTTTTCACCCGAGCGCGGCGAGGCACTCGGCGAGGGTGCGCTGGCGGCAGGTGAACATCGGCGTGTCGCGCAGGGTGTAGCGGCTCGCTTTGGACTCGCGCAACTCTTGGACGAGGTCGAGGAAGTCCGACGGCTCGTCGGTCTCAAACGCCACGACGAACTCTTGGTCGTCGAGGCCGAACGAGTAGGTCGTGTGCAGCTTCACCGAGCGGTACTTCGAGCCGACGCGGATGTGCTCGTCCATCATCTCCTGCCGCTGCTCGACCGGCAGCCCGTACCACTCGCGCGTCTTGACGAACGGATAGACGAACAGGTAATCGGCCTGAACGGGAACGATGTGCAGGCGGTCTTCGACGTGCTCGGGGTTGTCCTTGTCGATGTACATCGAGCGCTTGGTCATCGAGAGGAACGACTGCGAGACTTCGAGGTAGCGCCCCATCTCGGTCGCGTTCAGGCGCGCCGACATCTCCTGCATCGGGTCGAGCTTGTAGCCGATGCGCCAGATCATGAAGTCCGTGTTCGAGCGCAGGCCGACGATGGAGTAGGTGTGGATGAGAAGCCCTTTGCCGTGGGCTTCGACGGCCTCGACGAACTCGCGCCGGGCGCGCTCCTTCGTCTCGGCGTCGAGCATCCGCCACTCGGGGCGCGCGCGGTAGAAGGTGAAGGTGACGAACTGGCGCGGAAGGGCGGCGCGCGGCTGCTCCTCGGGCTCGACGTTCCCCGACCTGTCGGCGAGGCGCAGGGAGCCGCGCCCGCCTCCTCCCAACCTCTCGTTCTCGCTGGTGCTCATCGTCTCGGCCTTTCGGACAGTACGCACCGCCGGGGGGCGGCGGATGATGAAGGAGTAAGATGAGTGCGGCCGCCGGCGGCCGACGCAGGTATTGTGCGGCGAACCGTGCGAGATTGCAATCGCGCAGCGCGCGCACGCAGTCGCGCTTCCGCGGGGCCGCGCCGCTACGCTATACTCGCCCGTCTCTCAAGACGTTGGTCATCAACTTTCACGACGGAGACTTGACGCGCCGATGAGACTTCTGAAGCTCGCGCCCGCCGCACTCCTCTGCGCCGCGGCGACGCTGGCCTGCACACAAGAGACGCAAACCAACACGGCGTCGAACGCCGCCGCCTCGTCGAACGCGTCGGCCACGCCCGCGCCGGCCGCGCGCGCCGCCGCGACGCCCGACCCCTCCGCCGCCGCGCGCGGGACGTTCTCGGCCGCCTGCCAGCGCTGCCACCGCCCGGACGGCGCGGGCGGCCCCGCCGAAGACGACAAGGGCAAGAAGTTCCGCGTCCCTTCCCTGCGCGAGGGCCACGCCGTCACGCACACGGACGAGCAACTCGCCGACAAGATCGCGAACGGCGACGACGAGATGCCGGCCTTCAAGAACCGACTCAGCCCCGAGCAGATAAGCGAGCTCGTCCGCTTCATCCGCTCAGAGTTTCAGGGCCGCCCGCCCGCGAGTGCGCCCTGAAAACTTCGTGTGCTATCTTCTTCAGCGCGGAAGTGAGTCCGTCACGCACCCGTAGCTCAGTTGGATAGAGCGTCGGACTTCGAATCCGCAGGTCGCAGGTTCGAGTCCTGCCGGGTGCGTCAGAGGGGCGTCGTTAAAGCAACGACGCCCCTCGATTTTTCCTCGTCACTTCCCCGCCCCGCGCGTCGGGCGCTGCTTGGACGGCTCGCGACGGCCGCCCGCCTCCCTCTCGTCGCGCGCGCCGCGCTCGGCGTCGGCGACGGCCGTGTCGAGAATCATTATCTTCTGCCAAATCTTGTTCGACAGCCCGCCCGCCAGCGTCTCGATGTCGTTGACCGCGCCGAGCACGACGGGGTCGTTGACGTACTGCACGTGCAGCGCCGCCAGCTTGCTCGCCAGAGACAGCATCTCGGAGCAGTAGTCGAGATAGCGCGCCAGCTCGAAGCGCGTGAAGGCGCGCGCGGGCGAGGCGGCCGTCGTCCGCCCCGGCGAGAGCACGCCCTCCGGGTCTTTCGTCAGCTGGTGCATATCGACGATGTGGACGATGCTCCGCAAACGATGCAGCGCGCGCAGGGCGCGCCGGCGCTTCACGCGACCTTCGAGCGAGACGAAGAAGAAGATGGCGAGGCCGAGGAAGATGATCTCGTTGACGGCCGCCTCGCTCGCCTCCAAAAGCTCGCCGATGGCCTCGACGCCCTTCGGCACGCGCGTCCCCAACACGACGACGCCGACCGCGACGGCCAAGATGCCCGCGATGCCGACGGCCGCGCCCACGCGCAGCGGCCAGATGGGCTGGCGCAGTCGCGCGCTCGTCTCCTCCGTCTCGCTCGCGATGCGTTTGAGCTCGCCCGCCACCTGACTCAGACCCGAGCCGGGGAAGCGCTCCGCGATGCGCCGCTCAAGGGCGGCGACGGTCGAGAGTATGCGCTCCGGCTTCAGCTCGCTGTACATCGCGCCCCTCACAGAGTCTCTTCGTACATCAGGTAGTGCGAGCGACGCATCCCGAGCCGCTCGTACGTGCTCTGCGCGACGCGGTTCTCGCGCTCGACGTAGAGTCGGAAGCCGCGCACGTTGGGCTCGCGCGCGGCGAGCTGTTTGACGAACTCGTAGAGGCGTCGGTAGACGCCGCGCCGCCGGAACTCGGGCCGCACGTAGACGCTCTGAATCCACCAGAAGAGGCCGTCGCGCCAGTCGCTCCACTCGTAGGTGACCATCAGGGAGCCGACCGCCTCGCGCGCGCCCTCGCCGTCCGCGTGCTCGGCGACGACGTAGAAGCCGTACTGTAACGTCCGCAAAAGATTGCGCACGCCCGCCGTGATGGTCTCGACGGGCAGCTCAAGCGACTCGGTCTCGCTCGCCATCGCGCGGTTGAACCCGACCAGCGCGTCGGCGTCCGACTCGCGCGCGAGCCTGTAGACGAGGCCCGACGCGTCGGCCCCCGGCGCGTCCCTAATCCCTTCGCTCAACTCCGGCGTCCCGTCACGTTCCACCATCGCTCATGCCTCCTCTCGCGGCTAACTGTTTATCCAGATCGGCTTCGAGTTGCAGCCCGTGCCGTCGCTGCGCCAGCGCGGGCACGACCAGAAGTAGTTGCCCGAGGACGCCGGGCCGCGTTTGAGCGTGGCCGTCCCGCACTGCGGGCACGGCGGGCCGGTCTCGGGCGCGGGCTTCGGCTCTTCGAGAGCGCCTTTTTCATCGAAGGAACGCAGGCCGCGGCAGTCGGGGTAGCGGACGCAGGAGAGGAACGGCCGCCGGCCCTTCTCCTTCGGGACGCGCAGGCGCATCGCGCCCTCGCAGTGCGGGCAAGTGACTTGCGCGAGCGCCTTGCGCTGGCGCGCGTTCTTCGGCACGTCGCTCAGAAAGCCGCACGCGTCTCTCCCTAGCGAGCAGGCGAGGAACTTCCCCGACGCGCTCTCGCGCTCGACGAGAAAACCGGCGCGCGACTCGCGCTTGCACTTCGGGCAGTCGGGCGCGCCTTCGGGCCGCGGCACTTCTTTGACCTGAGCCGTCGCGCCGCTCGCGCGCTCGACCTCCGCGCCCGCGATCTGCCCGACCAACTCGCCGACCATCGTCTTAATCTCCGACATGAAGGAGTCGAACTCGTACTCGCGCCGCCGCATCCGTTCGAGTTTTTGTTCCCAACTCCCCGTCAGCTCCGCCGACTTCAGGAGGGGCGACGGGAGCATTCGGATTAACGCGACGCCTTTGGGCGTGGCCGTCAAGGATTTCTTCTCGCGCTCGACGTAGCCGACGTGGATGAGCCGCTCGATTATCTGCGCGCGCGTGGCCGGCGTGCCCAGACCCGACTCCTTCATCGCGAGTCGCAGCTCTTCGTCCTCGACTTTCTTACCCGCCGTCTCCATCGCCGCGAGTAACGAGGACTCCGAGTAGCGCGGCGGGGCTTTGGTCTGCTTCTTGACGGCCTCGCTGTTGAGAACCTCTGCCGCGTCCTTCGCGCGCAGCGGCGGAAGCTCCGTCTCCTCGTCCTCGTCGCCGTCCGCGCCCCTGCGCAGGTCGCGCGCGGGCGGGTCGACTTCGCGCCAGCCGGCTTTTAAGACGACCGTCCCGCGCGTGATGAAGCGTTCGCCCTCGACGGCCGTCGTGACCGTCGTCCTCTCTATCTCGGCGTCCGGGTAGAAGGCCGCGAGGAAGCGGCGCACGACGAGATCGTAGATGCGCTTTTCGTCGGGCGCGAGCGCGTTCGGCTCAACGCGTTGCTTCGTCGGGATGACGGCGTGGTGATCCGTCACCTTCTTGTCGTCCACGTGGCGGCTCGTCAGTTTCGGCGTACCCTTCTTGAGGATCGTCTCGATGAACTTCACGTAAGGGCCGACGCCCGCCGCCTCTACGTGGCCTTTCAATTCCTGATTGACAGCCGCCGAGAGATGGCGCGAGGAGGTGCGCGGGTAGGTGATGAACTTTTTCTCGTAGAGCGTCTGCGCGAGTTCGAGCGTGCGCGCGGCCGGGAAACCGTAGCGGGCGTTCGCGGCGCGCTGCAAGGCCGTCAGATCATAGAGCAGCGGCGCGCGCTCCTTCGACGCCTTCTTCTCGACTTTCTCGACCGCGCCCGGCTTCCCCTGAACTTTGAAGACGACGGCCTCGGCCGCGTCTTTGTGATCGAAACGACTTCCCCCTTTGTTGAACCACGTGCCGCGATACGCACCCGCCGCCGACTCGAAATCGGCGACCACCTCGTAGTAATTCGTCGGCACGAACTTCGCGATCTCCTCGTCGCGGCCGACGATAAGGGCGAGCGTCGGCGTCTGCACGCGCCCCAGCGAATACACGCCGTCGTGCCCCGCGCCGCGCGCCTTGATGGTCTGCGCGCGCGTGGCGTTCAGGCCGACGAGCCAGTCGGCCTGCTGGCGCGAGCGCGCCGAATCGCGCAAGCCCGTATATTCCGAAGCGGGCTTCAGCCGGTTGAAACCCGCGATGATCTC
>DASQDT010000003.1:0-26169 GCA_035634035.1 Pyrinomonadaceae bacterium | reverse complement strand
GCAACGCGGTCGGCGTCTCAGACCCCGGCCTCGAACCTCTGGCCTTCAACGGCGGGCCGACGCGCACGCACGCGCTGCGGCCCGGGAGTCCCGCGCTCGACCGCGGCTCGGACGCCGTCGCCGTCGGCCGCGACGGCGCGGCCCTCGTCAAAGACCAGCGCGGCCGCCCGCGCACGGCCGACGCGGCCGACGCGGGCGCCGGGGCCGTCACCGACGTCGGCGCCTTCGAGGCCCACCCGATGATCGAGGACGTGGCGAACAGGACGATCGACGAGGACGGCTCGCTCACGCTCGTCTTCGAGGTCGGCGACGCCACTTTGGGCCTCGCGTCGGTCACGGCCTCGTCGTCGAACACGGAGTTGGTTCCCGAGACGTTGGAGAACCTGAGCGTCGCGGGCGCGGGCACGACGCGCACCCTGACCGTCCGCCCCGTGCCCGGCGCCTCCGGCTTCGCGCGCATCACGCTCACGGCCGCCGCGCCCGACGGGCAGACCGTCTCGGACTCTTTCGTGCTCACCGTGCAGGCCGTCAACGACGCGCCGACCCTCACCGTGCCCGGCGCGCAGACGGCCTCCGTCAACACGCCCGTCGTCTTCTCGCACCGCGCCGCCTCGCAAATCTCGGTGGACGACGCGGACGCCGGCGAGAGGTTTGTCAAAGTCATCCTCAACGCGACGAACGGGCGGACGACTCTGGGGCCGACCGCGGGGCTCAGCCTCACGTTCCTCGCGGGCGACGGGCGCGACGACGTGCTGATGAGCTTCGCGGGCACGCTCGCGAACGTCAACGCGGCGCTCGAAGGGATGCAGTTCACGCCGACGACGAACTTCGCCGGCGCGGCCACGCTCGCGGTGACGGTGAGCGATCAGGGCAACGTCGGCGCGGGCGGGGCGCTGGCCGCCACGGCCTCCGTCCGCGTCAACCTCATCGGCCCGTTCAACGCGGCGCTCGACTGCTCGAAGGACATCGACCCGGCCTACACGAGGGCCAACGTCCTCTCGCTCATCGGCATGACGACGGCGGCGCAGGTCGCGGCCAAGCGCGAGGCGCTCGTCCGACACATCTGGGGCGACGAGGGCTTCCCCGCGTCGAAGCTCCCGCCCGCGGGCGCAATCGTGCGCGGCGCGTCGAGCCCCATCAGGAACCTCCGAAACCTCGCGCGCGTCGACCGCATCACGCTCACGTCGCCCCTGCCGGGGAGCTCCGTCATGCCGCGCTCGGTCGTCTACCACCTGCGCCCGCTCAGCCGTCTCGCCCGCCTCGTCATCGTCCATCAGGGCCACGTCCCGGCCGTCGCCGCGCCGCTTGAGCCGAGCGCCGTCGACCGCGCCGCCGCCTACTACCTCGAACTCGGCTACGACGTGCTCGTCATCCAGATGCCGCTGACGGGCGACAACTCGCACCCGGCCTTCCCGTTCACAGACCTCAACAACGCGCACGACCAACTGAGCGACTACCAAACGGCGTCGCTCAACCCGCTCAAGTACTTCGTCGAGCCGGTCGCCGTCGCGCTCAACCACGTCCTCTCCGAGTCGGGCTACTCGCAGGTGGCGATGACGGGCGTCTCGGGCGGCGGTTGGACGACCTCGCTCTACGCCGCCATCGACCCGCGCGTCTCCGTCTCCATCCCCGTCGCCGGCTCGCTCCCGGCCTACCTGCGCACCGGCCCGTGCGGCGAGCGCGACGCGGGCGACTGGGAGCAGCGCGCGATCGGCAGCTTCCTCGACTACACGGGCCTCTACGTGATGGGCGCGCACGGCACGGGGCGCACGCAGATGCAGGTCTTCAACCAGTTCGACCCGTGCTGCTTCGCGGGCGTCCGCCACCGCACCTACGAGCCGGCGGTCAAACAAGTCCTCGCCGAGATGGGCGCGGGCCTGTTCGGCATCTGGCTCGATTCGAGCCACCGCGAGCACGCCATCTCGCCGCAGGCGCTCGCGCAGTCGTCCGCACTCCTCTGCTCGTCGCACGCGACGAACCGCGCGCCCGCCAACGTCGTGCCCGGCGCGCAGACGACCTCCGAGACGTCGCCCCTCGTCTTCTCGTCCTCGGGCGGCAACCGCCTCGCCGTCACAGACCCCGACCCCTGCACGACCAACCTGCGCGTCACGCTCGCGGCCGTGGGCGGCAGCCTGACGCTCAAGAGCGTCGCGGGGCTGGCGTTCACGGCGGGCGACGGCGCGGCCGACCGGACGATGAGCTTCGGCGGCACGCGCGCCAGCATCAACGCCGCGCTCGACGGCCTCTCGTTTCTGCCCGCCGCCGGCTTCACGGGCGCGGCGCGACTGACCGTGACGACCGACGACCGCCCGGCCGCCGTGCAACTCCCCGGCGCGCACACCGACGCCGACACCGTCAACATCACCGTCAACCCCGCGCCCGCTCCCACGCCGACTCCGGCCCCGACCCCGACGCCCGCGCCTAGCCCTGAGCCGACGCCCACTCCCGCGCCCACTCCCGCGCCGAGCCCCGAGCCGACGCCCGCGCCCACGCCTGAGCCGACTCCGACGCCGACTCCCGGGCCGACGCCGACACCCACGCCCGCGACGCCCGCCGTCATCGAGTTCGCCGCGCCCGTCTACGTCGTCGCCGAGCGCGCGGGCTCGCTCGCGGTGACGGTCACGCGCGGCGGGTCGTCCTCTTCCGCCGCGACGGTCGAGTACGCGACCGACGACGGCGGCGTCGGCATCGAAGAGACGTGCGCGACCGTCGACGGCCGTGCGCGCGCGCGCTGCGACTTCACGGCCGCCTTCGGCTCGCTCACGTTCGCGCCCGGCGAGACCTCGAAGACCTTCGACGTGTTAGTTTCCGACGACACCTTCGCCGAGGGGCGCGAGTCCCTGACGCTGCGCCTGAGCGTCGCGGCGGGCGGCGGCGCGACGCTCGGCGAGCGCGCGATAGCCTTCATCGAAATCACCGACGACGCGACCGAGCCGCCCGGCAACCCCGCCGACGCGCCCGCCTTCTTCGTCCGCCAGCAGTACGCGGACTTCCTCGGACGCGAGCCCGACGCCGCCGGGTTAGCCTTCTGGTCGAATCAACTGACCGAGTGTGACGGCGCGCCGCAGGAGACTCGCGAGGTGTGTCTCACGCTGCGCCGCGTCAACGTCTCGGCCGCCTTCTACCTGTCGCCCGAGTTTCAGGAGACGGGCTACCTCGTCTACCGCGCGCATCAGGCGGCCTTCGGGACGGGGCCGCTGCTCGGCATGAAGCCCTTCCTGCGCGACAAGCAGGAGGTCGCCCGCGGCGTCGTCGACGGCGCGCCCGGCTCGCGCGAGCTGCTCGAATCGAACAAGCGCGCCTTCCTCGAAGCCTTCGTCGCGCGCCCGCAGTTCCTCCTCGCCTACCCGCAGGTGATGACGGCCGGGCAGTTCGTCGACGCCCTGAACGCGAACACCGGCGGCTCGCTCTCCGAGCCCGAGCGCGACGAGCTCGTCGCGGCGCACGCCGCCGGAACTCTCACGCGCGCGCAGGTCTTGCGCGCCGTCGCCGACGACCCCGACTTCCGCGCGCGCGAGTTCAACCGCGCCTTCATCTATATGCAGTACCTCGGCTACCTCCGGCGCGCGCCCGCCGACCCGCCCGACGACACGCGCCTCGTCGGCTTCAACTTCTGGCTCGGCAAGCTCGCCGAGCACAACGGCAACTTCGTTTCCGCCGAGATGGTCAAATCGTTTATAGTGTCGGGTGAATATCGCGGGCGCTTCGGCCCATCCTGACTCCCCGTCGGATCAAGTCTCCAACAAGCTGGTACTGTCTTGCCCTTCAAAATCACACACAAGCTCTTCGCCGCCGTCTGCCTCGCGGCGGCCTTCCTGCTCTCGTCCGCCACGACTGCGCGCGCCGAGACGACCATCAACCTCCGCGACTTCGGCGCGGTCGGCGACAACGTGGCCGACGACGGCCCCGCGCTCCAAGCCGCGCTCGACGCGCTCGGCGCGGCCGGCGGCGGCACGCTCATCGTCCCCGCCGGCCGCTACGCCATCGTCACGCGCGTCGCCAAAAACTTCACGGGCCTCGCCTCTTCGGTGCGCATCTTGGGCGTCGAGTCTTCGACGCCCGCGCCCGCGACGACCGACTCCGGCAGCCGCCAGTCGCTCGGCCTCAACCTCCAGAGCGAGTTCCGCCCGAAGACCGGCTCGCAGTTCACCATCGGCATCGTCGGCCTCGACACGTTCCTCATCCAAGACATCGCCTTCATGGGCACGCCCGACGTCGTCGTCGACTCGCTCACCGTGCTCGGCCTCAACACCATCGGCGAGGCCACCATCCGCCACTGCGAGTTCTACGGCCTCAGCTCGCACATCGAAGGCGGCACGATCGTCGGCGCGACGCGCACGCGCCTGCGCCTTGAGCAGAGCGTCTTCCTCGGCTGCTCGGCCAGCAGCGGCTACTACTCGCCCCTCGTGCAGAACATCCAGTGGAAGGGCATCTACGTCTCGGGCACGACGTTTCTCGACTACGGGCAGCGCGCCGAAATCTTCAGCAAGATGGGCTTCGGCGCGCCCTACGGGTGGGTCGGCATCGGCAACGCCGCGCCGCCGACGCCCGACTCGCCGCGCCGCGAGGCCGTCTTCCGCGACGTCTTCCTCGACGAGGGCGGCTACGTCGGCATCGCCAGCATCCCCTACCGCTACTCGCCGCCGAGCGCGCCCATCGACCTCATCTACATCACGGGCCTGCGGATGAACGTCTCCAACTTGATGTCGACCGGCCACCACATCTACGGCCCCGAGGCCGTGCTCATCGAGCGCTCTTACTACGGCTGGAGCCGCAACGCCGACTCGGCGCTCCGGTTCCAAAACTCGGGCCGCGTCATCCTCGACCGCTTGGAGTGCGTCGCCCACGCCGACCGCATCGCCGTCGAGTCCAGCGTCGAGAGCCTCCACGTCATCAACTCCACCTACACGACGCTCGACTCCGGGGCGCAGACGACCGAAGTCATCACGACGGCGACCGAGGACGAAGACCCCGTCCAGCACGTCCGCCTCCAATACCAATCCGCGCTCTCGCGCCCGCCCGACGCGGCCGCGCACTACTATTGGTCTGACAAGATTCTCCGCTGCGGCGACGACGCCTCCTGCACGAGCGCCGCGCGCTCGGCGCTCGCCGCTTACCTCGCGACCGCGCCCGCCGAGACCTTCGCCCTCTCGGGCCGGGTGACGGACACGTCGGGCGCGGGCGTCGCGGGCCTCTCCGTCGCGCTCACGGGCTCGCAGACCGTCACCGCCGTCACCGACGCGGAGGGCCGCTACCGCTTCTCGAACCTCCCGACCGCGGGCGACTACACGCTCACGCCCGCCGCGCCGGCCGACTTCGTCATCGAGCCCGCCGCCGCCGCAGTCAACACGCCGAACGGCGACCGCAACGTCGACTTCAACCTCAGTCGCTCGCCCCGCGCCATCGGCGGCCGCGTCACAGACGCGTCGGGCGCGCCCCTCGCGGGCGTGCTGCTGACGGTCTCGGGGACGCGCACCGCGACCGCCCTGACCGACTCGAACGGCAACTACCTCGTCGAAAACCTCCCCTACGGCGGCAACTACATCGTCGCCGCCTCAAAGGCTCATTACACCTTCGCGCCGCCGAGCGCGTCCTTCAACGGCCTCGCGTCGAACGGGACGGCCGACTTCACGGCGACGCTCAACACCTACGCCGTCGGCGGCCGCGTCACGCAGAACGGCGCGGGCGCGGGCGGCATCACCGTCACGCTCGCCGGCTCGCGCACGGCGACGGCCACGACCGACGCCGACGGCCGCTACTCCTTCCGCGTCCCCGCCCTCGGCGACTACACCGTCACGCCCTCCGGCCCCTTCAGCTTCGCGCCCGCCGCGCGCGCCTACGAAGACCTCGCGGCCAACTTCGCCGACGCGAACTTCACGGCCGCCCCGCCCGCCAACCTCGCGCTCGGCAAGGCGGCCACTCAGTCCTCGACCACTTCCGGCGGCGTCGCCCCGCGCGCCGTTGACGGGAACACCGACGGCAAATGGGCGAACAATTCCGTGACGGCCACGCTCAACGACGCGCAGGCTTGGTGGCAAGTCGACCTCGGCGCGTCGGCGCAAATCGACACCATCAACCTCTGGAACCGCACCGACTGCTGCTCCGAACGCCTCTCGAACTTCTACGTCTTAGTCTCCGACGCGCCCTTCAACTCGACGGGCTTGGCGGCGACTCTCGACCAGCCCGGCGTCTCGGCCTTCCACGTCACCTTCGTCGGCGCACGCCCGAGGCAGCTCGCCGTCAGCCGCGTGGGCCGTTACGTCCGCGTGCAGCTTATCGGCACGAACTACCTCTCGCTCGCCGAGGTCGAAGTCATCGGCCAATTCGTCGCGCCCGCCGCGGCCTCGAACCTCGCGCTCGGACGCGCGGCGACGCAAGTCTCGACCGGCTTCGGCGGCTCGGCGGCCCGCGCCGTCGACGGCGACACCGACGGCGGCTGGACGCACAACTCCGTCACGGCCACGCTCCAAGAAGCTCAGGCTTGGTGGGAAGTTGACCTCGGCGCGTCGCGCCAAATCGACAGCATCAAGGTCTGGAACCGCACCGACTGCTGCGGCTCGCGTCTGGCGAACTTCTACGTCCTCGTCTCCGACACGCCTTTCGCCTCGACCGACTTGACGGCCACTCTCAGTCAGCCCGGCGTCTCAGGCTTCCACACCGCCGGTCAGGCGGGACGCCCGACGACGATTAACGTCAGCCGCACGGGCCGCTACGTCCGCGTGCAACTGACGGGGACGAACTACCTCTCGCTCGCGGAGGTCGAAGTCATCGGACGGCCGCTCGCGCAACCCTCGAACGTCGCGCTCGGGGCCGCGGCGACGCAGTCCTCGACTTACGCGCACGCCACCGACCCCGCCGCCTCGAAGGCCGTGGACGGCAACACCAACGGCAACTTCCTCGCCGGCTCGATGGCCCACACCGACAGCGAATCGCAGGCTTGGTGGGAGGTCGACCTCGGCGCGGTGCGCCAAATCGACAGCATCAACCTCTGGAACCGCACCGACTGCTGCGGCTCGCGTCTGGCGAACTTCTACGTCCTCGTCTCCGACGCGCCGTTCACGTCACAAGACCTCGCGGCGACGCTCGCGCAGCCGGGCGTGACGAGCTACCACGTCCCCGGCGGCGTCCTCGTCGGGCACGGGCAGCTCGTCGGCCGCACGGGCCGCTACGTCCGCGTCCAGCTCGCCTGGACGAACTATCTCGGCCTCGCCGAAGTGCAGGTGATAGGGCAGTAAATTAAAGTGCCGGACGGCGGGCGGAGGGTGACGGGTTGAGGCGTCTGCTTCGGCCCGTCACCCTCCACTTTTTTTCGCCCCCCGCGAGTTGACCCGAGGCGCTCGGATGAGCGATGCTTGGGCGCGAATCCTTAAAATCTAATCGCGAGCGAGTGCAATCTATGAGTAAAGCAGCAACGGAAATGTCTACGGGGACGCCGCTCACCACCTACTCCGAAGACGAGGAGATGTTCCGCGCCTCCGTGCGCGAGTTCGCCGAGGGCGAAATCCGCCCGCGCGTCGAGGAGATGGACGAGCACGCGAAGATGGACGCGGGCCTCATCAAGCAACTCTTCGACTTGGGGCTGATGGGCATCGAGACGCCCGAGGAGTTCGGCGGCGCGGGCGCGTCGTTCTTTACGGCCATCATCGGCGTCGAGGAGCTGTCGCGCGTCGACCCTTCGGTCGGCGTCCTGATGGACGTGCAGAACACGCTCGTCAACAACGCCCTCATCCGCTGGGGCAATCAGGAGCAGAAGAAGAAGTACCTCGCGCGGCTCGCCTCCGACACCATCGGGGCTTACGCCTTGAGCGAGGCCGGGTCGGGCTCCGACGCCTTCGCGATGGCGACGCGCGCCGTCGACCGCGGCGACCACTTCGAGATAACGGGGCAGAAGCTCTGGATCACGAACGGCGTCGAGGCCGAAATCTTCGTCCTCTTCGCCAACGCCGACCCGTCGGCCGGCTACAAGGGCATCACCGCCTTCGTCGTCGAAAAGAGCTTCGACGGCTTCGCGGTCGGCAAGAAGGAGAACAAGCTCGGCATCCGCGCGTCTTCGACGACCGAGATTATTCTCGACGGGTGCCGCGTGCCGAAGGAGAACGTGCTCGGCGAGGTCGGGAAAGGTTACAAAGTTTCCATCGAGACTCTCAACGAGGGGCGCATCGGCATCGGCGCGCAGATGATCGGGCTCGCGCGCGGGGCGCTCGAAGCCGCGCTCGCGTACACGGGCGAGCGCGCGCAGTTCGGCAAGCCCATCAACCAGTTTCAGGCCGTGCAGTTCCAGCTGGCCGAGATGGCGACCGAGCTCGAAGCCGCGCGCCTGATGGTCTACAACGCCGCGCGCCTGAAAGACGCCGGACGCCCCTTCGTCAAAGAGGCGGCGATGGCGAAACTCTACTCGTCGCGCGCGGCCGAGAAGATCGCCTCCAAAGCGATTGAGCTTTACGGCGGCTACGGGTTCGTCAAGGACTACCCGGTCGAAAAACTCTGGCGCGACTCGAAGATCGGGGCCATCTACGAGGGCACGTCTAACATGCAGCTTCAGACCATCGCGAAGCTCATCATCTCGGGCCAGCAGCCCCGCGTGCAGTAGGCTCATGACGACGTCTCGCATCGACATCTTCCGCCTGATGCTCCAGAGCGACCCCGACAACACGTCGGTGCTCTTCGGCTTGGCGAAGGAGTACGAGAAGGCCGGGCGCTGGGACGAGCTGGCCGAGACGCTGACCGAGTACCTGACGCGGGCCGACGACGAGGGCAACGCCTACGGGATGCTCGCGCGCGCCCACGCCGAGACGGGCCGCCGCGACCTCGCCCGCCGCGCACTCGAACGCGGCGCGGAGGTCGCCCTCGCCCACGGCCACCCCTCGATGGCCGAAGACTACCGGGCGACGCTCGAATCGGATTACGCCGACTGAAGGCCGCATGGAAGAATTCATCTTTCTGGTCGAGGAACCCCCCGAAGGCGGTTACACCGCGCGCGCCCTCGGCGTGTCCATCTTCACGGAGGCGGACGACCTCGACTCCCTGCGTGAGCAGGTGCGCGACGCCGTCCGCTGCCACTTCGACGAGGGCGCTGGCCCGCGCGTCATCCGTCTCCACTTCGTGCGCGAAGAAGTGTTCGCCGCATGAAACTGCCGCGCGACCTCTCGGGTGACGACTTGGCTCGCGCCCTTACAGCCCCCTTGCGGGTCGGCACGCTCGCCTCCATCCTCGACGACGTGGCGGCGCACTTCGGGGTGACGCGGAGTGAGTTATTGGCGCGGATTAAGATTTGATTATTTGAAGCAGGAGATCGAAGTATCATGGCGACTGAGTTGAAGGCGCGGGAGTACAGGGGTTTGGGCCGCGACGAGATGGTGGGGATTTACCGCACGATGTACCTGTCGCGGCGCATCGACGACAAGGAGATTCAGCTCAAGGGGCAGAACAAAATCTTCTTCCAGATTTCGGGCGCGGGGCACGAGGCGGTGCTGGTCGCCGCCGGCCTCGCGATGAAGCCGTCTTACGACTGGTTCTACCCCTACTACCGCGACCGCGCGCTCTGCCTCCAACTCGGCATGACCGCCTACGAGCAGTTGCTCTCGGCGGTCGGCGCGGCCGAAGACCCCAACTCGCACGGCCGCCAGATGCCCTCTCACTGGGGTCACAAAAAACTGAACATCGTCTCGCAGTCGTCGCCCACGGGCACGCAGTTCCTGCAGGCCGTCGGGTGCGCCGAGGCGGGCTTCCGCGCGACGCTCGTCGAAGAGATTCGCGACAGGGTGACGGGCTTCAAGGGCGACGAGGTCGTCTACTGCTCGACGGGCGACGGGACGACGAGTCAGGGCGAGTTCTGGGAGGCCCTGAACACGTCGAGCAACCTGAAGCTCCCCGTCCTCTTCCTCGTCGAGGATAACGGCTACGCCATCAGCGTCCCCGTCGAAGTGCAGACGGCGGGCGGCGACGTGTCGAAACTCGTCGAGGGCTTCCCCGACCTCCTCATACAGAAGTGCGACGGCACGGACGCCGTCGAGTCTTACGAAACTATCAAACGCGCCGTCGAGCACTGCCGCGCGCGCAAAGGGCCGGCGTTAGTCCACGCCAAAGTCATACGCCCCTACTCGCACTCGCTCTCCGACGACGAGAAGCTCTACCGGCCCGACGAGGAGCGCACCTCCGACGCCGAGCGCGACCCCGTCAAGAAGTTCGGCGCGCTGCTCGTCGCGGAAGGTTTTCTGACGCAGGAGGAGTTGCAGGCCGTCAAGGACGAGGTCGACCGCGAGGTCTCGGAGGCCGCCGACCGCGCGCTCGCGAGCCCGCAGCCCGACCCCTCGACCGCGACGCAGTTCGTCTACTCGCCCGACGTCGACCCGACCTCGAAGGAGTTCGACACCGAGCCGGGCGCGGAGCTCTCCGGCAACGCCGGCACGATGGTCGATCTCATCAACCGCTGCCTGCACGAGGAGATGGCGCGCGACCCCGCGATCGTCGTCTTCGGCGAGGACGTGGCCGACTGCTCGCGCGAGGAGAACTTGGACAAGGTCAAGGGCAAGGGCGGCGTCTTCAAGGTGACGGCGAACTTGCAGCGCAAGTTCGGCGGCTCGCGCGTCTTCAACTCGCCTCTGGCCGAGGCCAACATCGTCGGCCGCGCGATAGGCATGGCGACGCGCGGCATGAAGCCCGTCGTCGAGATACAGTTCTTCGACTACATCTGGCCCGCCTACCACCAGATTCGCAACGAGCTGGCGCTCATGCGCTGGCGCTCCGGCAACGATTGGAAGTGCCCCGTCGTCATCCGCGTCCCCGTCGGCGGCTACCTCAAGGGCGGCGCGGTCTACCACTCGCAGTCGGGCGACACCATCTTCACGCACGTGCCGGGACTGCGCGTCGTCTACCCGTCGAACGCGCTCGACGCGAACGGGCTCCTGCGCACCGCGATTCGCTGCGACGACCCCGTCATCTTCCTCGAACACAAACACCTCTACCGTCAGGCCTACAACAAGTCGCAGTACCCGGGCGCGGACTTCATGATCCCGTTCGGGAAGGCGAAGGTCGTGCGCGAGGGGACTGACCTGACCGTCGTCACCTACGGCGCGCTCGTCCAGCGCACGCTCGTCGCCGCCAAGCAGGCCGAGCAGCAGCAAGGCATCAACGTCGAGGTCATCGACCTGCGCACGCTCGCGCCCCTCGACTGGGAGACGATTGCCACGTCGGTGCGCAAGACGAACAAGGTCATCGTCGCGCACGAGGACTCGCTCTCCAGCGGCTTCGGCGGTGAGGTGGCGGCGCGCGTCGCCGGAGAGTTGTTCGAGTACTTGGACGCCCCCGTCCGACGCGTCGCCGCGCTCGACACCTTCGTCGCCTACGCGCCCCAGCTCGAAGACGCCATCCTCCCGCAAGTCGACGACGTGGCCCGCGCCATCACGGAGGTCTACAGCTACTAAGACGGTGACGGGTGGCGGGTGACGAGCTAAAGACAAGTTACGAGTCCAGAGTCAGAAGTCAAAAACGGAAGGCCCGACCGACACGGCCGGGCCTTCCGTTTTTGTGCTCCGAGTCCCTGCCCGGCAGTCGTCACCTGTCACTGCTTTTTAGCGGTACATTTTTGTATCGTATCGTTCCGTTTTTTGGCCGCCCGCGGCCGTGCCTCTTAACGTAAGTCCTTGCCGCATAAGCCTTTTTCGGCGGCGGCATGAACGTTGCCCTTCTTCCTCTGGTTCTGCCCCCGGACGTACCGAATTCAATGCTCAAAACTATTTGGAGGAGGGAAAAACCCATGAGCAGACGTTTGTTCAGCATCGGCGCTTGCGCCGCGCTCACGCTCGCGCTCGCGGCCTCGGCCGCCGCGCAGACGAGCGCGCCCACAACGCCGCAGGAGACGCAAGTCACAACCACCACGACGACGACGCAGACCACCGCCGTCCAGAACGCCGACGGCACTTGGACGGTCGTCGAGTACCCGGTCGGCAAAGAAGTCACGGTCGAACTGAGGCCCGGCGCGACGCTGACGGGCGCGACCGGCCTCGCCAAAATCATGCGCGCGGCCGACCACACGATGATCAACTTGAACCTCTCGGGGCTCACCTCGCCCGGCCCGCTCAGCCTCTACGCGGTTGACCCGCTCGGCAAGGTGACGCTGCTCGGCCCCGTCAACGTCCAGAACGGCGCGGCCGTCCAGAGCTTCCACACGCCGCTCGACAAGTTCATGCTCGTGCTCTCGCCCGAGTCGAATTTGACGACCGTCTCGACGACGACGCCGGTCTTCTTCCGCAGCGCCGTGCCGCAGGGCTTCGCCGTCGTCCCGCTTTCGAGCACCGACCGCGACGGCGCGGCCGTCGGCGAGAAGGTCTCGGCCGTCTCGACCACGGGCGCGACCTCGGCCTACTCCGTGCCGATGCTCAACGTCCCCGGCATGAAGCGGGGCGATGACTCGCAGCTCAAGGTGAACCTGACGGGCGCGATGACGGGCGCGCGCGTCAACATCAACGTCCTGCCGCGCAAGGACGGCCCGACGCAGGTCACCGCGCGCTTCCACGAGCTGAAGGAAGCGCCGTCCGGCAAGGTCTACGTCCTGTGGGCCGTCTCGGCGGACAACAAGTTCGTCAAGCTCGGCCAGATAATCAACACGGGCTCGCGCAACGAGGCCGAAATCAAGTCCGAGACCGCTCTCCAAGACTTCGGCCTCCTCATCACGCTCGAAGACGAGGTGTCGACCCCGGCGGGCGTCGTCGTCGGCACGATAATCCGCTAAGTCGTCTTTCGACTATCACTTAAAAGGGCGGCGGCCTGCGGGGCTAGACCCCGCGACGGCCGCCCTTTTTTCGCCTCCCGGCCGCGCCCCGCCATTTTTTACAAATTTGTCACAATCACTATTGACTTCGGTCGGCCTGAGAAACTATCTTTCGGATTGTGAGTCCGGTCGCCCCCGCGCCGGACGAGCCCCTTGTCAACGAGGTTTCCCCGAGACGAAGCCTTGACCTCCCGCCCGGGGGTCGGCGCTGAAGGCGTCGGCCTCGATTCCAGAAGAGTCCAAAGAAGATGTTGACCCGCAAGCACCCCCTCTTGCTCGCGCTCGCTTTTCTCGTCGCCGTCTGCTCGGCAGAGCCTGCGCGCGCGGCCGAGGAGACGCTCCCCGCGCTCGTCCGCCGCGTCAAGCCCACGGTCGTCTCCGTCATCACCTACAACTCGAAGGGCGAGACGCTGATGACCGGGAGCGGGTTTTTCATCCGGCCGGGCGAGGTCGTCACGAACCTCCACGTCGTCGAGGGCGCGCACCGCGTCGAGGTGCGCACGTTCGACGGCAAGGGGCGGACTTACCCGGTCGAGGGACTGCGCGCGATGGACGACGACGGCGACTTGGTCGTCCTGAGCGTCGGCGAGGCGGCCGAGCGCGCGCGCCTGATCGAGCTCGCGGCGGTGCTCCCCGAGGAGGGCGAGAGCATCTTCGTCATCGGCAACCCGCTGCGTCTCGAAGGCTCGGTCGCCGACGGCATCGTCTCGGCCGTGCGCGAGGTGCCGAACGTCGGCCGCATCATCCAGATCACCGCGCCCATCTCGCACGGCAACTCCGGGAGCCCCGTCTTCAACATGCGCGGGCAGGTCGTCGGCGTCGTCACCATCAAGGTCACGAACGGGCAGAACATCAACTTGGCGATGGGCGCGGCGCGGGTGGCGGCGCTTCGGGCCGACGCCGGGCTGACGACCTTCGAGGAGGCGGGCGGGCGCAAGCGCCGCGGCGGGCCGCAGGGCGACGGCGTCTCCGATTGGTGGTACAAGAACGGCCTGAACTCGCTCTGGCTCGGCAACTACGACAGCGCCCTGAACTACTTCGAGAGCGCGGTCGTCAAGAACCCGAACCGCGTCGAGGCGTGGATACAGGTCGGCTTCTGCAAGGTCAAGCAGGGCAAGAACAACGACGCCATACGCGCCTTCCAGCAGGCGCTCAAGCTCCGCCCCAACTCCTACGAGGCGCACAGCAAGCTGGGCGACGCCTACTACTACTCGGGGCAGTACTACAAGGCGATTGACTCCTTCAAGCGCGCGGCCGAACTCCGGCCCGACATGGCCGAGGCCCACTACAACCTCGCCGTCACCTATCTTGAGATCGGAGACCGCGCCTCGGCCGCCGCCGAGTCGAACCTCCTCAAGACCCTCGACAAAGAGCTCCACGCCAAGCTCGCGGCCGAGATGCAGAGGTAAGGCGAAAGTAAAAAGGCAGAAACGAAAAGGTCGGGGAGCACGATGCTCCCCGACCTTTTCGTTTCTGCCCTACCTTTTACTTTTACCTTTTTATTCCCCGGCGGTCGCGGGCGGGGGCAGGAAGACGTTGCGGTCGACGCGGCGCGGGTCGCCGAGGACGACGAAGCGCAGGTTGCGCATGTAGGTCTGCGAGACGCGGCGCACGTCGCCGGGCGTGACGGCGCGGAGGCGGTCGAGGAACGTGAAGGCGTTGCGCCAGCCGCCGCCGAGCAGCTCGTACTGCGCGAGGTCGCCGGCCTGCGCGGCGTTGGTCTCCTGACGCAGGTAGTGGCGCGTCAGGTAGTGCTGGACGGTGCTCCTGAGTTCCTCCTCCGTCACCGGCTCGCGCTGGATGCGCGCGATCTCGCCGAGCATCACCGAGACCGACGTGTTCACGTCGTCGGTCGTCACGTAGATGCCGCCGACGTTCGCGCCCTGACTGTAGAGAAAGGCGTCGGGCGCGTAGGAGAGACTCCGACGGTAGCGCACCTCCGTTATCACGCGGTTCTGGAGAATCGACGACGCGATGCGCATCGGGTAGATGTCTTCGGACGTGAGCGCGGGCGCGGCGAAAACGCCCTGCACGTAGTTCGTCTCTAGCGCGCGCTCGGTGATGTCGAGCGTCGGCGCGGGGAAGGAGAGCGGCGGGAGCGGCGCGGGGCGGTAGCTGCCGCGCGGGAGCCGGCCGAAGGCCGCGGCGGCGCGGCGGCGCACGTCCTGCGGGTCGAGGTCGCCGACGACGACGAGCAGCAGGCGCGAGGTCTGCATCACCTCCGCGTGGTGGCGCCGGAGGTCTGCGACCGTCAGGCGCGAGACGCTCTCGGTCGTGCCGCGCGGGTTGTTGATGTAGGGGTGGCCGGCGTAGGCGACGCGCGACTGGAGCTGCGCCAAGTGCGAGTCGGGCGTGTCGGCGTCGTCGCGCAAGGACGTGATGAGGCGGTTGCGGACGCGCTCAACGTCCTCGGCGGCGAAGGTCGGACGGAGCGCGCCGTCAATGAAAATCTCCCACGAGCGGTCGAAGTTGGCGCGCGTCGTGCCGAGCGTGAGCGCGGAGTAGTCGTAGTTGACGCCGTAGGAGATGGCCGTGCCCATGCGCGCCAGCTCGCGGCGCGTGCGCTCGCGCGGGAAGTTCTGGCTGGCCTCGGTGGCGGCGTCGAGCATGAGGGCTTCGACGCCCGCGTTCTCGGCCGTCACGTTGCGCACGCCGCCGCGCAGGAAGAGTGCGGCCGCGACCGTCTGACTGCCCGCGCGCCGCTTGACCAAGACCTTGAGGCCGTTAACGTCGAACTCGGCGACCGACGCCGCCGCGTCGGCCTCGGCCGAAGAGGGCGCGGCCGCGGCTTGCGCGGGCTTGACGATTTCGGGCGCGGACTGCGCCGGCCTCTGCGTCTCCGTCTGCTGCTGCTGCGCGGGCGCGGCCGGCGAGAGCGCGAGCAGAAGCGCCAGCGCGAGCGGGAGGGTTGCCTTAATCCTGTCCATCCTGTCCATGTCCTTGTTAACCGCCCTTAGCGGCCCGAAGCGCCCGCGGCTTTCGGCGCTTGGCCGACGAGGTCTTCGGGCGTGAGGCCCGACGCGCGCGCCGACTCCTCCGACATGAGGGCGAGCCCGACGTGGGGCTTGCCCTGAATGTAGGTCGTCACGTAGTTGCGTATGTCCGCGCGCGAGATGCGGCGGAGGTTCTGGTGGTAGTTGCGGAAGTAGTCGAGGCCGGTCGAAGCCCACCAGAAGCTCAGCGTGTGGCTGTACTCGCTCGTCTTCTCGCGCGAGTAGAGCTCGGTCGCTTCCAGAAGCGTCTTGGCGTTCTCAAGCTCCTCGTCGGTGAAGTAGTCGGGGTCGTCGAGCTTGCCGAGCTCGGCGTGGATGGCGCGCACGGCGGCGCGCGCCTTGTCGGCCGTCGTCTGCGCCGTCACCGTAATCGGCCCGACGTTGCGCTGCGTCAAGTAAGACATGTCGACGCCGGTGACGAGCCCCGTGTCGACCAGCGCCCGCTGCCAGCGCGAGTCGGGCTGGCGGAGGATGAAGAGCAGCACGTCGGCCGCGTACGTGCCGGCGTTGTCCTTGCCGATGGACGGGCCGTGCCAGCCGAGCTGGACGATGACGTTCTGCACGGGCTGGCGGATGACGTGGCCCTCGCTTTTTTCGAGCGGCGGGTGCTCGACGAGCGGGAACTTGACGAACGGGTCTTCGGCGCGCGGCCAGTCGCCGAACAGGCTCTCGGCCATCGCGAAGGCCTCGGCCGGCGTCACGTCGCCCGCGACGATGAGGGCCGAGTTGTTCGGGACGTAGTAGCGCTGCTGGATGGTGCGCATCATGTCGGTCGTCGCGGCCGCGACCGTCTGCCGGCTCCCGCCCGGAGTCTTGCGGCTCGGGAACTTGTAGAAGAGCCGCCGGTTCATCTCAAGCCCGAGGTAGCCGAACGGGTTCGACTCGTGGCGCTGCAACTCGCCGATGACGACCTGCCGCTCCTGCTCGAACAGGCGCTCGACGAAGACGGGGTCGCGCGCCGAATCCCTCATGAAGCGCATGGCGACGCCGAAGTTCGGGGTGGTCGTCGTGAAGTAGTAGTTGACGAGTTCTTCGTGCGTCTCGCCGTTCCAGACGAAGCCGAGCGTGTCGATGGTGCGGATGTACTCGTCGCGCATCAGGAGCGCGCGCGCCGACTTGAAGAACATGTGCTCGTAAAGATGCGACAGCCCGTTGTACTCGGGCGGCTCGGTGTAGGAGCCGTTCTTGACGGCCAACTCGACCGTGACGAGCGGGACGGAGTGGTCTTCCAAGACGATGACTTCGAGGCCGTTGGCGAGCACGCGGTTGGCGAGCGGCGAAGGCGAAAAGGCCGTCGCCGTCGCGGCCTGCGCGGGCGCGGTCGTCGCGGCCGAAGGCGCGGGACGCGTCTGACGCTGCTGGCGCGCGGCCGCCGAAGTGCTTTGACGCCTCTGCGGCGCGGCGGCCGAGGCCGTGGCGTCGGGCGCGAGAGTTTGCGTAAGGAGCGCGGCCGCGGCGAGGGCCAGAGCGCAGAGGTGACGCATGAGAGCTGATTTCATAAACCTTGATTCACTTTTCCTGACGGGAATCGCCCGCGTGGGTAAGACGGCGAAGGGAGCGCAGCGGTTACCACCCGGCTTGTGATTCGCATCGTTTGAGTCGGATGATACCACGCCGGGTTGCTCGCCTCACAGCGGCCCGCCCCGCTCATTTCGACTTCGTCGAGGTGCTCTCGGAAAGAACCCGGTGGTCGGGGTCGAGTTCCACTTTTTTCGGCGTCGCCGGCAGCTTAATCTCGACGACCGTCCTCGGCCCGTGGGCGTTGACAATCCCGCCGGTCGCCGGGTCGAGCGTCTGGAAGCGGAGCACACGCAGGACGGGCGCGCCCTTGTTGTAGATGAGCGCCTGACAGGCGTCGAAGGTCTTGCGGTCGGCCGGGTGTGGGCGAAGTTCGGATTTAAGGGCGTGACGTTTAGAGGCGCGCGGCGCGGCCGGGCGACCGCGCGCCGGGGTTGCGCGGCGAAGTGGCCCGCGTCGGATGAAAAGAGTTTTTACTCCGGCCGGGCCGTCGCTCAGAGGGTTCCGCCGACGCGCCGCTGTTGCGGCTGCTGCGGCTGCGTCCGGCTCGTCCGCGCGGGCGTCGTGCGGCGCGTGGAGGCCGCCGCGCCCGTCCGCGCGGGGGCGTCGAGGAAGGGCGGGCGCACGCGCGCCGACGCGGGCGGCCCGCTCTGCGCCCAGACGAGTGCGACCGCGCCGAAGAGCGCCGCCAGAGTGCAGATGCCTGCGACGCGGACGAAGGCGTAGCGGCCGGCGTTGAGCGTGCTGATGGTCGAGGCGAAGGGCGGCGTCTGGTCGAAGTCGACCGAGACGCGCGAGGGCGGCGCGACGCCGCGCTCAAGGAGAGCGCGCGCCTCGGCGGCCGTCGCCGGCCGCTGCGCCGGGTTCTTGGCGAGGAGCGCGTGGACGGCGAGCGCGAGAGCGCGCGGCGCGTCCGGCCGCGCGGCCAGAAGCGGCGGCGGAGTCTGCGTCGCCTGCTTGACGAGGATGGCGGCCGAGAGCACGTCGACGAAGGGCGGCCGCCCCGAGAGCATCTCGTAGACTAAGACGCCGACGCTGTAGAGGTCGCTCGCCGGCCCGATCCTTTGGCCGAGACACTGTTCGGGCGACATGTAGCGCGGCGTGCCGATGACGAGCCCCGACTCGGTCGTCGCGTGCGTCTTCGTCGCGTCGGGCGAGCCCGCCAAGACTTTGGCGATGCCGAAGTCGAGGACGACGACGCCGCGCTCGGTGAGCATGATGTTCGAGGGTTTGAGGTCGCGGTGGACGATGCCGAGGCGGTGGGCCTCGGACAAGACCTCGCAGATTTCCGACGCGACGCGCACGGCGCGCTCGGGCGCGAACGTCCCCTCGCGCTGGAGCGTCTCGGCGAGGGTCGAGCCCTCGACGTGCTCCATGACGATGAAGGGTCGGCCGTCGGCCAGACGCCCGGCGTCGAAGATGACGGCGGCGCGCGAATGACGGAGACGCGCCATCGTCCGCGCCTCGCGCATGAAGCGCTCGGCGACCTCGGGGTCGGCGGCGAACTCGTTTTTAAGGATTTTGACGGCGACGGGGCGGTCTAGTCCGAGGTGTGTGGCGCGGTAGACGGTGCCCATGCCTCCGCGGCCGATCTCGCGCTCGACGCGGAAGCGCCCGGCGATAATCTGGGGGATGTCCATTGTCAGAGACCCTCTTTCCGGAAGGGGTCGCGCGGCCGACTCGTGCGCTCGACGCCGCCGCAGAAGGGGCTGCGGGCGGCGCGGGGTCTCGGGCGCTCTCGTGGGGGGCGGCGCGGAAACTTTCAGTCTGTCAGTTTGGGTAAGGGAGTCAGTAAAGTCCGGCGAGACCAACGCGCCGGACTTCGCTGAGAGTGTATCACTTTTACGGCCGGGCGCAAGAGTTTCGCGTACGAAATTTCACGCCCGCCGCCCGCGGCCTTTTAGAAGTTGCCTAAGACTTCGACCTCGGCGAGCGAGAGATAGTTCGTCCCCGCCAACTGCACGCGCACGTAGCGGCCCGTGCGGTTGACGTTAATCGTCGTCGGACGCCCGGCCTGACCCGTCGTGCGGAAGCTCGCGACGCCCGGCTGCAAGAGCGTCGCCGAAAGGCTCGACGAAGTAAACGGCGTGTCGCTGACGAGCACGTGGAAGTCAGCGAGGCGGTCTGAGCAACAGTCGGCGCGGTTCCACACGCGAATCGAATCCGCGCGGCGGACGCTCCCCAAGTCGACCTCCCAACGCGGCTGCGACTCGAAGAGGGTCAGCGTGACGGAGTTGTTCAGCCAGTTGCCGTCGGTGTTGGCGTCCGTGGCGCGCCCGGCCGCCCCGCCCGAGTTCGTCGAGGACTGCGCGCCCGCCTTCCCGGCCGCGAGGTTAATCGAAGGCCCGCTCCAGACCTCGACCTCCGCGAGCGAGAGGTTGTTCGTCCCCGCCAACTGCACGCGCACGTAACGCGCGGTGCGGTTGACGCCCACGACGCGCGAGACGCCGGCCGCGCCCGAGACGTAGAAGCTCGTCACGCCCGCCTGACTCCGCGCCGCCGCGAGGCTGGTCGAGGCGAAGGGCGCGTCGGAGACGAGCACGTAGAAGTTCGCGAGGCGCTCTGAGCAACAGTCAGTCCGGTTCCAGAGCTTCACCTGACCGACGGGCCTGACGCCGAGCAGGTCGACCTCCCACCACGCCTGCGCCTGCGAGAGCGTGGCCGTCACGGAGCCCTGCGCGAAGCCGCCCGAGGTGTTGCCGTCCGTGGCGCGCGAGGCGACGCCGCCCGAGGTGGTCGAGGACTGCGCGGCCGGCTTCCCGCGCGCGAGGTTGACGGGCTGGCTCCCCCACACCTGCACCTCCGCGAGCGTCAGGTAGTTCGCCCCCGCGAGTTGAATTCTCACGTAGCGGCCCGCGCGGTTGACGGCGACTGTCGTCTCGCGGCCCGCTTGGCCGGCGACGTGGAAGGCCGAGACGCCGGGCTGTGTCAAAGTCGCGGAGAGGCCCGTCGAGGCGAAGGGCGTGTCGGAGACGAGGACGTAGAAGTTCGAGAGGCGTTCGGAGCAGCAGTCCGTCCGGTTCCAGAGCTTGACCTGACCGAGCGACTGCACGCCGCCGAGGTCGACTTCCCACCACGCCTGCGCGTCCGAGAGTGTCGAGGCGAGAGAGTTGCGCGCCCATTCGCCGTCGAGGTTCCCGTCGACCGCGCGCGAGGCCGCGCCGACCGAGAGCGTCGACGACTGACGCGCCGTGCGGCCGAGCGCGAGGTTCGTCGTCAGGCCCGACGCGGAGAAGGAGGCCGTCTGCGTGAGCGGCCCGTTCATCGTCACCGTCGCCGGGTTGCTCTGGCCCGTGAAAGAGCCCGTGCCCGTGCCCGTCCAACCGTTGAAGCCGTAACCGGCGTTGGGCGTCGCCGTGATGGTGACAGTCCGCCCGCGGTTGAGCCACCCGCTCGCGGGGCTCACGCTGCCGCCCGCGCCGGCCGTCGTCGTGAGCGAGTGCTGGGTGGTGAAGTTGGCTGTGTAGGTCGCGTCGGCCAGAGGCGCGACGGTGTGCGAGATTGCGCCGCCGTCGCTCCAACTGCCCCAGACGTACCTCGTGCCCGTCGTCCCGCCCTGCGGCGAAGTGGTGCTGACGGTGTGCGCCGTGCCGCGCGCCCAAGTGAAGGTCTGCGCCGCCGAGTAGGTGATTCCGTCGACGGTGAAGGCGCGGCCCGCCGGGTTCGTGCCCACCGTCACGCGCACGTTGACGGGCGCGCCGGCCTGCGTGACGGTGTGCGTCTGCCCGCCCACCGTGACGGTCGCCGTGCGCTGACTCAGACTCGTGTTGACGGCGACCGAGTAGCCGACCGTCGCGCCGCCCGTGCCGCCCGCGCCCGAGGTGACCGTCAGCCAAGACGCGCCGGATGACGCCGTCCAAGCGCAGCCGCCGCCGGTCGTCACCGCGAACGAGCCGCTGCCGCCCGTCGCCGTGAAGCTCAGCGATGTCGGGCTCAGCGAGTAGGTGCACGGCGGGACGCCGCCGCTGTCGCGGAACTGCGAGACGACGAGCGCCGTGTTGTTGATGACGCGGCTGTTGTCGCGCTGGTCTGCGACGCCGGTCGGGACGCCGTTGAAGCTGACCGAAGGGTTCGAGAAGTGGGCGACGCGGCTGCACCCTTGCGTGCACGGGTTGGAGTAGGACATGACCGTGCGGAACGCGCCGTCGACGTAGTGGCCGAAGGCGTAAGGGTAGGCCGTCGAGGTGGGCGGCCCGCCGTTCTCGGGGTTGTGATGGCAGCCCTGATTGTGTCCGAGCTCGTGCGCGAAGGTCAGGTTGCCGACGGCGCAGGTGCGCGCCGTGGCGGAGAAGGCGCTGTTGGCGAAGCCCGGCCCGACGTTGGTCATGAGGTAGCCGAGGCCGCAGCCGTCGCTCGCCTGCTCGACGAGAATCGCGACGAGGTCGGCCTTCACGCTGTTGCGCGTGGCGGCGACCCCGGGGTCGCTCACGACCCAGTCGAGCGCCGCCCCGAGTGTCCCGGTCTCGGTGTAGGCGACCTCGGTCGCGCTGGCGAGACGCAGGCGCGTCGTGATGTTGCTGTTCAGGTAGGCCGTGTTCGCGCTGGCGACGGCCTGCTGCGCGAAGGCCTGCGCCTGCTCCGTGCCGCCGAGAGAGGTGCGGACGGGCGCGGTGTAGACGACGAGCACGTCGAGGTTGCTGCCGTCGTCGGCCGCCACGGGCGAGTCGGGCGAAGAGGGCGCGCGCTCCTCGATGTTCTCGGACTCGGGTCTGGGCGGGCGCGTCCCGGCGCACGCGGGGAACTCGCTCTGGTCGACCTGCACGAGAAGGTGTCTGAAGTCCGACTGCGGGACGATCTCGTAGACGCCCGACGGCGCGTAGATGAGGCCGGACATGGCGCGGCCCTTCGCGCTCAGAATCACGTCGCCCCGCCAGCCGCCTTCGCCGAAGATTTTCCCGCGCCACGTGTACTCGTCGGCGGCGAAGCGGACGAAGCCCTCCGTCCCGTCGCGCAGGGCGGCGTGCGTCTGCCCGTCGAGCAGCGGCAATTCAAGCTCGCGCGCGGCCTCGACGTTGACGCTTCTGAGGTCGAGTCCTATCTCCTGCTCGCGCGCCCCGGCCACCGTGACGGACGAGAGCGCGCGCTCGTCGCCGACCAGCTCGAACAGGCGCGCCCGCTCCTGCGCGACGTTGGCCCGGGAGGGTTGGAGGTGGAAAAGACAGAAGTAGGAGAAGGTGAGGCCGAGTAGGAGCAGCCAGAACGTTCTTTTCATAACACTTCTTGCGCCTGCCGTGACGCGCTGAAGGGACGGGAGCTGGCGGATCGGTGACGGTGTTCGGGGAGGCGGAATCGTGGTCGGGTTGACTCGCCTACGACTTAGCGTTTTCGTTAGTGCGGCGCGCGCCTCCCGCGGGGAGGGGGAGGCGCGCCGATTTTCATCCTAACTCAAACGGGGCCACGCGTCTAGGTGATGGCGCGCAGCCAGTGTGCCATCAGGACGACGGTCGTCAGCCCGCCGTAGGCCGCGGCCGAGAGGATGAAGCGGCGGAGCAGGGCGTCGCCCGACACCGCGCCACCCGGCGCGCCGCCCGACGCGAGCCTGTAGGACGTGAGCGCGACGAGCGCGAGCCCCAAGAGCAGCCCGCCCGCGACGAGGAGCGGGCCGCCCGGGTTGAGTGTGAGCGCGTCAGCGAACTGCCCGTGGAGCGTGAGGAGGACGCTGCGCGTCATGCCGCACGTCGGGCAGGGGACGCCGAAGGCTTCGCGGAACGAGCAGCCCCATTGAAGCTCGCGGCCGGCGAGCGCGGCCGAGGTCGTCGTCGCCGAGCCGACGGCGCGGAGGACGAAAAGCAGCGCGAGGAGCGCGAGGCCCGCCGCGCCGGGCGCGACGACCGAGGCCGTCACGCCCGTCCTTCGCACGCCTGATTTCAAAGCCTTCGGACTCATCACCACTTCATTCGCGCCTTACGTCCTCTTGACGACGAACGTGCCGACGGCCTTGTCGTGGAGCGTCTGCCGCTGCACGTCCCAGAGCGGCCAGAGGAGGTCGAGGAGGACGAGTATCCAGCCGACGAGCGGGACGATTCCCAGACCGAACTGGACGAGGAAGCGGATGATCGAGGTGTTCATCGTGACGGGGCTGCCGTCGCCCATCACGACCTTGAGGTTCATCACGCCCTGCCCGATGGAGTAGCCGCGCGTGCCGATGAGGTAGATTTTGTTATAGAGGCTGACGATGAGCGTGGCGAGCGGCGGCAGCACGAAGAAGACGCAGCACGACCCGGTGGCGAACAGGCCGCCCGCGTCCTCCGAGATCGAGCCGAGCGCGGCTGAGCCGATGCCGCCGATGACGCCGATGATGATGTAGAGGACGATGATGGCGGCGAGGACGAGAGCGCCGTCGACGAGCGCGGCCAGCACGCGGTCGGCCCAGACGGCGTAGTTGAGCCCGCCCGGCCCGGTCGTCGCCATGCCGCCGGGGTAGCCGTAGGCGGGCGGGCCGCCCATCGGCTGATAGGCCCCGGGCTGAGAGCCCAATCCGCCGCTCGGCGAGCCGTAGGTGCCGCCCGTCGGAGTGTCGTAGGGGCTGCCGCTGCTGGCGCTAGGGGGGGAGGGCTGCTCCCACGAGCCGGGCGAGGGCGCGGCCGCGAGCCCCGCGCCGCACTTGACGCAGAACTTCGTGCCCTCGGCGTTCTCGGCTCCGCAGGACGGGCATAGGGTCATATTCTCGGTCTCCTTTGAAAATTGAATTCGTCGTTCGAGGGCTTTGGCGGGGACGCGCGGCGTCGGCCAAACGAATGCGAGTGTTTCTCACAAACGGCGATAAAAAGCAAGGATGAAGGCGGAAGACGGAAGGATGAGAGTCTGGCGAATTGAGTCGAACGCTTCGGGCCGCGTCAGAGTCCTTTGTCCTGCGCCTCGCAGCCTTCGTCCTTCCCGAGGTCGGGAATCCAGAAGGTCTGCGCGGCGTGGCGGACGCGGCGCAGTCCGCGGCGGGGCAGCTCCTCCTCTTCGAGCCCGAGGTAGGTGAAGTGCGGGAGGTCGCTGACGACCGTCTGAAACCACCCGTGGCGCGCGAGCACGCGGCGCACCCGCTCGTCGCGGAACTCGAAGATGTCGAAGGCGAGCATCGCGAGGTGCTGCGAGGCGCCCGGCGCGGCGACCGACAGGAGGATGCTCTTGGTGAAGTCCGTGCTGAAGAACATCCCCTCCTGTTCGAGCGCGAGCACGGCCTCGACCTGCTCGTTCAGGCCCAGACGGCGCAGGCGCTCGGCCTCGTCGTCGGCGAGGCGGCCGCGCGAGCACCAGTGGTCGAGCGCCGGGTGGCAGCGCGAGTCCCACAGGCGCACGGTGTCGGCGAAGGTGCGCCGCCCGGCCTCCGCGCCGCCGCGCGCGGTGAGCTGAAGACCCTGAGCGGCTGCCTCGTCGCGCGCCGCGAGCAGGGCCTCCATCGCCGGCGGCTGCAACTCGATGACGACCTCCGTCTGCTCCGTCCGCGCCGAAGGGAACGTGGCCGCGCTCCAGCCGGCCTCCCTCTGGAAGCTCAAGACCTCGTCCTCGCTCTCGAAGACGCAGCGGTGCGGGACGACGACGCGCTCCGAGGCGACGAAGATGGAGCCGTACTCTTCGAGCACGCGCCGCGCGACGACGTCCGTCTGCGGGCACAGCTCGTCGAGCCGCACGCCGCGCCGGCGCAGCGCGAGCGCGAGCGCACCGTAAAATGGCGCGCCTGATTCCCTGCCCTGTTCGCCCCTGACCAAGATGAGGAAAGGTGTCTCCCTGAAAGATTATTACTCGCGCGCGGCGGCCGGGTCTTCGTGTCCCTTCGCCCGTCGCGGCCGCGCCGTTTGCGTTGCGGGCGGCGAGGTGGGCGCGCCCGCACGGTTCATCATAGATAGCGGTTGCGAGGGTGGTCAACAAGCGGCCCGCGACTCGGGGCGCGCGGGCGGCCCGGCGGGCGGAAAAATTAGCTTGCTTTTCCCGCCCCCGGTGATAATCTCGCGCGTGCTCTCGGCAGGAAAAATTCTCGCGGACAAGGGCTTGGCTATGCTAAAGACTGTCAGGAGGTCGGGCGCCACGTCGCGCGCCCGCGCGCTGTGCGTGGCGGCACTCTTTACGGCCTGCGCGGGGGCGCTGGCCGCGCTCCCGTTCGACACGGACGCCGCCGCCGCGTCGTCGGTCACCGCGCGCAAGTTCTCACGCGCGCGTCAGGGCGAGCGCGTCGACTTGCGCCTGCGCTCTTTCGTCCCGGGCGCGTCGGGTCAGTTGACGATCGAGGCGAGCGCCGAGGGCGGGCGCGGTCGCCTGACGGCTTTGGGACTCCCGCCGCCGGAGTCGCAGTCGCGCGGCGCGACGACCTACGTCGTGTGGGCCAACAGCGAGGGCCGCATCCAGCGTCTCGGCGAGCTGCGCCGCGACGAGCGCGGCAACGGCGGGCTGGCGTTCGCGCACCCCGCGCCGTTCGAGCGCTACACCGTCATCGTCACGGCCGAGGCCGACGCGGAGGCCGAGCGGCCGGCCGGCGCGCCCATCCTCTCGACGCGCGCCAACGAGGCCGCCGCGCTCCACGCCACCGACGCCGCGACCCCGACGACCGAAGCCGCGACAGCGACCCCGCCCGCAACTTCCAACGCCAACACCGCGCCCGCCGAGACGAGGACGACAACCGAGCCTACGGCGACGAGCACCCCGACGACTTCGACGGTCACTCCGACGACTGAGCCGTCAACGACCGGGACGCCCGCGACGACCGCGCCCGAAAGGTCGGCCGCGAACATGGCGACGACTCCCGCGACGAGCGCCGACGCGGGCGCAGCCGCGCCCTCGTCTGCGACGCGCCCGGCCTCGCGCTCGCGCACCTACCGCCCGCGCCGCACCGCGACCGCCGGCTTCTACGGCGAGGTGGACGGCGCGCTCGCGGCGGCCGGCGGCGGACGGGCCCTCCGGCTC
>DASQDT010000002.1:0-15558 GCA_035634035.1 Pyrinomonadaceae bacterium | reverse complement strand
GGCCTCCGACCTTTTTCGCCCCCGAAAAACGCGCCCGGCGCGCGACTCGCCTCAGTACTTGAAAGACCTCGCGTCGGCGGGTTTGGCGAAAAGCGCGTCGGGGACGGGGCGGTTGAACTCGATGGCCTCGTAGTTGACGCGGCTCGACTGCGTGCCCGCGCGGAAGTGGTCGACGACGAAGGGGACTGTGACGCCGCCGACGCTGAGGAACTGCGCGTAGCGGTCTTCCTCCTCGGCCTCCTCGCCCCCGGCGCCGGCCTTCCGGTAGACGACCTTCGACGGCAGCCCGTCCCTCGCGCCGAACTCGAACTCGACCGAAAACCCGTCCGGGTAGGTGATTCGCACGACCTCGTTGCGGCGGGCGAGGCCCGCCTCGCGCCGCCCGACGTAGGCGAGCTCCGCGCCTTCGGCCCGCCACCACCCGCGCAGGGCGTTGTCGAGGCTCGTCCGCAGGGCCGTGCGGAAGCCGCGCATCTGGTCGGGCGTGGCGTCTTTGAGGGTGAGCTTCGCGCCGTCGTAAATCCAGCCGCCGTCGCGCGTGTAGGTCTCGACGCTGCGCAGGGCGCTCCCCTTGAACTCGACGCGCTCGCGGTCGGGGAAGACGAGGTAGTCGGTGAACTTGACGGGCAGCGTCGCCGCGCCGTCGGCGTAGGGCGTGTAGTTGCCGCGCGAGACGACGGAGTTGACGGCGAGGTAAGCCGGCCCGCCCATCGCCTCGACGGCGCGGCGCAAGACCTCCTCGGCCTTCGCGTCCGCCTTCGCGGCGGGGCGCGTCTGTTGCGGCGCGTCGAGAGCGCGCGCGCCGGCGGGCGTCGGCGTCGGCGCGGGGCTCGCGGAAGGCGTCTGCGCGGAGGCGCGTGCGGCCGCGCCCGCCAGAGAGAGTGCTGCGAGCGAGGCGAGCGCGAACGCGCGCGCGCCCGGGAGGGGTTTCGAGGTCTTCATCGCGGTTCTTATAAAACGTGGGCGGTGAGAAAGCAAAGCGCGTTCGTTGTGAAAGACGAAAGGGCTTCGGACTTTAGTCGCCCGAAGCCCTCCCGTCGTCTCCGACTTGTCCGCCGCGCCGCGCGCGACTGTTTAGGTTTAGTTGAGCCCGCCGCCGATGGGGTCGGCGGCGACGATGGTGATTTCACCGTCGGCCGCGTCGACGACGAAGCGCGCGGCCGTCTTCCACATCGCCGTGATCGGCAGCTTGACCTTCTCGTCGATGTGGCGCTTGAGGAAGCGCGCGCCGTAGGCCGGGCTGAAGCCCTTCTCGGTGAGAAGGTCGACGGCCGCGGGCGTCACGTCCAGAAGCTTGCCCTGACGCTCCATCTGCACGCGCAGCTTCGAGAGGTAGAGCCGCGCGATTTCGCGCACCTCGTCCATCGTCAGCGGCGAGAAGACGACGATCTCGTCGATGCGGTTGCGGAACTCGGGCGAGAACCGCTGCTCGGCCGCCTTCATCACGTCGCCCTTGATGGCCTTGATGTCGCCCAAGCTCTTCGAGCCGAACCCGAGCGGCCGCTCGTACTTCTTGAAGTTCTCCGAGCCGAGGTTCGAGGTCATGATGACGATGGCGTCGGACAGGTAGACGCGCTTGCCGCGCCCGTCCGTCAGCCAGCCCTCGTCGAAGGCTTGGAGGAAGAGGTTCATCAAAAAAGGCGACGCCTTCTCGACCTCGTCCAAGAGCAGAACCGTGTAGGGGTTCTCGCGCAACTGCTCCGTGAGGATGCCGCCGCGCTCGCTGCCGACGATGCCGCGCGGCATCCCGATGAGCTTCTCGATGCCGATGGTGCCGTCGGCGTACTCCGAAAGGTCGATGCGCACCATCTTCTCATCGTCGCCGAACATCAGCTCCGCGACGGCCTTCGCCAGCTCGGTCTTGCCGACGCCGGTCGGGCCGAGGAAGAGAAGCACGCCGTCGGGCTTGTAGTGCGACTCCTTGAGCGGGCCCTTGTTCAGGCGCAGGCGTTGCGCGACGGCGCGGATGGCGTCCTTCTGGCCGATGACGCGCTTGGCCAAGTCGTCCTCCATCGTGGAGAAGCGGTCGGCCGTGTCGCGGTAGATCATGTCGCGCGGGATGCGCGACTCCTGCGAGATGACCTCGATGATGTGCTCGGGGCGGACGACAGAAGCGTCCGGCTCGTTGATCTCGACCTTGACGGCCGCCGTGTCCAGCCACCCGATGGCCTTGTCCGGCAGGTGGAGGTTGCGGATGTACTTCGGGGCCATCTCAAGCGCCGTGTTGATGGCGTCGTCCGAGATGGTCACCGAGTAGTTGCGCTCAAGACGCGGGCGGAGGCCGAAGAGGATTTCGCGCGTCTCCGAGAGCGTCGGCTCCTCGACCTTGACCAGACGGAAGCGGCGCGCGAGCGCCTCGTCCTCGCCGATGTACTCCTTGTACTCCGTGATGGTCGTCGCGCCGATGATGCGCATCTCGCCGCGCGCGAGCGCCGACTTGAACATATTGGCCGCGTCCGAAGACGTGCCGAGCGCCGCGCCCGCGCCGATGATGGTGTGCGCCTCGTCGATGAAGAGAATCAGGTTCTCGCGCTCGTTGACCTCGTCGATGATGCCCTTGATGCGCTCCTCGAACATACCGCGCAGCATCGTGCCGGCGACGAGCCCGCCCATCTGTAGCTGCACGACGTGCGAGCCGCGCAGGCGCGCCGGGACTTTCTCGGGCTCAAGCTCGATGAGGCGGGCGAGGCCCTCGACGACGGCCGTCTTGCCGACGCCGGGCTCGCCGACGAGCATCGGCGAGTTGGCGCGCTCGCGGTGGCAGAGGATTTCGACCATCTGCTGGATTTCGCGCTCGCGCCCGATGGTCGGCGGAATCTTGTCGGCCCGCGCGAGGCGGTTCAACGAGACGCCGAAGTGCTTCAGGTAAGGCGGCAGCTCGAACTTCTTCCGGTACTGCTCGTCCTCCTGCTCGCGCGTCCGCACGCGCGCCCTGACGCCCTCGACGATGGACTCGGGCGTCGCGCCCAAGTTGCGCAGGACGCCGACAAAGACGCTCCGCTCGTCCTGCGAGAGCGCCATGAAGAGGTCAGTCGCCTCGATGGTCTTGCGCCCCTGCGCGCGCGCCCGCTCCATCGCCTTCTTGAAGAGCTCGATGGTCTCGGGCGCGATGCGCACCCCCTTGTTGACGTGCTGGAAGCGCGTGTTGTCGAGCCGCTTCTCGACGGCGATCTTGACCGAGCGCGGGTCGAGCGCGAGGTCGCGCATCATCGAGTTGAAGAGGTCGGCCTCCTCGGAGGCGAGCGCGTTGAGAATGTGTTCCACCGCGATGTAGTTTTGGTCACGGCGGCGGGACTCCGATAGGGCGTGCTCAAAAACTCTCTGGCCGCTCTCTGCGAAGCGGTCTTTATAAGTACCTAAATCTACCATTGCTTCCCCTTCTAACTGACCGGAGACTGTACGCCCTAGCCCGCGCGCGCCTCCCCGGATGCAGCCTGTTACTAAAATACGCCCGGCGTCGAAACTCGGTTTCCGCGGCTGAATTTCGCAGCCTTGCGCCGACGCGTTTCGGCTTTTGTTAGATGCGAGGTGCGCGCGCTCCCGTTGTGCTCCGAGAAGCGCGTCGCGCTTCAGGACACGACACGATATTACCACAGCCGGCGTAGCAAGTTTGTAGCCACTTTCCGGCCGGCGCTCGCGCGCCCGCCGCCCCCGTTTGACCGCCACCGTACAAAGAGCGAAAGAGCGTCCGGCGGGCGACGCGCGCGCCTTTCGACCTCGGCCGCGCGCCGCCCTCCCGAACGCTCTCGTGAAACCCCTTGCTCTACATCCGCCCTCGAAATTCGCGAACGTCTCAGTAGTCGTCGTAATCGCCGCCGCCGCCCGGCATCGGCGGCCCGGCCGCCTTCTTCGGCTCGGGCGCGTCGGTGATGGCCGCGTCGGTCGTGAGCAGCAGCCCCGCGACCGAGACGGCGTTCTGGAGCGCGGCGCGGACGACCTTCGTCGGGTCGATGATGCCGGCCGCGGCGAGGTCTTCGAACTTGCCGGTCGCGGCGTTGTAGCCGAGCTTGCCCTTCGACTCCTCGACGCGCGCGATGACGACCGCGCCGTCAATCCCCGCGTTCTCCGCGATGCGCCGCAGGGGCTCCTCCATCGCGCGGCGCAGCAGGCGGACGCCCGTCCGGAGGTCGCCGTCCTGCGCCTCGATCGCTTCGAGCGCGCGCGCGGCCCTGACGAGGGCGACGCCGCCCCCGGGCACGATGCCCTCCTGCGCGGCCGCGCGGGTGGCGTTGACGGCGTCGTCGACGCGCGCCTTCTTCTCCTTCATCTCGGTCTCGGTGGCCGCGCCGACGCGGATGACGGCGACGCCGCCCGCGAGCTTCGCCAGACGCTCCTGCAACTTCTCGCGGTCGTAGTCGGAGGTCGACTCCTCCACCTGACGGCGAATCGTCTGCACGCGCCCCTCGATGGCCGAGCGCTCGCCCGCGCCCTCGACAATCGTCGTGTTGTCCTTGTCGACGATGACGCGCGTGGCCGTCCCCAAGTCTTCGACCGTGACGTTCTCCAACTTGATGCCGAGGTCTTCGGTGATGACGCGGCCGCCCGTCAGGGCGGCGATGTCTTCGAGGATGGCCTTGCGCCGGTCGCCGAAGGCCGGGGCCTTGACGGCGCAGACCTTGATCGTCCCGCGCAGGCGGTTGACGACGAGCGTGGCGAGCGCGTCGCCCTCCACGTCCTCGGCGATGATGAGGAGCGAGCGGCCCTGCTGGACGGACTGCTCCAAGACGGGCAGGAGGTCGCGCATGGCCGCGATCTTCTTCTCGTGGATGAGGATCAGCGGCTCGTCGAGCACGGCCTCCATGCGGTCGGGGTTGGTGACGAAGTAGGGCGAAAGATACCCGCGGTCGAACTGCATACCCTCGACGATGTCGAGCTCCGTCTCAAGCGTCTTCGACTCCTCGACCGTGACGACGCCGTCCTTGCCGACGCGCTCCATCGCCTCCGCGATGAGCTCGCCGATCTCGCGGTCGTTGTTGGCCGAGACCGAGGCGACGTTGACGAGGTCGGCCTTGTCCTTGACCTTCTTCGACATCTTCTCCAACTCGGCGACGGCGCGCTCGACGCCGAGCTGCAAGCCGCGCTGCAACTGCATCGGGTTCGCGCCGGCCGTGACGTTTTTGACGCCCTCGCGGAAGATGGCTTGGGCGAGGACGGTCGCGGTCGTCGTGCCGTCGCCGGCCGTGTCGTTGGTCTTCGAGGCGACCTCGCGCACCATCTGCGCGCCCATGTTCTCGTACTTGTCGGGGAGCTCGATCTCTTTGGCGACCGTCACGCCGTCCTTCGTGATGACGGGCGAGCCGAACTTTTTGCCGAGCACGACGTTGCGGCCCCTCGGCCCGAGCGTGACGCGCACGGCGTTGGCGAGCGTGTTGACGCCCTTGAGCATCGCCGACCGCGCCTCCTCACGAAACTTCAAATCCTTCGCTGCCACGTGGGTTCTCCTTAAATAAAATGGCTGTCAGAAATCGCCGAACGGCTTCCGGCCGCAACCTCCGCTCACTCCGTCGCAGACCGCGAGGCGTCCGCGGATGCGCGGCCGACTTGGACGCGCGCGGGGCGCAGTAGCTGCCCGCCCATGCGGTAGCCGCGGCCGTACTGGGCGATGACCTGCCCTTCGCGCGCGGGCTCGACCTCGGCCGTGTCGACGGCCTCGTGAACCTCGGGGTCGAACTGCCGGCCGACGGCGTCGATCGCCTCCGCGCCCGACGCGGCGAGCGCGCTCTCGAAGCCGCTGATGGTGCCGCGCAGCCCGTCGAGCAGAGACTCCATCGAGCCGCCCTGCTCGGCCGCCTCGACCGCGCGCTGCAAGTTGTCGATGACGGGCAGAAGCGCGGCGACGAAGGTCGCCTTCTCGCGCTCGGCGCGCTCCCGAGCGGAGCGCATCAGGCGCTGGCGCGTCTCGTCGGTCTCGCGCCGCAGCTCCGCGCGCACCTGCTCGAAGCGCGACTGCACGTCCTGCAACTTCTGCTCGGCCGCGCGCGTGCGCGCCTCCAACTCCTCGACGTAACTCGGCCGCAAGCTCGGCGCGTCGGGAGCCGCCTGCGCGCGCTCGCCGCCGCCCTCGGCCTCGTCCGCGTGGACGCGCCGCCGGTCGGTGACGCGGACGCGCGTCGCCTCCTCCTCGCGCTCGGACTCCGGCCCCTCGGGCTGTGCGGCCGCACCGGCCGCGAGCCTCTCTTCCATGCGACGCTTCCGTTCCTTCCTCCGAAATGAAACCATAACTTAAGTGACGGGCGACGTGTGACGTGTGACGTGCGAGAACAAGTTATAACCCGTCACCCGCCGCTTGTCACTCGTCACTGCACTTTAATCTCGACGCGGCGCGGCTGCCGCTCGCGCCGCTTCGGGAGACGCAGGCGCAAGACGCCGTCCTTGTAGTCCGCCGTAATCGACTCGCGCTCGACCGTCTCCGGCAGCGTGAAGCTGCGGACGAAGCGGCCCGCCGGCCGCTCGGCGCGTCGCGGCGTCGAGCCCTCCGACTCGGCCCTCGGCCGCTCGCCGCGTATCGTCAGACGGTTCTCGTCGAGCCCGACGTCCAAGCCCCCGCGCTCGACGCCCGGCAGGTCTAAGACGATGACGAACTCGCCCTCGGCCTCGTAGACGTCGGCGGCCGGTATCCAGTCGGCGCGCTCGATCTCGTCCTCCTCCTCCTCGGTGCGGTCGCGCCGCGCGGCCGCGTCCTCGAACAGACGATTCATGCGATCCTGCAAGGTCATCAAATCCCTCATCGGCTCCCACGTGTGTCTCGGCATCTTTCGTCTCCTCACGGAAAATTTCAGCGGCGCGCAGGCGGCGGCGAAGGCGCGCGGGCCCGCCGTGCAAGAAGCTTTACCTCTCATGTCGTCTCCTCCGGCGAACGGACGTTTTAAGTATCACGACCTCACCCGACGGCCGTCGCCCGCGCCTCGGTCGAGAAGCGCAGCTCGCCGCCGTCGGCCGCGACGCGGACGGTGTCGCCCGGCGCGATCTCGCCCTGAAGAATCTTCGACGCCAGCGGGTTCTGGATGAGCGTCTGGATGGCGCGCTTCAGAGGCCGCGCGCCGTAGAGCGGGTCGTAGCCCTCGCGCGCCAGAAGCTGCTTCGCCGAGTCTTCGAGCTCGACCGCGATCTGTCGCTCGGCCAGAAGCGCGCGCAGGCGCTCAAGCTGGACTCCGATAATCTCGCTGATCTGCTCGCGCGTGAGCTGCCGGAAGATGACCACGTCGTCGACGCGGTTCAGAAACTCCGGCTTGAAGTGCGAGCGCAACTCTTCCAAGACGGCGTCGCGCATCGCCTCCTCGTCGCCCTCGGCCTCCTGTATCTCGCGGCTGCCGAGGTTCGAGGTCATAATCAGCACCGTGTTCTTGAAGTCGACGGTGCGCCCCTTCGAGTCGGTCAGACGCCCGTCGTCGAGAATCTGAAGGAGCACGTTGAAAACGTCCGGGTGCGCCTTCTCGATCTCGTCGAAGAGGACGACCGAGTAGGGGCGACGCCGCACCGATTCGGTCAACTGCCCGCCCTCCTCGTAGCCGACGTAGCCGGGCGGCGCTCCGATCATGCGCGCGACGGCGTGCTTCTCCATGTACTCCGACATGTCGAGGCGAATCATCGCGCGCTCGTCGTCGAACAGGAACTCGGCGAGCGCGCGGGCGGTCTCGGTCTTGCCGACGCCGGTCGGGCCCAAGAAGATGAACGAGCCGATGGGGCGGTTCGGGTCTTGGAGCCCGGCGCGCGCGCGCCGCACGGCGTTGGCGACGGCCGTCAGCGCCTCGTCCTGACCGATGACGCGCTTGCTGAGTCGGTCTTCCATCGTGACGAGCTTCTGCATCTCGCCTTCGAGCATCTTCGAGACCGGGATGCCCGTCCACTTCGAGACGACCTGCGCCACGTCCTCCTCGTCGACCTCCTGCTTGAGCATGACACCGTCCTTCTGCACTTCGCCGAGACGCGCCTGCTCGGCCGCGAGCCTCTGTTCGAGCTCGGGAATCTTGCCGTACTGAAGCTCGGAGGCGCGGCCGAGGTCGCCCGCGTTGCGCGCCTGATCGAGCTCGAACTTCAGATGTTCGAGCTCGTCCTTCGCTTCGCTCATGTGCTTGATGGCGTCCTTCTCCGACTGCCACTTGGCCTTCATCGCCGACGAGCGTTCTTTAAGGTCTGCGACGCGCTGCTCGATGTCGCGCAGGCGCTCCTTCGAGCGCGCGTCCTCCTCGCGCTGCAAGGCGAGCCGCTCGATTTCGAGCTGCATGATTTCGCGTTCGAGCTGGTCGATCTCGACGGGCAGAGAGTCGATCTCGATTCGCAGGCGCGACGCCGCCTCGTCGATGAGGTCGATGGCCTTGTCGGGGAGGAAGCGGTCTGTGATGTAGCGGTGCGAGAGCGTGGCCGCGGCGACGATGGCCGAGTCCTTGATGCGCACGCCGTGATGCACCTCGTAGCGTTCTTTGAGGCCGCGCAAGATGGCGATGGTGTCCTCGACCGTCGGCTCGCCGACGTAGACCTGCTGGAAGCGGCGCTCAAGGGCCGCGTCCTTCTCGATGTGCTTCTTGTACTCGTTCAGAGTGGTCGCGCCGACGCAGCGCAGCTCGCCGCGCGCGAGAGCGGGCTTGAGCATATTCGACGCGTCGATCGCGCCCTCGGCCGCGCCCGCGCCGACGAGCGTGTGCAGCTCGTCGATGAAGAGCACGATCTGCCCCTGCGCGTTCTCGATCTCTTTCAGAACCGCTTTCAGGCGGTCTTCGAACTCGCCCCGGTACTTCGCGCCCGCGAGCATCGAGCCGAGGTCTAAGGCGACGAGGCGCTTGTTGCGAAGCGTTTCGGGCACGTCGCCCGTGAAGATTCGCTGCGGGAGACATTCGACGATAGCCTTCTTGCCGACGCCCGGCTCGCCGATGAGCACCGGATTATTTTTCGTGCGGCGCGAGAGGACTTGGACGGTACGGCGTATCTCGTCGTCGCGCCCGATGACGGGGTCGAGCTTGCCCTGTCGCGCCAGCTCCGTCAGGTCTTTGGCGTACTTGGCGAGCGCCTGATAGTTGGCCTCGGCGTTCTGGTCAGTGACGCGCGCGCCGCCGCGCATCTGGTCGACGACCTTCTGCAAGTCGTCGCGGGTGACGCCGTGCTGGCGCAGCACGCGACCGGCCGCGCCGTCCTTCTCGTCGGCGACGGCGACGAGCAGGTGCTCGGTCGAGACGTACTCGTCGCCCATCGACTCGGCGTGCTTCTGCGAGGCCGTGAAAATCTGGCTCAGCCGCGGGCTGAAGTACTGCTGCCCGCCCTGCACCTTCGGCAGGCGGCCGATGGCGGCCTGCACGTCGTTTAAGACGACCTGCACGTTCGCGCCGATCTTGCCGAGGATGGGGCGGACGACGCCCTCCGGCTGCTCCAACATCGCGAGCAGGAGGTGCTCGGGCTCGACCTGCTGGTTCTGGTTGCGCTCGGCGGCCTCGATGGCCGACTGGATGGCCTCCTGCCCGCGGAGCGTGAAACGGTCTAGACGCATTTCTTTAAACTCAAACTTCTCTGACTAAAACTTTCCGGCCAAAACTTCTCCGGCTAAAACTTTCGGGCGGCCGCCGCCGCGCGTCGCGCGACGCCGAGACGGCCGCCCCTGAACAGACACGCGCGAGGCTCCGGCCCGTCTTAGGCCGAAGCGCCCTTCGTGTTCTTCGCCTCTGAGGACTCGGCCTTCGCCTCGATGGTGCGGGGCTGCGAGGCCGCGCCCGCGTCGCCGCTGATCTCGATGCGGCGCGGCTTGACCTCCTCGCGCTTGTGGAGCGTGACGCGCAGGACGCCGTTCTGGTACTCGGCCGTCGCGCCCTCGCCCGAGACGGTCTGCGGCAGCGTGAACGAGCGCGAGAAGGTGCCGTAGGCGCGCTCGACGCGGTGGTAGTTGTCCGTCTCCTCGCGCTTCTCGAAGCGGCGCTCGCCGCGCAAAGTCAGCACGTTGTTCTCGATGGTCAGCTCGAAGTCCTCGCGGTTCATGCCGGGGAGTTCGGCTTCGAGGACGATCTGATCCTTGTTCTCGTAGATGTCGACGGTCGGCGTCCAAGCGCCGCGCGCGATGCCCTCGTCGCCGAAGTTTCGGCCGAGGTTCGACGAGAAGAGGCGGTTGACCTCATCTTGGAGCGAGCGCAGCTCGCGGAACGGGTCGTAACGGGTGATGCTCATGACTAACCTCCTAAAAAACTGAAGTTTTTCGCCCTGACACGGACTCACGGCCCCGAAAGGGATTTGTGCCGGGGAGCGTGGGTGTCAGTAATGAGCGCAGGGGCATAATAAACCTTGAGTCCGCCCTTGTCAAGTCTGCCGAAGACCCTGTTTTGACATTAGATGGCGACCATTTGTTCGGCCGATTGCCCATAGCGGAGAATAATGTTTGACAGTTTTGGGAAATTGGGTGTAGGATGTGCGGTAAGGTCATCGAAATGCTTACTATTGACGAAAAAGACGCGCGCATTCTCGAAATTCTTCAGAAGGACGGGCGCGTGACGAACGTGGAGCTGGCGCGGGCCGTCGAGCTGACGCCCTCGGCCACTCTGGAGCGCGTCCGCAAGCTCGAAGAGCGCGGGCTGATTAAGGGCTACAGGGCGCTCATCGACCCGCACGCGCTCGGCCTCCCGCTCGTCGCCTTCATCTTCGTCCGCGTCGACGAGCGCGAGGGCATCTTCGACGGCTCGGAGACGACGGCCGAGGGGCTGGCCGCGCTGCCGTCCGTCCTTGAGCTGCACCATCTGGCGGGCGAGGACTGTTTTCTCGTCAAGGTGCGCGCGCGCGACACGGACGACCTCTACCGCATCCTGCGCGACGAGTTCAGTCGCTTCAAGGCGATACGCGGGACGCGGACGACAATCGTCCTGAAGACCGTCAAGGAGTCGGGGCTGCTGCCCCTGCGGCGCGACAGCGAGGAGGTTTGAAATGCCTACGGACAGGGAGAAGTTGGGGGCTTACGGCGCTTGGGCGGCGGTCTGTTTCTTCTGGGGCACGACCTACCTCGCCATCAGCGTCGGGCTGGAGACGATGCCGCCGATGCTGTTCGCGGGCCTGCGGTTTCTGACGGCGGGCGTCATCCTCTTTCTTTTGATGAGCCGGCAGCAGAACGTGCGTCTGCCGCGCGGGCGCGAGTGGGTCTCGCTGGCCGGCGTCGGCTTGGCGCTGCTCGGCGTCGGCAACGGCTCGGTCGTGTGGGCGCAGCAGTGGCTGCCGAGCGGGATGGCCGCGCTGCTCGTGGCGACGGGGCCTTTCTGGGTGGCGACGCTCGAAGCGTCGCGCAAGGACGGCGAGCGCGTCAACCGTTGGGGCGTGCTCGGGATGCTGCTCGGCTTCGGCGGCCTCGGGATTCTGGTCGCGCCGAAGCTTTTAGGCGCGGAGTTGGGCGTCGGCTACTTGGCGGGCGTGCTGGCGATTCAGCTAGCGTGCTTCTCTTGGTCGGCCGGGTCGGTCTACGCGAAGCACAACCCGGTGGGCGTGCACCCTCTGATGGGCGCGTCCGTGCAGATGCTGGCGGCGGGCGTGGCGCTGACTTTGGTCGGGACGTTCGCGGGCGAGTGGCCGGTGCTGCGTGTCAGCCCGCGCAGCCTCGCGGCGCTCGCCTACCTCGTCGTCTTCGGCTCGATAGTCGCCTACGGCTCTTACACCTACGCGATGCAGAAGCTCCCGCTCTCGATCGTCTCGACCTACACCTACATCAACCCGGTCATCGCGATCCTGTTGGGGTGGCTCGTGCTCGGCGAGGAGCTGACGTGGCGGATGGCGCTCGGCGCGTCGGTCATCATCGGCGGGGTCGCGTTAGTGAAGGCCGCGCCGCGGCTCTCGTCGCGCCGGCGCGGGCGCGCGGGCGGGCGGGCGAGGGAAGTGACCGTTTGAAGCTTTATGACGTGGCAGCTCGCGGCGGCCTCGCGGCCCGTTGAAAACTTCCTGAGGAGGAGGGACGGACGATGGACTTGCGTTTTCCGGTCGGGCAGTTCGAGAAGGCGGAAGGTTACACCGCGGACGAGCGCGCGCGCTTCATCGCGGAGATCGAGGAGACGCCGGCGCGTCTCAGGGCCGCAGTCGCGGGGCTGACGGCGGAGCAGTTGGAGGCTCCCTACAGGCCCGACGGCTGGACTGTCCGGCAGGTGGCTCATCACCTGCCGGACAGTCACATGAACGGCTACAGCCGGATGAAGATGGCGCTGACCGAGGACGAGCCGGCGATTAAGACTTACGCGGAGGACGCTTGGGCGCGTCTGGCCGACACGCGCGCCGTGCCGGTCGAGGTCTCGCTCGCCTTGCTCGACGCGCTGCACGTCCGCTGGACGGTGCTCTGGCGCTCGCTCACGCCCGCCGAGTTCGCGCGCACCTTCAAACACCCCGAGTGGGGCGCGCTCACGCTCGAACAGCACCTCGCGCTCTACGCTTGGCACGGGCGGCACCACGTCGCGCACGTCACCTCCCTGCGCGAGCGCATGGGCTGGTGAAGGGGAAGGCAAAAGTAAAAAGGTGGAAGTAAAAAGGTAGAGGGCGAAAGTTAGAGCGGGAAGGCGGGAGGCTGATGAGAGCCATTCTCATCAACCTCCCGCCTTTTTACTTTTACCTTCTTCAGTTGAGTCTGAAGAAGCGCCGGATGGAGGCGAGGAGGCCGGAGGCGGCGCGCTCGGTCTCGTGCTCGTCGGCGGGGCGCTCGTCGAGCTGCGCGCGGCGTTGGGCGATGGTGCGGCTCAGGGCCTCGACGAGGTCGGGGTTGGTGTCGAACAGGTGCTCGGCGGCCTCGCGACCGATCTCCAAGACTTCCGTCTCCTCGGCCGCGACGACGTTGGCCGCCCGCGGCTCGCCCGTAAAGAGCGCCATCTCGCCGAAGAAGTCGCCCTCGCGCAGCGTGCTCACGGTGCGCGCCTGCCCGTTCTGCTCCACGCGCACCTCGACGCTCCCGCCGTGGACGACGAACATCGACGAGCCGGGGTCGCCCTCGCGGATGATTATCTCGCCCGGCGCGAACACGCGGCTCGTCGCGTTCTCGGCGAGCGTCGCCAGCTCGGCCCGCGTGAGCGGCGAGAAGATGCCGACGGCCGCGAGGCGCTCGGTGATGTGCTCGAAGTCGGGCGCGGCGGCGTCCGCCCCGTCGCGCTCGACGTGGACGACGTGCGTCGGGTAGGCGAACGACAACCCCGCCCGGCGGAAGGCGTAGAGGATGCGCTGGCGGACGAGCGCGTCCGTGTCGTTGTACTGCGCGTAGTCCTTGAGCCAGTACTTGACCTCGTACTCCACTCCGTAGTCGCCCAAGTTTCGGATGCGCACGTTCGGCGTCATGTAGCGCAGGACGTTCTCGCACTCGCGCACGGCCTCGCGCACGGCGCTGATGACCTTGACGGGCGAGTCCGTGTACTCGGCGCTAAAAAAAACGAGGCGCGCGTTGGCGTTCGTGCGCGGGCAGACGACGATCGACTCCTTCGACAGACTGCTGTTGCTGAAGAGCACGATGTGGTTCTGGAACGTCCGCACCTTCACCGCCCGCCAAGTGATGCCCTCGACGACGCCCGTCCAAGTGCCGACCGTGATCACGTCGCCCACCTGAAAAGGCTTGTCCGCGTGCAGGGAGACGCCCGCGAAGAGGTTCCCCAGAGTCTCCTGCAAGGCGAGGCCGAGGATGACGCCGAGCAGGGCGGAGGTGGGGAGGAGCGCGCCGAGCGAGAGGTTCGGGTAGAAGTATTTGAGGACGAAGACGATGAGCAGCGTGTAGGCGACGAGCGCGAAGAGGTCGCGCACCAAGCGCGGCGCGTCCTGACCCTTGCGCCGGCGGAAGACGTGGAAGACCAACTCGCCCGCCAGCCGCACGATGACGAACGTGGCCGCGAGCCACGCCAGCACGAACAGGGTGTTGAGCACCCACCAGTAGGCCGCGAACGTGTTGCGCAGGTCTTCCGGCGCGTCTTCGGGCGGCGCGGGCGGCGAGAAGGGGCGCAGGGCGTAGTAGACGAGCGCGAAGAGCGCCGCCAGAAGCGCCGGGAAGAGGAGCTGTTTGCGGAGGCTCGGTCGTCTCACTTTCGCGGGGGCGTGTCTGGTCATCTCGGGCGCGCGCGCGTTACGCCGCGGATTATAACGGAGAATCTAGAGCAGCGTGCCGCGCAAAATGAGCGCGGCGAAGGTGAAGTAGATGACGAGCCCCGTCACGTCGACGAGCGTCGCGATGAAGGGCGCGCTGGAGGTCGCCGGGTCGAAGCCGAGCCGGCGCAGCGCGAACGGGAGCATCGAGCCGGCGAGCGTCCCCCACAGGACGATGCCGACGAGCGTCAGGGAGACGGTGAGCGCGACGAGCGTCGCGTGCTCGCCGTAGACGGGCGAGAAGCGCGACCAGATTTCGATGCGCAAAAAGCCGATGACGCCGAGTATCGAGCCCAGCGCGACGCCCGACAGAATCTCGCGCCGCATCACGCGCCACCAGTCGCCCAAACCCACCTCGCCGATCGCCATCGCGCGGATGACGAGCGTCGCCGCCTGAGAGCCCGAGTTCCCGCCCGAAGAGATGATGAGCGGGACGAAGAGCGCCAAGACGACGGCCTTCGCAATCTCGTCCTCGAAAAATCCCATCGCCGTCGCCGTGAACATCTCGCCCAAGAAAAGCACGATGAGCCAGCCCGCGCGCTTGCGGATCATGCTCGAAAGCCCCGCCTGCATGTAGGGCTCTTCCAGAGCCTCCATGCCGCCGATCTTGTGTATGTCCTCGGTCGCCTCTTCCTCGGCCACGTCCAAAACGTCGTCGACGGTGACGATGCCGATGAGCACGCCCGTCGAGTCCGTGACGGGCAGGGCGTTTCGGTCTTCGCGGCGGAAGACGGCGACGGCCTCCTCCTGATCGTCGGTCGCCTTGAGCGCGACGAAGCGGTGATCCATCAGGTCGGAAATTTTCTTCTCGGGCGGCGCGAGCAGGAATTCGCGGATGCGTATGTCGTCGATGAGCACGCCGCGCTCGTTGACGACGTAGATGACCGAGAGCGTCTCGCTGTCGCGGCCGTGGCGGCGGATGTGGTCGAGCGCGCGCTCGATCGTCCACTCCTCTTTGACGCGCACGTAGTCGGGCGTCATCAGGCGGCCGATGCTCCCCTCGGGGTAGCCGAGCAGCGAGACGGCGACGGTGCGCTCCTCGGGCGTCAGCAGCGCGAGCAGTTGAAGCGTGACGGCCGCCGGCAGCTCTTCCAGAAGCTCCGTGCGGTCGTCGGGCGACATATCGTTTAAGAGTCGCGCCACGTCGCGCTCGGCCATCGCCTTGAGCAGCTGCTCCTGCTGTTCGAGTTCGAGGTACTCGAAGACGTCGGCCGCCATCTCGCGCCGGAGCAGGCGGAAGACGATGACCTGCTCCTCGGTCTCAAGCTCGGAGATGAGCTCGGCCAGCTCCGTCGGCGTCTGTTCGAGCAGACGCCGACGCAGCGCGGCGAACTCGCGCGCGCGGATCAGGCTTTCGAGATCGGGCTGCTCAACCTCGACGGACACTCGGGCGGACTCCTTCGGAGTTATTTTTCGCGGGCGAGGGCGGCCGAAGTGAAAACTGACAAAGCGACTCCGGGCTGAAAGAGCGGATGATAGCACGGCGCGGGCCGAACGAAAGAG
>DASQDT010000001.1:0-30664 GCA_035634035.1 Pyrinomonadaceae bacterium | reverse complement strand
CTCGCGCGCGAGCCGTTCGAGGATGTAGTTCTCGGCGTACTCCTTCTGCTCGAAGACGGGGTTGAAGAAGCCCCACGAGACGAGCGAGTCGGGCGCGGAAGGTTCGAGCGCGTGGAGCGCGGCGCGCGCCGCCGGCTGCGCCATCTCGACGACGACCGACCCGGCCGCGTACGTCCTCCGCTCCCTCAGAGGCTCCGTCTTAAACGACACGAGCACGCGCCCCTCGAACGAACGCGCCCCCCACTTCACGTCAGAGAAACGATAGCTCTCGACTTCAACCGTCAGAGGCGACGCCAGACGGCGCAGACGCAAGCCGTGAGCCTTGAGAACCTCGGTGACGGAAGTCCACTGCGGCGGGATGAGGTAATGAAGCGGAGGCGCGACCGACGCGGACGCGCGCGCCGTCGTGTAGAAGGGCACGTTCATGTCGCGCGGCTTATCAGTCCACTCGACGCGCACGTCGCCCGAGATGTCGCTCAGCTCCGTCCTGTACTCGAAACCTTTAAGGAGCTTCTCGGTCGGCGTCTCCGTCAGCGCGACTGAGAGCGCGACCCGTCGCGCCGGGTCGTAGCGTCCGCCGTCCGCGACCGTCTGCTCGTCCGCCTGCTTGCCCGCCCTCATCAACGCCTCGGGGTCGCGGTTCACCTCTTCGAGCGCGGCGACTAAAAGGTCGTAAGTGCCGAGCACGCGCGAGCGGTGGTCTTTGAGCATATGCGTCTCGATGAGGAGCGCGGGGCGGTTGCGCACGACCGGGACGTAGCCCGTCGCGAAGCGTGGCGAGGCGATGAAGCTGTCGATGCCCTTGCGCGGGTCGCGGTTGTCGCGGAAGACCATGTAGGGCGAGTAGAGACGGCCGCCGCGCCCGGCCGCCGGGACGATGCGCCCGTCGAACGCCTCGCGCGACCACGCGGCGACGCTCGGCGCGACGTTCTCGTGCTGCTCGAACTGGTAGGTGACGTGGTAGCGGAAGTCGGCGCCGTCGGTGACATGGCAGTCGAGGAAGAGGTCGGGCGTCCACTCGTTCCAGAGTCGCAGCCACGCGCGCGTCTCGGGCGCGTCGGCCTTCAGGTAGTCGCGGTTCAGGTTCAGGTTCGAGGCGTTGCCGCGCCAGCCCATCTCGGCGGGGCCGTTCTGGTTGATGCGGTTGTAGGGGCTTCGGCGCTCGTGCCCGTCCGCGTTGAAGATGGGGATGAAGAGGACGACGGCGCGGTCGAGGAGCGAGGCGCGCTCCTTCGTCACCGCGATGTCGCGCAGCAGCGCCAACCCCGCGTCCTTGCCGTCGGTCTCGCCCGCGTGGATGCAGGCTTGGACGAGGACGACCGCTCGGCCGGCGCGTCGCGCGGCCTGCGGGGAGGCGCCCGCGTCGCCCTTCGCCGCGACGAGCAGCGGCAGCGCGCGCTCCTCGCCGCTCCGGCCGAACTCCGTGAGACGAATCCACGGCGAGGCATCGTCGAGGCGTCGCGCGTAGGCCATCGTCGTCTCGTAGTCGGGCGTCTCGCGGTAGTCGGTCTTCTCGGCGTGCGTCAGCCACTCGGGCGGCACGCTCGCCCGCTGGCCCTGCGCTCTTGTAGTCTCCCGGTCGCTCAAGGTGAAGGCCGCGATGAGAAGGATGACGAGAAAGGTGGTCGGGCGTCGCATCAGAAAGTCTCCGCGGCGTTCGCGCCGCGCGGCCGTCAGGTCTGCGCGAACTCCCGCCCGCAGGCGCGGCAGCGCTCGCGGCGCTTGGCGTTGAGCGTGCCGCAGGCGGCGCAGCGCCGGTACATCGTCCGCGCGAACCAGTTGGTGATAAGGAAGCTCGCCGCGAGGATGGCGACGAAGACTAGGACGTTGAGCAGCGTCTCTCTCAACCCTTGTACTTCTCCGCCATGCCGCGCTCGAACGTGCGCCCGCGCTCGTAGCCGCGCCGGAAGGGCTCTTCCGTGCAGAGGTTCCCGAAGCAGCTCCGCAGGCGGTCGGCGTCCTCGTCGTAAGCTTTGCCGCGCGCCGACGGGTGGAGCGAAGCCTCGAAGCCGCGTCTGTAGGTCTCCTCGTCGCGCGTGAAGTCGCCGCCGTGCCCCGCGTACTCGGCCTCCTCGGCGTCGCGCAGGCCGACCCACCAGCTCTCGCGCGCCGCGTCGACCGACTCGGCTCCGCCCCCCGAGAGCGCCGCGCGCGCGGCCTCGGCCTGCTCGTCCGTGTCGGCGACGGCGACGACGACCGAGCGCCCCTTTCGCAGAGCGTCCTCGTAGACGTAGAGCTCGTCGGCCGGGAGCCCGCCCGCGACCGTGTCCTCCATCGCGCCTCCGGCGACCGCGCCCGCCGCCGCGCCGCCCGCGCCCAAGAGCGCCGCGCCGACGAGTCCGGCGGCCATCACGGGCCCGACGCCGGGGATGAACAGGCTCGCGACGGCCGCCCCCAAGTGCAGCCCGCCGGCGACGCCCAGAGCGCCGCCGACCGTGCCGCCGACGGCGCTGCCCATGCCGGGCTGCTCGGTCTCGGTCGTCGGCACCTTCTCTTCGATCTGCTCGGGCGTCGTGCCGGGCGCGAGCAGGCTGATACGTTCGTCGTCGATGCCGGACGAGCGGAGTTGTTCGGCGGCGCGCTCGGCGTCGGCGCGCGAGTTGAAGATTCCGGTGACAGTCTCCATGCGCGTTTTCAGTTTCGAGGGCACTCGGCGGCGCGCCTCGGGTCGCCTTTCCACGACCCACGTTCGTGACGGACGATAAAGTTTTTCGACTGACGTGTGAGCGGATTTTAACACGAAGCCGCGCGCGGCCGTCATAGATAAACTCGCGCCGAGAAAGTGTTTGTTAACGGGGCGCGGGGCGTGTTAAAGTTTCGCCGTCCGGTCAACATTTCACCCGCCCGCGAACGGAGCAAGAATGATCGAAGTCGTCGAAAAACATTGGCCCATGTCGGTCGGCGACGGCAAGGCGACGCGCAAGAAGAAGCCGCGCCTTTTGGCCATCACGACCGACTGCTGCACGGGCTGCGCCGGCTCGCCCGCCTGCATCGAGTACTGCCCCATCGAGGCCTGTATGTTCTGGGTGCCGGACGAAGACCACCCGCCGTTCGGGCGCATCGAGGTCGACCCTTACCTGTGCATCGGCTGCCAGAAGTGCATCAGCAAGGGGCCGGACGGCGCTTTCCTCGACGGCTGCCCGTGGGACGCCATCGAGATGATCCCGACCGACGACTGGGAGGCCATGCACGGCGTCGACCTCCCCGACGCCCCGCCGCCCGCGCGCTAGGCGCGGACGCGCGTCACAGAATCTATTCTTTCGTCGCAGCGCGGCGCTTGACGGCCTCGGCCGTGAGCGCCGCTTGTTTTTTCACCTCGTCGGTCGCGCCCTCCTCGCGCCCGGTGCGCTCGACCTCCGGCAAGTCCTCCGCCCGCCCGAAGTACATCAGACCGATGAGGGCGTCTCTGACCTGCCCCGAGTCGGGGGCGAGGACGAACAGCTCGCTCCCCGCCGCGAAGCTCCGGCCCTCCTCGACGAGCGCGCGCTCTATCTTCCCCGGCAGGGGCGCGCGCACTTCCCTGACCGCGTCGCCTTCCGCGTATTTGAGAAGCAGAGAGCCGCGCGAGACTTCCGTGCCGGGCGTGAGCGCGGTGCGCGCCGTGCCGGAGGTTTCGGCCGTGACGGTGTAGGGGCGCAGCATGGTGAGGAGTTCCGGCCGCGCCCGCGCGTCGCCGAAGCGGACGAGCGCGAGCGCGGCGTTGCGTCGGACGACGGGCTCGGGGTCTTCCAAGAGCCTGACGAGCGCCGCGCGGAACTCCTCCGAGCGGTGCTCGACGCCCATCACCCACGCTGCCGTCATGCGCAGGTCGGGGACGGGGCTCTCCGTGAGCGCGACCACGCGCGCGTTCCAACGCTCAGCGCCCGGACGCCCGTCCTCGACGCGCTTCGCTATCTGCGAGAGTGCGTGCTGCGCGTGACGCGGGTTGTCGTCCTTCGTCAGGTACTCTTCAATCTGCTCGTCCGAAAGCTCGCGCCCGAACCAAGTCCCGTACCAGTAGAGGAACGGCACGACGACGAAGGCCGCGGCGACGACGGCCAAGCCCCACGGCGTCTTGCGTCGCTGCGCGGCCGCGCCCGTCTCCGGCGCCGAAACTTGTTCGCCGTCGCCCGTCATAAATAGACCTCAGCCGGCCGGGTAGAGTCTGTAGAGCATGAGGTAGACGACGACGCCCGTCACGGAGACGTAGAGCCAGAGCGGGTACGTCCAGCGCGCGACGCGGCGGTGGCGCGCGAACTCGCCGCGCAGGGCGCGACGCAAGGTGAGGACGATGAGCGGGACGATGACGACGGCCAAGACGGCGTGCGTCACGAGAATCAGCAGGTAGGCCGTGCGCACCGCGCCCGTCCCCTGAAACCGCACCGACCCGTAGTTGTAGTGGTAGACGAGGTACGAGACGAGGAACATTGCGGAGACGGCGAGCGCCGCGACCATGCAGACGACGTGCGGCGTGACCATGCGGCGGCGTATGAAGACGAAGCCGGCGACGAGGAGGAGGAAGCTCGACGCGTTGAGGACGGCGTTCAGGTGCGGGAGGGGCGAGTCGTTCATGCGCGCACAGTTTCAGTCGCCGCCTTCGCCAGCCGCCCTCTTCCGCCCCTCTTCGGTCAAAGCGTAAAAGTCGTTCCCGCGCTCTTCGAGCAGGCCCTCTTCGACGAGGCGCTCGACCGTGAAGAAGACCTCGCGCCGCGCGTCGGGGTCGTTCGAGTCGCCCGCCTCGAACAGCTCGTGGAGGTCGAGCACTTCGCGCCCCCACTCGCCGAAGAGACGCAGCACGCGCCGCGTCATGTCGTCGTTCTCCGCCATCGCACGTCCCGCGCCGCGCGCCCCCCTCCTCCCGTCGTCAGCCCGCCTTCTTCGGCGCGTGCGCGGGCTTCGGGGGCGGGGCCTTCTTCTCCGAGAGCTCTGCGTAGCCGCAGCGCTCGCACTCCCAGAGCGGGAACACGTCGCCCGGCGCGGTCGTGCTCTGGTAGACGGCGCGGTTCGACGGGATGATCTTGCCGCCGCACGCGGGGCACGCGCGCCCGCGTATCGTGTTCCGCGCCACGTCGACCGCCGGGACGAGCTCGTCAGCCATCACGCGCCTCCTTCGCCGTCGCCGCCGTCCGCGTTTTTGCGGCCGCGCGCGACGGCCGCGAAGATCGTGCAGAAGATGGCGACGGGCGGGACGAGCAGGACGAGCATCGCCGCGTTCATCGTCCGCGCCACGCGCTCTCCGGCCGCCGCCACCGTCGCGCGGCACATCGCGCACTGCGCCGACGCCTCGGGCGCGAGGACGACCGTCAGAGCCGCCGCCGTGACGAGTGCGGCGGCCGCGGCGATTAAGAGTCTCTTGCGCGCGTCAGTCATCTTCTCACCAGCTTCTCGTCGGCCGAAACCTTGTCGCGTCAGTGTTCCGCCGGGGCGGCCCCCGCGGCCGGGGCCGCCTTCGTCGCGCGCAGGTGGCGCGAGCGCAGGCTGTCGGGGAAGAAGACGAGCAGCAGGCAGATGCAGACGACGAGGATGGGGACGAGCGTCAGCACCAGACTCATGCGCTCGAACTTCAGGTGCATGAAGTAGGCCATGATCAGCGCGGCCTTGATTATCGAAAGCCCCATCAGGATGACGAGCATCAGGACGAGGTTCAGGTGGATGTAGGCGAGTATGACCTCGATGAGCGTGAGCACGAGAAGCCCGCCGAGCACGGCCAGAAACAGCTTCGTCGAGCCCTCGAAGTGGACGTGCTCGGCCACGCGCGCCGCGGGGATTTCGCCCCCGACGGCGAACGGGTTGGCGAGCACGCCGCGCTCCTTCAAATAAAGCGCCGGGATGCTCAGGAAGACGAGCGCGAGCAGCAGGCAGACGGTCGTGAAGAAGAGGCTGTCGATGGTCAGGAAGTTGGCCGACAGCGTGACGTTCGACATGGCGAGCGCCAGAAACCCCGCGGCCAGAAGCGCGCAGAGCGCCATCAGAATCACGTCCTGCTTCTTGAGCAGACCTCTCAGAGAGTCAACGGGGCTTGCCATCCTTTCGGCCTCCTCCTCAGTAGTCGACCGACATCAGGTAGATGAGCGGGAAGACGAACATCCAGACCAGATCGACGAAGTGCCAGTAGAGCCCGCTTATCTCGACGTCCTCGTGGCGCGTGCGCCGGATGCGGAGCATGACCCACGCCAAGTACATGATGCCCGTCAGGACGTGGAACATGTGCAGCCCCGTGATGGCGAAAAAACTCGCGCCGAAGAGCGGCGGGGCGGCGGGCCAGTGCTCGGCCATGTGGTGCGCGAGGCGGAACGGGCGCAGGCCCTCGTCGATGAGGTGCTTCCACTCGATGAGGTGGAGGACGAGGAAGGCCAGCCCGCCGAGAATCGTCCCCATGATCCAGCGCTGCGTCGCCGGGAGGTCGTTGCGCGCCGAAGCCTGCACGGCCTTGACCATCGTGTAGCTCGAAGTCAGGAGGCAGAGCGTCATCACGGTCGAGAAGATGATGCTCGGGTAGAAGGGGAACGGCGTCGGCCACTGGTCGCTCGCCGCGCGGACATAGCTGTAGCCGATGAGCAGGGCCGAGAACGTCATCGCGTCGGACACGATGAAGAGCCACATCCCGAGCTTCTTGTGCCCGACGCGGTAGGGGAGCGTGCCGCCGCCCCAGTCGGCCGAAATGACCTGCCCTCTTTGCGCGTGCGCTTCGGTCGTCAAAGTCCCGGTCACCTCCAGACGAAGAGTAGAAGGAAGAGAAAGACCCAGAGCGCGTCCATGAAATGCCAGTAGACCGCCGCCGCCGCCGTCGCCGCCCTCAGCCGCGCCTCGGCGTGCGGCCTCGCGTCACGCGCCACCGCGCGCCACAGGACGTAGGCGAGCGCGAGGATGCCGCCCAGAAGGTGAACGCCGTGCAGCCCCGTCAGAAGGTAGAAGAAGGAGCTGTGCGGGTTCGACGCGAGGAAGACGCCTTGCGCCGCCAGAGAGCGCCACGCGAAGAACTGCGACGCCAAGAAGCCGAGGCCCAGAGCGAGCGTCGCCGCCAGCCAGCCCCTGAGCGCGGCCTCGCGGCCCCTCTTCGCGGCGGCGTTGGCGAAGTGCGCCGTCACGCTGCTCAGGACGATGAGCGCGGTGCTGACGACGAGCGCGCGCGGCATCGCGATGGGCCGCCAGTCGGTCGAGGTCGGCAGCCCCGAGCGGACGATGTAGGCGCTGACGAGCGCCGTGAACATCATCAGTATCGAGGCCAGCGCGACGAGAATCCCGATGCGGTAGCGCTCGGGCGACCACTCCTGCCCGCGCCCGCCGCCCCCGCCGCCCGGCCCCTTGCCGTTCGGCCCGCGCGAGCCGTTGCCGCCGCGCGGCGGCCGCCCGCCGAGGTCGACGCCCCGCTTCTCGTCGACGCGCTCCCTAGTGCCCGTCGTGACCGTCGTGACCATTACCGCCACCCCTCACTGCGTCGCGGCGCGGCGCTCCGCGAGCCGCCCCGCCCTCCCCGTGTTCGTCGTAGACCGACGGGTCGGTCTGCATGATGTAGTCGTCGGGCGCGCCCGGCACCGAGTACTCGTACGCACCGCGGTAGACCTCGGGCTCCTTGCCCCCGAAGTTGTCGAACGGCGGCGGCGACGTGGTCGCCCACTCCAGAGTCGTCGCCTCCCACGGGTTCGCCGAAGCCTTCTTGCCCTTGAACAGGCTCCAGACGAAGTTGAAGAGGAAGATGAGCTGCGCGGCCGCCGTCACGATGGCCGCGATGGTGACGAGCATGACGAGCGGGTCGACGCGGCGCAAGAACTCGTACTCGGTGAAGGACGAGTAGCGGCGCGGCATCCCGACGAGCCCCATCGAGTGCATCGGGATGAAGATGAGGTAGACGCCGATGAGCGTCGGCCAGAAGTGAATCTTACCCAGACGCTCGCTCATCATCCGGCCGAACATCTTCGGGAACCAGAAGTACATCCCGGCGAACATTCCGAAGATGGCCGCCACGCCCATCACCAAGTGGAAGTGCGCGAGCACGAAGTAGGAGTCGTGCATCGAGAGGTCGAGCGAGGTCTGGCCCAAGACGAGCCCCGTGATCCCGCCCGCGACGAAGAGCGACACGAAGCCGAGCGCGAAAAGCATCGGCGTCGTGAAACGAATCTTCGCGCCCCACAGCGTCCCCAGCCAGTTGAAGGTCTTAATCGCCGAGGGCACGCCGATGGAGAGCGTCAGGATGGAGAAGGCCATCGAGCTGTAGGGGCTCATCCCCGAGATGAACATGTGGTGGCCCCAGACGAAGAAGCCGAGCAGGCCGATGGCGAACATCGCGAAGACCATCGCGCGGTAGCCGAAGACGGGCTTGCGCGCGAAGGTCGAGAGGATGTGCGAGGTCGCGCCCATGCCCGGCAAGATGGCGATGTAGACCTCGGGGTGTCCGAAGAACCAGAAAAGGTGCTGCCAGAGGATCGGCGAGCCGCCCTGATGGTCGAGCACGCCGTTCTGCCCGCAGCAGAGGCCGGTCGGGACGAAGAAGCTCGTGCCGGCGTTGCGGTCGAGAAGGAGCAGGATGCCGGCGGCGAGCAGGACGGGGAAAGAGAGCAGCGCGAGGACGGCGGTCGTGAACCAAGACCAGCACGTCAGCGGCATCCTCATGAGACTCATCCCGCGCGCGCGCATGTTGAGAAGCGTCGTGATGAAGTTCAGAGCGCCGAGCAGGGAGGCGACGCAGAAGATGGCGATGCTCGTGATCCACAAGTTCATCCCCATCCCCTGCCCCGGCACGTTGAGCTTGTCGCCGATGGCGCTCAGCGGCGGGTAGCCCGTCCACCCGCCCGTGGGGCCGATGACGCTCGCCGCGCCGGGGAAGAAGATGGCCGAGATGATGACGATGAGTCCGACCAGCGTCACCCAGAACGAGAGCATATTGAGGACGGGGAAGGCCATGTCCTCGGCGCCGATTTGGATGGGGAGGAAGTAGTTGCCGAAGCCGCCCTGCGGCGCGGTCGTCAGCACGAAGAAGACCATGATCGTGCCGTGCATCGTGACGAGCGAGAGGTAGAACTCGGGCTGCATATTCCCGCCCGGCGCGGCCTCCGCCCCGAAGAGCGTCTGGAGCAGCGGCCAGCCGCGGTCGGGCCACGTCAGCTTGAGGCGCATCAAGACCGACATGATGAGGCCGACGAAGACCGAGAAGAGCGCGAGCAGCAGGTACTGGATGCCGATGACCTTGTGGTCGACGCTGAAGATGTACTTGCGTATGAAGCCCGACGGCGGCGCGTGGTGCGAGTGTCCGGCCGCGGCGTGCGGGGCGTCGTGGCCGGCGCCTGTCTCGCCGTGCGTCTCGTGGCCCGGGTCAACCTCTGCCATTTTTTTTCAGCTCTCCTCTCGGTCGGGGGCTTTCTGAATTAGCGCGCCTTCTCGGGTCAGTACTTCGGGAGCGGGTACTCCCGGCTCAGCTCCGAGACGCGCGACTGGAAGCGCGCCTGCGGCATCGCCATCAGCTCGTTGTACTGCTCGGCCGGGAGCACGAGCAGGTAGCTCTTCATCTTGTAGTGGAGCTGCCCGCACAGCTCCGTGCACGCCAGCTCGTAACGCCCGACCTTCTCCGGCTTGAAGTGGACGGTGATGTCCATGCCGGGCACGGTGTCCTGCTTGAAGCGCAGCTCGGGAACCCAGATGCTGTGCGTCACGTCGCGCCCGCGCATCGTCAGCTCGACCGGACGGTTGACCTGCGTGATGAGGATGGGCACGACGACGTCGTCTTTCGCGGCCGGGTCGGCGTCGTCGAGGCCGATGAAGTTGAGCGCGGAGTCGTCTATCTTCGCGGGCTCGGTGCGGCCGAAGGTGTTGTCGGTTCCGGCGTAGTGGAAGTTCCACTGGAACTGCTGGGCGACGACGCGCACCTTCGACGAGCCGGCCGGCGCGTCCTGAAAGTGGAGGCTCGCCCAGACCTGCTGGCCGAGGACGGCGACGCCGATGAAGATGACGGCCGTGATGGCCGTCCAGATCATCTCCATGCGGTTGTTGCCGTGCGAGTAGACGGCGCGCGTGCCGTCGCCCGTGTCGCGGAAGCGCCAGACGGCGTAGCCGAGCGCGATCTGCGAGGCGACGAAGGCGAAGCCGACGACGACGATGGTGATGAGAAACTGCCGGTCGTAGGCCGGGCCGTGCTCGGTGATGGCGGGCGGCAGCCACCAGCGCGGGTTGACGAACATCACGACCGAGGCGACCGTCATCACCCAGATGATTATGGCCAGCGCACGACCCATAAGAATCTCCCGAGTTTTAGATTTTTGACTTGCGATTCGGAACAGGACGCGGCAATCAGGAATCGCAAATCTAAAATCGCCAGTAGTTGTTGACGACCATCAGACCGAACAGGAGCGGCAGGTACAGAACCGAGGCCAGAAGCAGGCGGCGCGCGCCGTGGCGCGAGGCCATTGACGCGGCCGACATGCTGCTGGCGATGAGCGCGAGCCCGAGCGCGAGCGCCCCGAAGAGGTAGAGGCGGCCCGACGTGCCGAGCATCGTCGGGAAGACGCTGACGGGCACGAGCAGGAGCGTCCAGACGACTATCTGCTGCGCGGTGCGCCGCCCGTCCGGCTCGACCACGGGCAGCATCACGATGCCGGCGCGCGCGTAGTCCTCCCGGTACATCCACGCGATGGCGAGGAAGTGCGGGAACTGCCACGCGAACAGGATGGCGAAGAGCGCCCACGCCTCAAGGTTTGCGCTCCCGGCCGCGGCCGTCCACCCCATCAGAGGCGGCATCGCGCCCGGCACCGCGCCGACCACCGTCGAGAGCGAAGTCCTCGTCTTCAGGGGCGTGTAGCAGAAGACGTAGCCGGCGATGACGACGAGGCCGAGCGCGGCCGTCAGAAGGTTGACGAACGCGGCGAGGTAGACTTCCGCGCCGACGGTCAGAGCCGCGCCGAACAGGAGCGCGTGTCGCGCGTCGAGGCGGCCGGCCGGGAGAGGGCGCGCGCGCGTGCGCCGCATCAGGCGGTCGAGGTCGCGCTCCATGAACTGGTTGAGCGTCGAGACGCCCGAGGACAGGAGCCCGATGCCGACCGTCGCGTGCGCGAGCGCGAGGTAGTCGACGCCCGCGCTCGACCCGAGACAGAAGCCGGCGGCCGAGGTCAGAAGTATCAGCAGCGTGATGCGCGGCTTGGTCAGCTCGACGTAGTCGCCCGCGCGCCCGCGCGCGGCCTCCGCGGGCGCGTCCGGGACGACCACCTCGGGCGTCGTGTGAATTTCGAGTGCGCGTTCCTTCATGCTTAGGCTCGGAGCCGCGACTTCTTCAGTGGTGACGCCCGCCCGCGAGCGAAGGCAGTTCGAGCGCGGGGAGGACTGTGAACGAGCCCCCGTCGAGTTCGTTCAGGGCCGCGGCCGCGTCGAAGGTGAAGTTCTGCTCGCCCTTCGTCTCGCTCGCGCCGACGGTGACGTTCGCCAGCGTCTTCTCCTTGAAGCGCTCGTGCCACGCGACGAGCGTGTAAGTGCCGGGCGGGACGTTCTTAATCTCAAACTTCCCTTCCGGCCCCGTGATGGCGAAGAAGGGGTGGCCGAGGACGCCGATGTAGGCGCGCATCCACGGGTGCTGGTTGCACTTGACGGGGATGAGCGTCTCCGCCCGCAGGAAAGTCTTTTCGATGGGCGGCTGGCCGGCGGTCTGCGACGAGTTGAAGCCCTCGTTGCGCGTCGCCTGCACGTTGACGTTGTGCGCGGTCTGGTCGCTGTTGAGCACGCTCAGCTTCTGGCGCGTCATGACGCCGACGACGTGCGGGACGTACTGGCAGCCCTTCTGGTCGAGGACGGCCGGCTCCGAAGGCGCGTTGAAGCTGAGCGTGTTGAGGCCCTTCTGGCCGTCACTGATGCGCCCGTCCTTGAGGTAGACGAAGACGTTCTGGAGCTTGTCGCCGTTGACGACCACGTCCTCGGACTTGGCGGTCGGGTTCGAGGACTCGCAGACCGAGTCCTGCGACATCGAGATGGCGCGCGCCTCGGGGGCCGCGCCCGAGAAGTTGACGACGCCGGCGATGGAGCCCTCGTTCCCCTTGCTCGCGTAGGGCGTGAGTTGCGTGTCGGCCGCCTCGGGGCCGGCCGGCCCGTCGTCCTCCTCGTCGTCGTCGCCGCGGCCGCACGCGGCGGCGAAGGTCAGAAGGCACAGGGCGACGAGGAGCGCGACGAATGAACGCGCGCGTAACAGACGCATTGAAGATTCCTCCTCAAAAGAATTTGGCAATATGATACCGCCAAACCGTCACGGCGAGAAACGCCCCGCCCCCTGCGCCAGAGCGGCCGACTCGCGCCGCGCGCGCCTCGGCACGACTCTCGACGCCTCGACCCTGCGCCCGCGCCTCGCGGACTTCCCCGCCCACGCGGACGCGCGCGCGGACTTTCCTCCGCGCGAACCCCTCGCCGCGGCCGACGCGCGGCGCTCGCGCGTCGTGGTCGTGCGGTGCGAGGCGCTGGGGCGCAGGCCGTTGTGCGAGGAGGCGACGCCCGTCGGCGCGGGCGCGGGCGGCGAGCCCGACGTGGCGGGGACGCGCGAGCCTCCGGCGATCGACTGCTGCTCCTGCGGCGTCAGTTGGAGCATATAGCGGACGAGCAGGCGCGCGTGGTCGCCCGTGTAGTTCTCCGCGCCGGGCGGCAGCGGGCCGTTGAAGACCCAGCGCTCGCCCTCGCGCTTGAAGAGGTTCGAGGGCATCGCCGTCCCCGGCATGATGCGCTGCGGGTCGAGCAGCCAGCGCCAAGTCCAGTCGGGTTTGAGACGCTCGCCCGCCTGAAGGAAGTTCGGCGCGTTGGCCGTCTTGTCGTGCTCGGCGTTGCCCGTCAGGTGGCACTTCAGACACGGCGCGGCCTGCGACGTGAACAGCGCCCGCGCCAAGCCGCGCTCCTCGGCCGTCAGCGGCTCAAGCCGCTCCTTGATGTAAGGCTCCTGCTGCGACGAGACGGCGAGGAAGAAGCGGACGAGCGTGCGCAGCTCGTTCGGAGAGAAGTTGAAGGTCGGCATCCGCGCGCGCAAGTAGGTGCGGACGCCGTTCTTGTCCTCGCCCGGCTGCGGGCGGAGCAGAGGGCCGGGCGCGAGGCCGGGCGGCCGCTGCGCGTTCGCCGCCGCGCCGCCCCCGCCGGCCGCGTTCGGCGGCTGGCCGGCCGTATTCGGCGGCTGGCCCGACGGCGACAGGGCGCCGCCCTGCTGCGACGCGTCGCCGCCGGGGCTTCCGTGCAAGGTCTGCGGGTTCGTGTCGGGCCGCGTGGGCGAGCCGGGCCGGTTCGCGGAGGGCGCGGTCATCTCCTCGTCGTCGCGCCCGCTGAGACTCGGGTCGCGCAGGAAGCGGAGCAGCCAGTCGGGGTCGACGCGCGCGCCCTCGGTCATCAGGCCCGGGGGCAGTTGGTCTGTGCCGAGCGCGCCGCCCTCCTTGTACAAGTCCATCCCCGAGAGGACGGACTTCTGCCCGACCTGAATGTTGTGACAGCCCATGCAGTTGTACTTCTTGATGACCCACCAGCCGTCTTGAATGTCCTTCTGCAAATTCGTCGGGTTGTAGAAGAGGTCTGTGGGGACGTTCGCGCCCTCCGTGCCGACGCTCCCCAGAAGGAAGGTCGTCAGCGCCGTCTTCCACTCGGGCTTGAGGAAGGGGTCGGGCATACGCAGGTGATCCTGCGGCTCCTTCTCCTTGCCCATGTCGTAGATCGACGGGTCTTCGAGCTTGTACTCGATGAAGCCCCGGTGGTTGTACCAGCCGTTGTGGCTCTCGCGCTTCGCGCCCGTCGCCCCGCCCTTCGCGCCCTCCGTGCCGCCCGCCGCCGAGCCCTCCGCGTGTCCGCCTTCGCCGTGTGCGGCGAACGGGTCTTCGCCGCGCTCGGCCTTGTGCGTCAGCAGCGCGAAGTCGAGACGCTCAATCGGAGTCGAGCCCTCGGTCGAAAGCTCTTTGCCGATGCGCTGCTCCTCCTCGAAGCCGCGTATCTCGTGGCAGCCGGCGCAGCCGTAAGACTTGATCAGCGCCTGACCCTTTTGCGCGAGCGCCGGGTCGTCCATGTAGGACGCGTCCGGGTAAGAGCCGCGCTGCGAGAGCGACATCAGGTAAGTCGCGATGTCGCGCGCGTCGGCGTCGGTGAGACGGAAATTCGGCATCACCGTCATGTTCTGGACTTGCAGCTCCGAGCCGTCGTTCGGGCACTTCGAGTTGAAGGAGTCGAACAGGTAGGGCTTGCCGGCCTTCGCGTAGTCTTCCGGCGTCAGGTCGCGCCGCTCCTTCGGGCAGTAGGGCGCGGTGCGCTCGCGCGGGTTGTGTATCCAGCGGACGACGTACTCGTAGTTCGCCTTCTCGCCCATCTTCTGGAGGTTCGCCGCGAATTCGCCGCCCACGGCGGCGTCGCCCTCGCCGATGGAGTGGCAGGCGAGACAGCCGCGCGTCTCGAAGAGTTCTTTTCCGCGCGCGCCGTCGCCCGCGGGCTGGCGCGGCAGCTGACCCTCGAAGGCCGACTGCCAGAGGTAGGCCGAAATCGCCTTCCGCTCCTCCTCCTGACGCGACGGCGCGATGTTGTTGCCCGCGCCCTTCTTCTCGCCCGACAGGTACCAGTAGGTCGGCATCTTCGTGCCGGGGCGGAACGCCTGCGGGTCGCGGAGCCACTCGGGTATCCACTCCTTGCGGAGCTTCAGGCGCACGTCCTTCAGGTTCGGCCCGACCTTCTTCTGATCCTGCATCAGGTGGCGGGACTGAATCTCAAGCTGGTCGATGCGGGCCTCTATCTGGCTGTTCGTGACGCGCAGCGACTCGGCGCGGCGCAGAAGCTCGTCGGCCTCCTCGTCCGAGGCCGTGCCGCTGTCGGCCGCGGCCTTCTTCGCCTCGCGCTCGTTGGCGATGCGCTCGTCGTCGAGCTGCTTGAGGAGCTGGCGCGTGTTCGTCAGGGCGTCGGACTCGCGGTCGAAGCCCTCGTAGCGGTGGCAGCCGACGCAGCCGCGCTCTTGGAAGAGGTCTTTGCCTTTGGTGAGCATCGGCGCGCCCTGAAGGACGCGGTCTTGGGTGTGACACTGCTGGCAGCCGGCCTCCATGTTGTCGCGCTCGTGGAGCGGGTGGAGCCAGAAGCGGTGGCGGCCGTGGCCCTTGACGACGCTCGTCGTCGCGCGGCCGTTGCCGCCGTGGCACGAGGAGCAGCCGAACTTTTCGGGGTCGTGGATTTGCAGCAGCTCGCGACTCGGGTGGCTGACGAAGGCGCGGGCGAAGCGGTCGGGGCGGTTGCGGCGGCCCGTCGACATCATGTCGGCGGGGCGGATGTCGATGGGCTCGCGGATGCCGAGGTGGCACGTCTCGCAGCGGTCGACCATCTCGTCGCCGCGGACGCTGATCTGCCGCATCTTGACCTCGAAATTATTGTTCTTGTTGCGGAGCGAGGCCACCTGCTGCTCGCTCAACTGCGTGATGTTGTCTTTGAGGTACTCGTCGCGCTTGCGCCGCAGCTCGATCGAATCCTTCAGCAGCTCGCCGCGCTGGACGAGCAGCCCGGCCTTCTCGCCCTTCAACTCGTTGTAGACGCGCTCCAACTCCGCGTAGTTGAGGCGCTCCTCGCGCGTCCGGCCGTCGCCGTCCGGCATCCGGACTCTGACCTTCTCCTGCCGCAGCTCGTCGGCCTCCTTGCGCAGGTCGGCCTTGTCGTCCTCGTCCGAGACCTCGATCGAGTAGTTGATGACGGTGATGCGGCCGCGCTTGTCTTGGAAGGGGTCGGTGACGGCGGCCAGCTTCTCGTCAATCGCCTTGACCTTGCGGTCGATTTCGCCGAGCTGCGGCTTGACGGCGTTCTCGGCTTCGACCGCCGCGCGTTCGAGCTCCTGATACTCGGCCGACTCTTTGACCTCGCGCTCCGACTGGAAGCCGCGGCGCTGGACGCGCTTCAGGTAACGCTCGTAGCGCTTGGCGAAGCTCTCCTGCATATCCTTCCACGGGCGCTGGCCGTAGACCTCGTCCCACAGCGACCACGCGAGCACGCCGGTCAGGAGCAGCGCGCTGATGAGAAGGATGCTGCTCGTCGTCCGGCGGGTGATGGGGTCGGGGGCCGGCCCGTCGGGCTTCGGCGGCGGCTCGGGCTCACGCTTGACGAGTTTGTCGGTCTCAGGGGTGTCGGCCACTTGAATCTTTACCTCCGCGCTCGAAGGGCTAGACGTTGAACCACGGTGTGACCCAGATGTACTTGATCGTGAACAGCAGCCGGAGCAGAAGCTTCACCGGGAACAGCCACAGAACCGAGATGGCGAAGAACTGAAACGTCAGGTACTGCAAAAGACTCGTGCGCGCCAGAATCTTCCGGTCGAACTCGGTGCGCGTCATCAGCCAGTGGAAGAAGAGTCCGCCGATCAAGAGAATCAGGCTGACGACGATGAAGCCGAAAATCTCTTTGAAGGGCGACGAGTTCAAAAACGTCAGGCCCCACCCGGCGACGATCTCATGCAGGTCGCGGTTGCGGTCGAACACCACCGCGTTGTGATCCCACGTCTGGCCGGGCCAGAACCAGATCCAGCCGGGGCCGCGGATGAACGTCCCGATGATGATGAGGATGATCCACATGAAGAAGCCCCAGAGGAACATCCCGATGGCGAAGCGCCGCTGCTTCCAAGAGTAGTAGCCGTTCCCCAGAGGGTTCGCGTCCACGTAGGGGAAGACCATCAGCCCGACGATGAGCAGGCCCGGCATCACGACGCCCGCGATCCACGGGTCGAAGTAGACGAGCATCTCTTGGAGGCCGAGGAAGTACCACGGCGCTTTCGACGGGTTCATCGTCAGGTTCGGGTTCGCCGGCTCTTCGAGCGGCGCGTCCAACGTGAGCGACCAGACGAAGAGGATGACGGTGACGATGACGGCCGCCAGAAACTCGATGCGGATGAGGTAGGGCCAGACGTGCAGCTCGCGCGCCCAGCCCGGACGCCACGGCAAGGTTTTGCGGTGGTGCGTCTTGGCGAGCGCGGGGTCTTGTTCGAGTTGGTCGATGAGCTTGTCGTTGTCGGCGCACTGCTTGAAGCCGAGCCACGTGAAGAACGGGACGATGACGAGGAGCGCGAGGATGGGGATGTTGTCGGGCGCGAACGAAATCTTGGCGAGCTGATGCCAGTCCTCGACCATGAACGCGCCGAGAATCAACAGGACGGCCGTCGCAATCAGAATGATCTGCGTCCTGCTCAGTCTAAAGCCGGGCCTGTGTTCGATCTCTGCCGCCATGTTGCCTCCGCGTCTACTTCTTCGGCGCCTTCATCTCACTTTCGAGCATCACGGGCGCGGGGCCGCTGATGCCGCCGTCCTTGCGGATGCGCCAGAAGTGGACGGCCATGAAGATCGAAATGACGATGGGGATGCCGATGCAGTGCCAGATGTAGGAGCGCAAGAGCGCGTTCGCGTCGACGATTGACCCGCCGAGCAGGCCGAAGCGCACGTCGTTGAAGGGCGTCATGCCGAGCTGCGGGCCGAACGGGCCTTCGCTGCCGAGCATCGGGGTGGCGCGCGCCATGTTCGTCCCGACCGTCACCGCCCAGAAGCCGAGCTGGTCGTCGGGCAGAAGGTATCCCGTGAACGAGAGCAGCAGCGTCAGCACCAACAGCACGACGCCCACACACCAGTTGAACTCGCGCGGCCGCTTGTAGGAGCCCGTCAGCACGACGCGGAACATGTGGAGCCACGTCGTGATGATCATCAGGTGCGCGGCCCAGCGGTGCATGTTGCGCAGGAGCCGGCCGAAGGGCACGTCGTGTTCGAGGTAGAGGATGTCGCGGAACGCCTGCACCTTCGTCGGGTGGTAGTAGAACATCAAAAGCACGCCCGTGAAGGTCAGGACGATGAAGAGGTAGAAGGTGATGCCGCCCATCCCCCAAGTGAAGTTGTAGCGGACGGCGTCGCGGTTGACCTTCGCCGGGTGGAGGTGGAGGAAGACGTTCGAGAGGACGGCTAGGCTTCGGTTGCGCGGGTCGGAGCGCTCGTGCGAGACGCGGAAGATGGACTTCCAGAGCTGCGTCTCCTGCGGGTCTTTGTAGCCCTCGAACTCCTTCTTGGCGCGCTCGCGCAGGGCCTCGCCCTGACCCTTGAGGGCCACGCTGCGCGTGCGCGCGCGGTCGAGCAGGCCCGACCCGGCCGGCGCTATCTCGCGCCCGGTCTTGCCGTCGCCGTTGCCGTCGCCGCCGTTCGTGCCGCCGTTCGACTCGGGCCGTTCAGGCTCCATCACGTGCCTCCCCGATGCTGCTTTTGTGCCGACGCCGAAAGAGAAGCCTACGCCTTGAATCGTCCCCCTTGTTCCGTGACCGCCCGAAGGCGTCTTTGAAGATTTTTCGCCCGCCCGCCTCTACCCGAGGCGGACGTATGAGCCCTCGTCGTTGAAGTGGTTATCCTTGCCCTTCTCCCACGTGTAGAGCTTGCCCTTGTTGACGACGATCTGCCCCTCGGCGTCGAGTTCGACGTGCGCGCGATCCATCGGGCGCGGCGCGGGGCCCTCGAAGTTGATGCCCTCGCTGTCGTAGCCCGAGCCGTGGCACGGGCACTTGAACTTGTTCTCGCTCTCCTTCCAGTCGGGCGTGCAGCCGAGGTGCGTGCAGACGGCGTTGATGACGAACAGGCGCTCGGCGTTCTTGACGACCCAGACGCGGTACTGCGGCTGCCACTTGGTGTCGACGCCGATGTTGTAGTCGCCGGGGAAGCCGACGCGGAAGGTGTTCGACGGCTCGAAGATGGCGCGCGGCAGGAAGAAGCGGAAGAACATCAGGAAGCTCGTCCCGAGGAAGCCCGCGACGCTCGCCCAGATGATGCGCCGCCGCATCTTGTTAATCGGCGCGTCCTCGGCCGACTCGACGAGCGCGCCCGGCGCTTTCGCCCCGGCGGCCACGGCGGCCGGGGTCTTCGCGGCGACGCCTTTGGAGACGCCCTTGTTGACGGCCGGCGTCGGCGTCGAAGTGGTCTTCGAGGCCCCGGTGGCGGGCGCGACGCGCGCCGCCTTCGGAGTCGCGGACGGCGTCTCTTTCGACGGGTGGTCGCCCGCGGGAGCCGACTCGCCGACCGTGCCCGTCGAGGCTTCGGCGGCGTCGGGCGTGACGGGCGTCGCCGCAGAGGCGTCGGCCGCGGGCGCGGTCGTCGCGCGCTCGGCGTCGCGCGCTGGCGCGTCTCCGGGCTCGCCCCCGGCGGGGGGTGTCGGTTTTTTTTCGTTATCCACGCCGCGATACTCCTTTACAAGGGACGGTGGCGCGCGAGCGAGGGGCGCGGCCAGACCGACGGGGTCGGCCTTGCGGGTCGCGTTGTTTCAGGTAGAAGCACGCACGCGCCACGGAAGGGCCGGGCTGTGAACTACACCGGGAGTAGAGGTGAACCTCCGCCGGCCCTTCGATTCAAATGCTTTTGCGTGACATGAAGTGCGCCGCGCCGGGAAAAAGATTTAAGATGGCTCGGCTTCGGGGTCTTTATACAATTTTTGCGCGCCCCGTGGCAAGGCTTTTTAATTTTTACTACGAGCGTACAAAACACGCGTGACGACGAAGGCGCGAGTGACGATTTACACGCGGCCCGGCTGCCACCTCTGCGACGAGGCCAAGCGCGAGATGGAGCGCGCCCGGTGCGCCGACCTCTACACGCTCGAAGAGGTCAACGTCGACGACGACGCGGAGCTTGCGCGCCGCTACGGCTACGACATCCCCGTCGTCGTCATGGGCGGCCGAGTCGCCTTCAAACACCGCCTCACGGCCGCCGACTTCGCGCGCGAGCTTCGCCTTTTGAGCGACTGACTCCTCACGGGCGGCCGAAGCGCTCGCGGTACTCGGTCGAGACGAGGAACGAGCGCACCATCTGCGCGCGGCGCGCGCGGGCGAAGGCCACCGAGTCGCTGCGCACGTCCTCGCCCGGCCGCGAGTGCTCGTTCATCTTGCCGAGCCAGAAGTTGAACCCCGCGTCGTCGGGGTCGCGCCGCAGGTAGCCGAAATACTCCATCAGGACGAAGGCCGGGTTGTACTGCGCGTTGTAGACGGCCGGGCTCTCGACAATCTCGTGCAGGACTTCGGCGCGCGTCTTCGCGCCCGTGTTGAGCGCCGAGACGAGCGCGTCGCGTTCGGCGGCCGTCGGCGTCACGTCGGAGTTGGCGAAGAGCGCGTTGACGTACTGCGCGTTGGTCAGCGCGTCGTAGGCGTCGCGGAACTCCTGACGCGCGACCCACGCCGCGACGAACTCGCGCCTGTTCGCCCCGAGCCGCGCCTCCGCGCCCGGCTCGCCGATGACGACGCCCTCGGCCACCCTCCGCACGTCGGCGACGAACGAAGCGTAGCGCGGCCGGCGGTCGAACGACGCCTTCTCGAAGCGGTAGACGAAATAGCCCGTGTTCTGAAACTCGATCGAGAGGAAGAAGGCGGCCGAGACGCTCTCGCGGCGGTCGTCGAGGCACGCGGCGTTCCCGCCGCAGGCGTTGAGCTGGCCGGCCCAGAAGCTCTGCCCGGCCGCGTCGGGCTGGCGTCCGAGGAAGTCGTGGTAGTGCTGGCAGACGAAGTTGTCCGTCACGTCAATCGGGTTCGTCGCGCCGTCCACCGTCTCGTCGTCCGTGATGACGAGAGTCGCCGTGCCCTGCGCCCCGACCGAGCCGCCGAAGGCAGGGTCGGCGAGCCCGAGCGTGGCCGTCTCCGTCCCTTCGGCGAACGCGTCCTCGTTGAGAAGCACGCTGAAGGTCTGCGACGCCTGATTCACTTGGAAGACGACGCGGCCGGGCGCGAGCGTGTAGTCACTCTTCTGCTTGGCCGTCCCGTCCGAGAGCGTGACCCCGACCGCGCCGGACGAGTCGAACGGCGTGCGCGTGACGGTCACCGTGACGGCCGCGCACCCTTCGACGCCGGTGTACTGCGCCGCGGAGAACTGGTAGGTGGAGGGCGCGGGGGGGATGGGCGACGGCGTCGGCGTCGGGGCGGGCGCGGAGTCCGTGACGCGGAAGATAGTGCCGCCGCCGTAGCTCGCGACGTAAAGCTCGCCCGACTCGTCCTCGCCGAAGGTGGAGACTGACAGAGACGTGTCGAGCAGAACCGAGTTCTGCCAGACGCCGCCGACGCGGCGCAGGCCCCAGATGACGCCGGAGCAGAAGTCGGCGTAGATGTAGAGCCCCTGCATCCGCGGGAAGGACGTGCCGCGGTAGACGTGGCCGCCCGTCACGGAGCAGCCCTGCGAGTGGTCGTACTCGCGCACGGGGAGCGTCAGGCCCGTCGGGTCGCACGGGTTCGGGTTGAAGCAGTGCGTGCCCTCCATGACGCGCCAGCCGTAGTTCTCGCCGCCCGCGCTCGCCGCCGGCTGGAAGTTGACCTCCTCCCAACTGCCCTGCCCCACGTCGGCGATGAAGAGGTCGCCCGTCTGACGGTCGAACGAGAAGCGCCACGGGTTGCGCAAGCCGAGCGCCCAGATTTCCTGTCGGAAGCCGGCGCGGCCGGCGAAGGGGTTCGAGGGCGGGACGGCGTAGGTCGTCGTGCCGGCGGCCTCGGTGTCGATGCGGAGCATTTTGCCGAGGAGGTCGGCGGGGTTCTGCGCGCGGTTGCCGGGGTCGCCGCCCGAGCCGCCGTCGCCCATGCCGACGTAGAGGAAGCCGTCGCGCGGGCTGAAGCTGAGCTGCCCGCCGTTGTGATTCGCGAACGGCTGTCCGATGGTCAGAACTATCTGCTCGCTCGAAGGGTCGGCCGCGTCGGGGTTCGACGCGTTGCGCCGGTAGCGCGCGATGACGGTCGCGCCGTCGGAGGCGCGCGTGTAGTTGACGTAGAAGTGGCCCTTCGACGCGTAGCCGGGCGGGAAGGCGAGGCCCAAGAGCCCGCGCTCGCCGCCCGCCGAGACGCGCGCGGAGATGTCGAGGAAGGGCGCGGATTGTAGCGCGCCGTTTTTGACGAGGCGGATTCGCCCGCCCTGCTCGACGACGAAGAGGCGATTGCTGCCGTCGCCCGCGTGCGTGATGGCGACGGGCTGCGAGAAGCCTGTGACGGGCGACGTGAGCGCGAGCGTCGGCAGTTCCGACGTTTGCGCCGCGGCCGCGAGACGCGGGACGCGAACGCGCGCGTCAATCAACAGAACTGCGGCGAGCGCCGCGAGCGCGGCCGACACGACGAAAGCGAGTGAAGCTTCCCGCCTGCTTGCGCGAAGAGACATGACACAACCCTCTTCGTCCTGTAGGGGACGGATTACGTTTCGGCCGTCGAAAGGGTGGGGAGTTTCCGGGGCAGTTCGGGGGCAGTATAGACCTTCGGGGGCGTCGGCGTCTAAAGCGATTCGTCGAAGTGGAGCGCGGCGGCCTTCGCCTCGATGGCCTCGTAGAGGCGTTCGCGCTCGCGCTCGTCGGCCGCCTGACGGTAGGCCGCAATCTCCTCCTTGAGCGACGCGAGGCCCGCGTAGAGCCCGGCGTCGGAGACGTTCGGCGTCAGATAGGAGACGAGCTCGGCGTACGAGCGCCGGCGCGCGATTGAGCCCTCGGACGGGTTGTTGACGCTGTAGAGGTAGACGTGCGGCAGCTCGCCGATGAGCCGGTCGGGCCAGCACTCGCCGGAGAGCCCGACCTGCTTGCCCGGCATGAACTCCAGCGCGCCGTGCGTCCCGACGTGAACGACGGCCGACGCGCGGAAGACTTTTTCGACGTACGTGTAGAGGGCCGCGAACCCGTGATGCGGCGCGCCGCCGCGCGCCATCAGAAGCCGCATCGGGTCGCCCTCGTAGCCGAACGTCGGCTGCACGGCGACGAGCGCGTTTCCGAAGCGCGCGCCGAGGATGAGCAGGTCGTCGCCGAAAGAGTTTATCGCGCCCGGCGCCGCGCCCCACTCCCGCTCAATCTCGCGCGCGTAAGGACACAGGCGCGCGTACTCGTCCGCGCCCATGCGGTACTCGACGCGCGCCGGCTGCCCGTAAAAATCCCCGGCGCCCGCGCCGAGAATCCTCTCGCGCAGCTCGTCGGCCGTCGCCGGCACTTCGACGTCGTAGCCTTCCGACTTCAGACGCGCGAAGGTCTCGCGCAGGCTCTCGAACACGTCCAACTCGGCCGCCGTGCCGACGTTCCCGCGCGAGGGCGGGAAGCAGAAGATGACGAACGCGAGGCGCACGTCCGCGGGCTTCGCCGTCCGCAAGTCATTCCAGCGCCGCAAGCGTCGCGCGAGTCTTTCGCAACGTTCGGCGAGCGCGACGGGAGCGTCGCCCGCCGCCGTCATGCCGCCGAAGACGAACGGCTCGGTCGCGCCGTCGATTTCGGGGATGGCGACCTGCATCCCGGCCTGCACGGGGTTAAGGCCCGTCCAAGAGTCGCCCCACGCCTCGACCGTCTGCACGTCCAAACTGACGGCCGAGCGGAAGGGCACGTCCAAGCCTTTGAGGAACTCGACGGCGGCCTCGCTGTCGTTCATCGCGGGGCCGCCGACGAAGCTGAAGCCGGTCAGCGAAACTATCTGGCTGACGCGCGCGCGACGCGCGCCGTCGCCGCCGCGCTCGACGAAGAAGCGCTCGCACGCCTCGCGGTTGTCCATGAAGGTCGAGATGGCGGGGACGACCGCGAGCCCCTCGCGCTCGACGGCGCGAATCAACTCGTCGTAGTGCGCGCACGCGCCGCTCACGACGTGCGTCCGCATGAGCAGAAGCCCGACCGTGCGCGACGGGTCTAACGTCGGGCCTCGCCCGCGTCCGCCGCGCCGCTCGTACCACGCGCGGAACTTCTCGTAAGTCTCGAAGAGCGCGGGCGCGTCCGGGTGGTAGACGCCGACGGCGGGCATCGCTTCGGGCGCGGCGACTTTGATTCGGTCGAGTGCGGGGCGCGGCGCGTAGTGCTTCGCCGCGTAGAGGAGCATCGCGCGGACGTTGGCGGGCGTCGGCTGAAGAAAATAACAGAAGAGTTGAAGGTAATGTTTGGCGTCGCGCAGGCGTCCGGCCGGGGGGACGAGTTTGAGGAGCGCGGGCAGGCGTTCGACGAGCTTCAGATACTGCGTGTGACGCGGGCCGCGCTTCGCACGCGCGGATTTGACTTGCTCGCCCATCCACGCCGCCACGCCGCGCGCGAGCCCGCGCGCCTTCCCTTCCCTTCGCGTCTCGCCGGGGTCGGCTTCCCGGCCTTCGACGCCGAAACTCAGCTTCCCCATGCGCGTCCGACGCATGAGGTCGGGCATACAGTTGATGACGACGACGGCGCGCAGGGTCGCGTCATGCGTTTCGAGCAGCCGAATCAGCCGCGACGCGTTCTCGCCGTCCGTGACGTGAAAGACGAAGACGAGCTCGCTCCCGCGCAAGTCGCCTTCGGCCGCGCGCCACGCCTCGTCGTCGAGAGGCGCGCCCAAGTTGTGCGCCGCCAGCTCAAGCCCGAGCGCGTGGTCGCGGTTAATCCCCCGCTCGGCCTCGCGCAGGGGCGCGAGCAGACTCGACCCGACGTAGAAGACCGTGACCTTCATCAAGCGACGCCCTCGATGCGGTCTTCGAGACGCGCGAACGCCTCGCGCAAACGCTCCACGATTTCACTCTCGGCCTGCCACAGCCCGCGCCCCTGCGCCTCCAAAAGGCGCGCGACGAGCGAGCGCGCCGAGTGCGGGTTAAGCCGGCCGAGCCGTTCGAGCATCTCCTCGTCGAGGACGAAAGTGCGCGCGACCTCCGTGTAGACCCAATCGTCCACGGCCTCGGCCGTCGCGCTCCACCCGAACGTGTTGGTGACGCGGCTCTCGATCTCGGCGACGCCGCGGAAGCCGTGGCGCAACATCCCCTCGTACCACTTCGGGTTCAAGGTCTTCGCGCGCGTCTCAAGGCGTATGGTCTCTTCGAGCGAGCGCACCTTCGCCTCGCGCGCGAGCGCGTCCGACAGGTAAATGCGCGGACGCTCGCCCGCGCGGCTCTCGACCGCCTTCGAGACGCCGCCGAGGTATTCAAAATAATGGTCAACGTCGGTGACGCCGATCTCGAACGAGTCGAGGTTCTGGTACGTCGCCTCGACGGTCGCCAGCGCACCCGCCAGAGCGCCGCGCGCCTCGCGCCCCTCCAACGCGCCGCCCGTAGACGAGCGGCCGTAGGCGAAGCACTTGCGCGTGACGAAGAGGTCGCCGAGCGACGAGGCGTCGTCCCACTGCGAGTCGAGCACCATGAAGTTGACGTTCGTGCCGTAGTTGCCCGGCGCGTTCGAGAAGACGCGCAAGGCGGCCTCGTCGCGCGCGCAGCCCTCCGCGCCCACGCGCTCCTCGATGTTGGCCCGCACGAAGTTCATCTCCGGCGGCTCGTCGAGCGCGGCGACGCACTTGACGGCAGCGTCGAGCAAAGACATCGTCGCGCCGAAGAGGTCGCGGAAGATGCCGGAGACGGTCATCACGACGTCGATGCGCGGCCTTCCCAACTCCGCCAGCGGCACGGCCGCGACGCCGCTCACGCGGTTCATCGCGTCGCGCAAGGGGCGGACGCCGAACAGTCGCAAAGCCTGCGCGACGCCTTCGCCCTGCGTCTGGATGTTGTCCAAGCCCCACAAGACTAGCGCCATCGCGCGCGGGTAGCGGCCGCGCTCCGCGAGGTGGCGTTCGAGGAGGAGCTCGACGACGCGCCCGGCGCGCTCGTAGGCCACGGCCGACGGGACGGCGTAGGGGTTGACGGCGTGCGTGTTGCGGCCGGTCGGGAGGATGGAAGGGTTTTGGACGATGTCAGCGCCCGGCCCCGGCTCGACGTAGCGCCCGCCGAGCGCGCGCAGCAGGCCGTCGAGCTCGCCGCTCGTCTTCAGTTGCTCACGAATCTTCCCGAGCAGCGCGAAGACCTTCTCGGACTCGGACGGCGCGACGCGCGCCTCTCGTTCGAGGTACTCGACGGCCTCGCGCGCGCCCGCATTTAAAAACCGCGCGACCGACTCGCGCACGACCCCGTCAACGCGCTCGCGCCCGCGCGCCGACGCCTCGTCAGCAATCCTTTCAACGGCAGCGCCGTCAAGAGTCGCGCGCGCGGTTTCGAGATTGAGTCCTTCGGCGACGAGCGCGGGCAGCGCGCGCGCGCCCGCCTCGGGCCGGTCGAAGGAGGCGACCATGCGGAGCAGGTCGGCGCACTCGTCCGCGTCGGAGGCGCGGCCGAAGACGTGCAGGCCCGTCGGGATGAGCCGCTCCTCGACTTCGAGCAACTGCTCGTAGAGGCGCAGCACGCGGCGGTCGCGCTCGTCGCTCGTCGGCTTCTTTGTCGCGTCGCTCGTCATCGGTCGAAGGCCCGGGCGAAGGCGTCGCCCGGCTCGCGTGAAGGGAGACGAGTATAACGCCCGCCCAGAGCGAGCGCGAGCGCGTCGCCCTCGCCGGCCGAAGTGAAACGCTCGCGCGTGTCGACGACCAGAGTCTCGACGCCCGCGCGGCGAATCTCCGCGCCGAGCCGTTCGACTTCGAGCGCGACTTGGCGGCGCGCGTCGGCCCCTTCGACGCCCGCGGCGAGCGGGACGTTGGCGCGCCCGTCGGTGAAGAGCACGAGGCGCATGTCGCGCGCGCCGCGCGCGCGTTCGCGGCGGACGATTTCGAGGGCGCGGAGGAGCGCCGAGGGGAGCGGCGTCGCGCCGCCGACCTTCAGCGCGTCGAGCGCGGCGCGGGCGCGCGCCGAAGAAGAGGACGGCGGGAGGAGCGTCTGCGCGGCGTCGCCGCGGAACGCGACGAGGGCGACGCGGTCGCGCCGGACGTAGGAGGTTCGCAGCAGACGCGCGAGCGCGCCCTTCGCCTGACCGATGCGGTTGGCGGCCATGCTGCCCGAGGCGTCGACGGCGAGGATGTAGAGCGCGCCCTCCTTGCGCCGGAAGCGTTTGAAGCGGAGGTCTTCGGCGCGGACGCGGGGGGGAGAGTTCGGAGAGTCGTCTTTGACGCGCGCGCGGGCGTCGAGTGCGACGGCGCGGAGCGTCGCGTCGCACGCGACGACGCCGCCGACTCCGTTCGCCGCGCGGGCGCGCACGTAACGGCCGCGCGCGGCAGAGTCGTCCGCGCGCCCGCCCGCGCGGACGCGTCTTCGAGCGCCGTTAACGGTGCTCACGGCTGACGAGGGCGTCGCCGAACGCGGACGCGCGCGCTCGTCAAAAGACGTTTCGGGCAAAGCGGCGTCGAGCGTCGGCGCGTTGTGTTCCGCGCCGTCGTCGCGTCCGGCGCGCTCACCTTCCGCGCTTCGGCCGCTGGCTTCGCCGCGCGCGTCGCCGCCGTCAGTCACGGGACGCTCGGCGCGTGTCGTGCGGCGCTCGCCGCGCGTCGTTTGTTGAGAGCCTTCGTCACCGCCGTCGCCGCCGAAGAGTTCGCGGACGCTCTCGTCGAGGTGCGCGCCGCCGGGCGTCCGTGCGAGCGGGTCGCGGCGCAGTCGGTGTCGGAGCGCGAGGGGCGCGACGCGCCGCACGTCGTCGGCCGTCACCTTTTTGCGCCCCTCGAAGGCCGCGAGCGCGCGCGACGCCCGCGCGATTGTCAGCTCGCCGCGGTGGCCGTCCACTTCGTGCCGCGCGCACAGCCCGGCGATTGCGCGCAGAAGCGCGGCGGGAAGCTCGACGTTCGCGCACGTCCGGCGGGCGCGCGCGAGTCGCGTGCGCAGAGACTCCTGCTCCGTCTCCCACTCGCGCGCGAACGCCTCGGGGTCGCGCTCGAACCGCATGCGGCGCTCGACGACTTCGACTCTACTCTCGATGTCGGCGTCCGTGCGGACTTCGACCGAAAGGCCGAAGCGGTCTTGGAGCTGCGGCCGGAGGTCGCCCTCCTCCGGGTTGCCGGAGCCGACGAGGACGAAGCGCGACGGGTGACTGAAAGAGACGCCCTCGCGCTCGACGACGTTGCGGCCCGAAGCCGACACGTCGAGCAGGAGGTCTACGAGGTGGTCTTCGAGGAGGTTGACTTCGTCCACGTAGAGGAAGCCGCGGTTGGCGCGCGCGAGCAGGCCCGGCTCGAAGGTGCGCGCGCCGTCGCGCAAGGCGCGCCCGATGTCGATTGTGCCGCAGACTCTATCCTCGGTCGCGCCGAGCGGGAGTTCGACGACGGGCACGGGCGCGCGCTCGCGCGGGAGTCGGCCGTCCGCGTCGAGCCGCGCGAGGCAGCCGGGGCAGAGGTTCGCCGCGTCTTCGGGGTCGCAGTTGAAGACGCAGCCGCTGACGCGGCGGAGCGGCGGGAGGAGTTCGGCGAGCGCGCGCACCGCCGTCGACTTGCCCGTCCCGCGGTGGCCCATGACGAGCACGCCGCCGACGAGCGGCTCGACGGCGCCGAGGACGAGCGCGAGCTTCATCTCCTCCTGACCGACGACGGCCGCGAACGGGTAGACGCGCGGCGCGCCGGCCGGCGCACCTCTCTCCGCTGCTCTCTTCTTTGCACGGGGACGCGTTGTCATTCTTTTCGGTCGGGCGCTCGCGCGCGGGCGTGTGCGGCGCGACGGATTATAACCCTGCCGGCGGGAAACGCCAGATTTGTTTTCCGCCATGCTTAACGACTCGCGGGCGTCGCGTCGTCTTCCACTCCGGCGCGTGCGTAGCGCTGGCGCATGACGTGGCCGGCGAGGGCGAGCAGGGCGAGCGCGAGGAGTGAGAGCATGGTGCGCGCGCTCAGGGCGTCGCTCAGAGAGCGCGCGCCGACCGTGTTGTGGACGGCCAGAGCGTAGACGTAAGACTTGATGGAGAGCGCGAGGGTGGTCGCGCCGACGAAGCGCGCGAAGGGGATGGCGGCGAGCCCCGCGGCGTAGTTGACGAAGCCGTGCGGGCCGCCGGGCGCGAGGCGCATCCCGAACAGGACGAGAAAGCTCGAATGGCGCGAGAGGAAGCGGTGGAGCCTGCCGTCGCGGAAGCGCTCGACCCACGGGCCGCCGACGTAGCGCGCGACGGCGTAGCCGGCGGCCGTCCCCGCCGCGCAGCCGGCGGTCGTAATCAGCGCGGAGACGTGCGGCGGGAACAGGAGCGGCGTGACGAAGAAGAAGGCCGAGGCCGGCAGCGCGAGCGCCCACGCGGCGGCCATCGCGAGGATGATGGCGCCGGCCGTGAGCCAGCCGCCGAGGCCCGCCTCGCGCAGGCGCTCGGGCGTGAGCGTGAGTCCGAGCTTGTAGTAGATGACGAGCGCGGCCGCGCCGAGCGCGATGACGAGGAGGAGTCGCCGCGCGGGGGTCATGGCTCGATGGACATCCTCTGGACGCTCGCGAGCGGGTAGCGCGTGACGCGCCCGTCCGTGCCGACGACGACGATCTGCCCGCGCTCGACCGTGACGCGGCGGACGGTCGTCATGTCGCGCTCAATCGTCTCGCCCGTCTTGACGACGATGACGAGGCGCGGCCCCGGCGGCTGCGGCGTCGCGGCCGTCGCGGACTCATTCGACGCGGTGTCGTCTCGCTCGCGCGCCTCGCGCGCCTCGCGTTCCCTCGCCTCGCGTCGCGCGGCGTCACGCGCGGCCGCCTCGCGCCTCCGCGCCTCGCGTGCGCTCGCGACCTGTTCTCGTCTCTCGTCGGCTCCCGGCTCGGTCGGCCGCGCCGCCCCTCCCCGGCTGTCGCGCGTCGTGCGGCGCGGCGCGGACTGACGCGGGGTCGTCGGCGTCGTGCGCGCGCCCCTCCGCGTGCCGCCCTGACGCGTGTTTCTTCTCGACGACGCGGCGGCACGCTCGTCGTCCGCGCGCGGCCGCGAGGCTTCGGGCTCGTCCGCGCGGGGCGTGGCGTTCTCGGCCGTCTCGGTCGCGGCGGGCGTCGGCGTCGGCTCGGGCGCGGGCTCGTTGATGCGCGCGCCGGTCGCGGTTCTCTGCCCGCGTCGCGTCGAGGCGACGGCTTGCGGCGTCGGCCCCGGCGCGGGCGGCGTGCGCACCGCGTCGGCGCGTGCGGGCGCGAACGAGCCTGAGAAGCGTACGGCGTAGACGGCGTCGGCGTCGGTCATCGTCCGCCCCTCGACGCGGAGGATGAGCGACTCCTCGCGGCGGAGGTAGACGCTGCGCGTGACGGTCGTCGGCGAAGAGGCGCCGTAGAGCGTGACCTTCGCGAGCGGGCGCAGGGCCGGCAGGCTGAAGACGTCGACCGAGCCGTAAAGGTATGTGCTCTCGACGGTGATGACGAGGTCGCCCTCGGTGGCGCGGAAGGCGTAGAAGTGGCGCGTGAGTCGGGCGTCGCCGAGGTCGCGCGGCGCGATGCGGCCCGTCAGCTCGTTCGTGAAGACGGGCGTCGGGTAGTCCACGTCGGGCGACTGCGCGCGTGCGGCGTGCGCGGCGCAGGCGGCGACGGCCGCGACGGCGAGCAGCCTGACGACGGAGTGTCTGAGAGCTTGGAGCATAAGAGCTGCGCTGAACGGAAGAACTGTGCGGGCGCGAGTCGCGGACGCATTCGACGTTGACGCGGAGAGTTTATCAGCCCGGCGGCCCGGCTTCCAACGCGCCGCGGGCAGGACGCGCGTGACGAACGGTCGAACTCCGTTCGGACAAAAAAAAATTGCCCGCCCCGGAAGACCTTCGGGCGAGCAAAGCATGAAAAGGAGTTTGATGCCGAAGGGGGGACTCGAACCCCCACGAGTTGCCTCACACGCCCCTCAAACGTGCGCGTCTACCAGTTCCGCCACTTCGGCCGAAGTTGTCAACGAACGTGCTAGAAGACTAGCAGAATTCAGGTGCGCCCGCCAACCGCGCGGCTGCACTCGCGCGCGCCCGAAATCACTTGCTCGCCTCGGGCGAGGCGGCCGGCGTCTGCGGGCTCGCGGCGGGCGAGGCGGTCGCGTCCGCGGGCGGCGCAGCGCCCACGTACTGCGGCGCGGGCGAGCCCTCGGGCGCGGCGGCCGGCGAAGCTTCGCCGGCGGGCGGCGCGGGCGACGCGGC